>DATHLN010000088.1:0-8940 GCA_035488115.1 Candidatus Limnocylindrales bacterium | reverse complement strand
ATCGCGGAGTCGCGCTTCGAGGAAGAGCGCGCGATCGGCTTCGCCACCCCGATCGACACCGCGACCCGCTTCCTCGCCTCGCATCCCCGCACGCGCGCCGCACGCCGCTAGCGCTCGTTCGGCGCGCTCATCGCGGGACGCCGACGTTGACGTGGAGGCGCACGCGGGAGCGGTCGCCGATCCAGCGCGCGGGCGGGATCCGCCACCAGCGTGCCATCGCCTCGAGCGGGACCGCGTAGCTCGCGCGCTTCCTCGAGAATGCGGGCCACGCGTCTTCGAGCGGACGGAGCGGGACGCCGAGCTCGCGGAGCGTCCGGTACGCCGTCACGAACTCGTCGTACTCGACACCCGCGGCGTCGCTCTGCGGCAGGTGGAAGAACCCCGTGAAATCGCGCACGAGATGCGAGCCGAGCCGCAGCGTGATCTCCGCTTGTCCGCGATGATCGAGATCGAGCGTGGTGATGAGAAGCGTCGAAGCGTCGAGCAGCGCGCCGAGGGTTCCGACCCACGACTCGTCGTCGTGGCTGGAGCGGAAGTACGTGAGCACCGGGTAGGCGAGATGCGTCTCCATCACCTCGGCGATCCAGCGCTGCGACTCGCGCAGAATCGTTCCGATGTCGTCCGGCATGCCGAGCTTGAGGTGGCGCACGACGAACTCCAGCCCGCTCGGCGGCGCGCCGGTGCGTTCGGAGATCGTCACCACGAAGGCCTCGCGCCGCTGGAACGCGGCGAACGTCTGGAACAGGAAGGTCGTCACGATCGCGAACGTCGCGAGCCCGCCGCCCGCCGCGAACAGCGAGAGCGCGCGGGTGTACCAGTGCAGCGGGACGATGTCTCCGTAGCCGATCGTGAGGAGCGACGTCCCGGCGAAGTAGATCGCGCCGCCGATGTGCGGCTCCGGACGCAGTCCGGCGCGCAGCGCCCAGAACAGCAGCCCGTAGCCGACGATCTCCGAAAGCACCCAGTACGCGAGCAGCGTCACCAGCAGCGTCGGCGCGAAGACGGCCAGCGTGTCTTCGCGGCGCTCGGCGTCCTCGATCCGCATCGCTTGGTCGCGCCAGAACCGCCAGCCGTTCCGCGAGATGAGCGCGCTCGGCCGGAGCCGCCCGCCGACCGAACGCGGGACGACGACCGAGATGAACAGGTCGGCCAGCGAGGAGACGACCAGTGCCGCGCCCGCGATCCCGACCAGGACGTTGAGGATCACCTAGCCTACGACCCCTCGCCGCCGCGAAGGGTTAGGTCGCGCTACAGCCCGGTCGCGGAAGCGAGCCCGATGACCCCGATGTCCGACGTCTGACCCTTGCGAACGATGACTTGGCTGGAGTAGGTCTGATAGCCGGGCGAGCTGATCACGATCGTCTGCGTCCCGGTCGGGACGTTGCTCATCGTGAACTTGCCCTGGTCGGAGGTCGAGAGGCGCGTCACCTGCAGGCCGATCTGGACGGTCGCGGAGTTGATCGCCACGGTGGGCGTCTTGGCGTCGACGATCGTCCCGACCACGCTGCCGGTGTCGGTGACCCCTTGCCCGTTCGGGTTCGGCCCGCAGGCCGAGAGCACCGCGGTAAGACCCAGGACGGAGGCGCGCACGAGCGTGTTGGTGTAAAGTTTCAGGTTGTGTCTCCCTATGGTCCGGTCGCTATCTATCTCGCCGTCGCGTTCGCGGCCTCCCTCGGCTTCACGCTCCTCCCGGGACTTCTGGCACGAAAGAAGCCGAACCCCGTGAAGTCGGAAGCGTACGAGTGCGGCGTCGAGCCGACCTCCGACGTCTCGGGCCGCTTCCCGGTCCGCTTCTACCTGATTGCGATGCTGTTCGTGATCTTCGACGTCGAAGCCGCGTCGTTCTATCCTTGGGCGGTGCAGATGCACGCCCTGCGCATCTTCGGTCTCGCCGAGATGCTGATCTTCGTGATCGTGCTCGCGGTCGGATATGCGTACGTCTGGAAGCGAGGCGGGTTCCAGTGGCGGTAGGCGGCAACAGCGGCGGCGACTTTCTCCTGACGACGGTCGACGCGGTCGCGCGCTGGGCGCAGTCGTCCAGCGTCTGGCCGCTCACGATGGGGCTCGCGTGCTGCGCGATCGAGATGATGACCGCGACCGCGCCGGAGTACGACATGGCGCGCTTCGGCTCCGAGGTCTTCCGCGCGTCGCCGCGCCAGGCCGACCTCATGATCGTGTCGGGCCGCGTCGCGCAGAAGATGGGGCCGATCGTGAAGCGCCTGTACGACCAGATGGCCGACCCGAAGTGGGTGATCTCGATGGGTGCGTGCGCCTCGAGCGGCGGCGTCTTCGACAATTACGCGATCGTGCAGGGCGTCGACACGATCGTCCCGGTCGACGTCTACGTTCCCGGCTGCCCGCCGACGCCCGACGGCCTGCTCTACGCCGTCAACCTGATTCAGCAGCAGATCCGCCAAGGCGGCCGCGGCGGCGTTCTCGCCCGCGCCTAGGAAGCAGCACCAATGCCGAGTCCGCAAGCGCCGCCGGCCGGGGCGACGGCCCTCGACCCCACCGCGGTACGTCCCGAGATCGACGACGCGCGGATCATCCGCGTCACGAGCGCCGACATACGCGCGACGCTCGAAGACCTCAAGGCCGACGGCTTCACGATGCTGCTCGACATCGGCGGCGTCGACTATCCCGGCCGCGACCCGGCGCGCTTCGACGTGGTCTACCATCTGCTGCGCATGGCGACCGCGGTGACGTCGGTCGCGGCGGTCGGACGCCCCGAGCGCGCGCGCGTGCTGTGCGGCGTGAGCGAACGCGACGCCAGCCTGCCGAGCGTCAGCGACCTGTGGCCGAGCGCGGACTGGGCGGAGCGTGAGATCTGGGACCTATACGGGATTCGCTTCGAGGGCCACCCGGATCTGCGACGCATCCAGATGCCGGACGACTGGGAGGGCCATCCGTTGCGCAAGGATTACCCGCTGCGCGGCCCCGCGCGCGAGCGCACGCCGCGCCCGTCGTTCGCGCTGAAATCGAACGTCGCCGCCGGTACGCCGGCGTCGGGCCGCACCGCCGCCGCGCTGCAGAAGCAGATCGCGCAGGCGCGCGGGCGCAGCGAGTTCCACGGCGCGTCCGATTCGGCCGCCGCCGCGCAGAGCGCGAAACATCCCGGCGGTTCCGCGACCGCCGGTGAGGCCAAGCCCGAAGAGCTCGCGCAGCGCCCCGTGAATCTGAAAACGAAGGACGACAAGCCACAGTGACGACGAGCATCGCGCAGGAAGCCGAAGGCGGCTACACCGTCGACGTCGTCTCGCGCACCGGTAACAGCATGGTGCTCTCGATGGGCCCGCAGCACCCCTCGACGCACGGCGTGCTGCAGATCATCACCGAGATCGAAGGCGAGATCGTCACCAAGGCGTCGCCCGAGATCGGCTACCTGCACACCGGGATCGAGAAGAGCGCCGAGAACCTGTTCTGGTCGCAGGCGTCCACCGTCATCGAGCGGATGGACTATCTCTCGCCGCTGACCAACGCGCTGTGCTACTACCTCGCGGTCGAGAAGCTGCTCGGGATCGAGAACGAGATCCCGGTGCGCGCGAACCGGATCCGCGTGCTGGTCAGCGAGCTCTCGCGCATCGCCTCGCACTGCGTATGGCTCGGCACCGGCGGGATCGACCTCGGCGCGCTGACGGGATTCTTCTATGCGTTCGACGTGCGCGAGCGGATCCTCGACATGTTCGAGATGTCCGGCGGCGCACGCATGCACCCGAACTACATCCGCGTCGGCGGCGTCGGCCAGGACCTGCCGCAAGGGTTCCTCGAGCGCCTCGACGCGTTCATCGAAATGTTCGAGCCGCGGATGCGCGACATCCGCCGGCTGCTGCAGAAGAACCCGATCCTGCAAGACCGCATGATCGACGTGGGGATCATCTCACCGGAAGACGCGGTCGCGTGGAGTCTCACCGGACCGGTGCTGCGCGCGAGCGGCGTCGCATACGACGTCCGCAAAGCCTATCCGTATTCCGGCTACGAGAACTACGAGTTCGACATTCCGGTGCGCACGGAGGGCGATGCCTACGCGCGGTTCCTGGTGCGCCTCGACGAGATGGACCAGTCGATCCGGATCATCCGGCAGGTGCGCAAGCTGCTCGACGAACCCGGTCCGTGGCAGATCCCCGACACGAAGTTCGCGCCGCCGCCGAAGGAGACGATCGCGCTCTCGATGGAGGCGCTGATCCATCACTTCAAGCTGGTCTCGGAGTCATTCCGCGTCCCGCCCGGCGACGTCTACCAAGCCGTCGAAGGCCCCCGCGGCGAGCTCGGCTACTACGTCGTCTCGAACGGCGACAACCGCCCGTGGCGCGTGCGCACCCGCCCGCCCTCGCTCTACAATCTCCAGGTCCTGAAGAAAGTCGCGATCGGCGAGCTCATCGCCGACATGGTCGTGATGATCGGCTCCCTGGACCCGGTCTTCGGCGAAGTCGACCGCTAGCGACTTCGCCCCTGCGTGCGCGTCTCGCTCTCATGCTTCGATCCTTCGACAAGCTCAGGACAGGCCGAGCTCAGCATGACCGGCCAGCCGTGTCACCCTGAGCTTGTCGAAGGGTGAGAGACCGTCGCGCCATCTGCTTGTGCCGAGTCCGCATACAGCTGCATGATCGCGCCGAAGCCGCCGGGCGAGTGACCTTGCGCCAACAGCAGGCGGAACAGCGTCGTGACGGTTTCGGTGACCGGCATCGGTGACTTCGTCATGCGTGCCATGTCGCCGATGATGTCGAGGTCTTTCAGGATGATGAGCCCCGGCGTCCGCCGGAAGCGGCCGGCCACCATGTCGTGCGCGTGGACGCGGCGGATCGCCGAGTCGGCCCAGCCGCCCTCGAGCGCGTCGACCAGCAGATCGGGGTCGATCGCGCACCGGCGGGCGTAGGCGATCACCTCGGCCCACATCCCCACGGTCGCCGCGACGATCGCCTGATTGCACGATTTCGCGACTTGCCCGCTCCCGACCGGACCCATGTGCGTCACGTTGCCGGCGTACGCCGCGATCCAGGGGCGAATGCGCTCGCAGTCCGCGTCGTCGCCGCCGAGGAACACCGACAGCGTCCCCGCTTCAGCGCCCTTCGCGCCGCCGGAGACCGGCGCATCGACCCACGCGACGCCCGCCGAACGCAGCCGCCGCGACGCGAGCCGCGTCGTCTCCGGATGGATCGTCGAATGGTCGACGATCACCCCGCCGCGCTTCGCGCCTTCGGCGACGCCGCGCGGCCCGAAGACGACCTCCTCGACCGCGTCCCCGTCCGTCACGCACAGCAGCACCGCCTCGCACTGCGCCGCCAGCTCGGCCGGCGTCCCGGCCGCCGCCGCGCCGGCGTCCAGCGCCGGCTGCAGCCGCGACGCGGTACGCCCCCATACCACGACACGATGCCCCGCGCCGATCAGCCGCAACACCATCGGCGTCCCGATCTCCCCAAGCCCGATCCATCCCAACGTCGCCATCCGGCGCGATTGCGCTTTGCGAGATAAAGCCACCTACCCGATTTTGTGTATGGGGGCCTTGACCGCGCCGCGGCTAGAGTCGAGCGTAGGAGGAACCCTCACATGAAGAAATTGGTCGCTCTCGCGGGTGCGGTGGGGATGATGACCGCCGCCTGCTCCGGTGGACACGGTGCGAGCTCGATGCTGCCGGCGTCCGCGGGCCGCCCGGCGAGCTCCGCGCAGGCCCCCTCGACGATGGGCGCGCGCACCGTTCGCCCGATGTCGGTCACGGCGCCGGCCGGCTGGGCCCCGACCGCGACCGGCGCGATCGCGCTCGCGAACGCCACCGACCTCGGGCACCTCGGCGCGACGCACTCAGTGAACGTCGTGCTCGGCCTGCAGATGCGCAACGTCGACGCCGCGAAGTCGGCCGTCGCCGCCGGCCAGCGGATGTCGCGCGACGCGTTCGTCGCGCAGTACGCTCCGTCGTCGGCGCAGGTCGCCGCGGCGGTCTCGTATCTCCAGAGCCAGGGCTTCACGAACGTGCAGGCCGCGCCCAACAACCTGCTGGTCAGCGCGACCGCCTCGGCCGCGACCGTCGAGAAGGCGTTCAACACCACGCTGCACGGCTTCAACGTCGCCGGAAAGTCGTATTTCGCGAACACGCAGCCGGCGTTCGTGCCGACCGCGCTGAGCGGCAACGTCGTCGCGGTGCTCGGCCTCACCAACGCGCCCGGCCTGAAGGCCGGCCCGTCGTCGAAGCAGGCGACGAACGTGCAGCCCGCGGTCTTCGACGCGAACGGCTCCCCGAGCCCGAACGGCTGCACGAAGGGCGTGAACACGACGACCGGGACGCCGGTGTGCCCGCGGTTCTACGACCCGCCGACGTTCAACATCACATACGACGCCGGCAGCACGCCGGCCGCGACCGCGACCGACGTCGCGATCTTCGTCGAAGGCGACCCGAGCATCGCGATCTCCGACTTCCGCGACAACGAGTCGCGCTTCGGGATGCCCCAGGTCCCGATCAACCAGATCCATTCCGGTCCGGCGTCGAGCGACATCAGCGGAAACGGCGAATGGGTGCTCGATATGACGTATTCGCAGGGCATGGCGTACAACATCAAGCAGATCGACCTGTACACGGCGACGTCGATGTCGTTCTCCGACCTCACCCTCACGATGAACAAATGGGCGAGCGACGACATCGCGCCGATCATGAATGCCTCGGTCGGCGGCTGCGAGGTCTTCCCGTACCAGTCGGGCGACATGCTCGTCGGCGACATGGTGCTGCTCGAAGCGGCGGCGCAAGGGCAGACGCTCTTCGCCTCGACCGGCGACACGGGCGCGTACTGCGGCGTCGCGGGCGTTCCGCCGAACGGTGGCGTCGGCGGCGCGCCGCTCGTCGAGTATCCGGCCAGCTCGCCGTACGCGGTCGCGGTCGGCGGGACGGACACGTTCAGCAACGTCGACGGGACGTATCTCGGCGAGCAGGCGTGGCAGTCGGGCGGCGGTGGGCTGAGCCAGTTCGAGTACTCGCCGTACTGGGAGTCGCCGACGCAGATCGTCGGCACGACGCCGGCCGGCTTGACCTTCCGCGGCCTCCCCGACGTCGCGTACGACGCGGCGCTGGAGACCGGCGCGCTGGTGTGGATGGGCGGCACCGAGTACATCACCGCGGGGACGAGCCTCGCCTCGCCGATGGCGGCCGGCGTGTACGCTCGCATGCAGAGCGCGCACGGGAACACGCTCGGCTTCGCGGCGCCGCTGCTCTACAAGACGTACGCGAGCAGCACGCCGCAGGAGATCTCCGGCGGTCCGCCGGCGACCGAGCTGATCGGCCCGTTCCACGACGTGCTGCAAGGCACGAACGGTCTGTACACCGCGCTGCCGAAGTACGACTACACCACCGGCCTCGGCAGCATCGACATCGCGAAGCTCTACGCAGCGCTGCGCTAGCGCTCGCGCAGCGCGGCGAGGCGCGCCCGGCGCGGCGGAAACGCCGGGCGCGCCTCGAACGCAGTCGCCATGGCCGGCGGCGAAGGAAACGACGGTTCGCGGCGCTCGCGAACGACGCGCTATCGCGCGCAGATCGGGCGCGCAGATCTCGACCTCCAGGAGTTTCACCGCATCGTCGACGAGGCGCTCGCGTCGCTGCCGAAGCGCTTCGCCGACATGGTGCAGAACGTGGTGATCTCGGTCGAGGAAGAGCCGAGCGCCGAAGATCTCGACGCGCTCGGCCCGGATGCGGACGAAGAGGAGCTGCTCGGCATCTACCGCGGCGTCGCACTGACCGAACGCGAGCACGGCGATCCGCTGCTGCCCGACGAGATCGCGGTCTTCCGCGGGCCGATCCTGCGCGCGACGCGGACGCGGCGCGAGGCGGTCGACGAAGTGCGCGAGACGATCGTCCACGAGCTCGGTCATTACTTCGGGCTCTCCGACGAAGAGATGCCGCACTGAGGGCTTGACGCCGATGTAAGGTTTACCTTACCATGTCGGTATGGCCGAAGAGCGCGAGAACCTATGGCACGACCTGATGGTCGAGAGCGCCGAATCATGGAACGCGATGTCGCTCGCGTGGCGCGTCGTGCTCGGCGCCGCGCTGGTGGGGTTCGTCGCGTTCAACGTGGTGTCGCCGCATCAGGTGCCCGGCCCGCTGTTGGCGTCGCTGCGGGTGATCTCGCTGTTGCTCATCGTCCTGGGCTCGATCGCGAACGCGCGCGCGGCCGACGAGTTCTACCAACGCGTCTACCTGCATGCGTGCACGTACGCTTTCGTCGGATCGACGCTCATCCTGTATGCGCTCTTCGAGTTCGGCGTGAACCTCGGCGTGCGATCAATCTCGGTCGTGGTCGCGACGTTCGTCGTCGGGTTCGTGGTCGCGTTCGCGGTGAACCGGCGCGCATGAGAAACCGCGTTCGCGAGCTCCGCCTCGAGCGCGACTGGACGCAGAAGGAGCTCGGCGCGCGGCTCGGGATGTCGCGCCAGGCGATCATCGCGATCGAGAACGGCAGGTTCGATCCTTCGCTGCCGCTGGCGATCCGGCTGAGCCGGCTGTTCAAGAAGCGGGTCGAGGACGTCTTTCAGTTGGACGAGGCGTAGAGCCGGCGCAGCCGCTGCCGCGCACGGTGCACGTGGATTCGAACGGTCGCCGACGGCGTGCCGAGCATCGCGGCGATCGCGTCGTACTCGAGGTCGTGCACGCCGCGCAGCACCAGCGCGGTCCGGTGGGCGTGCGGGAGCACGGCGAGTGCGCGGCCGACTTCGGCGGTCCGCTCGCGCAGCACCGTGACGTCGGCCGGAGAGGTCGCCGATGCGCACGGTTCGGCGGGGAGCGGAGCGGTTCGGCGGCGGCGTGTCAGCTCGTCGACCGCGGCGTTGCGCACGATGCGCAGGAACCAGGGCTGGAACGCGCGGGTCGCATCGAAGCGCGGCCAGGCGCGCCACGCACGGTAGGCGGCTTCCTGGACCGCCTCTTCCGCGGCGTCGAAATCGCCGAGCACGCCACGTGCGACG
>DATHLN010000087.1:0-10106 GCA_035488115.1 Candidatus Limnocylindrales bacterium | reverse complement strand
TGCTGTGGGCCTCGGCGCAGCGCGCGCTCGACGAGCGCGGGCGCGTGCGCTTCGATCCGGCGCGCACGCCGGGCGAGTGGCGCCGCGCGGTGCGCGACCCGAGCTTCGACGCGCTCGCGCGCGACGCCGTGATCGCGCTGTTCGGCGACCGCGGCGCGGACGCCGCGCTCGTGACGCGGATGCGCGAAGCCTACGACCGCGTCGTCGCGCCGGCATGAGACGCGATCTGGTCATCGCCGCGCTGGCGCTGATCGCGCTGGTCGCCGTCTCGCTGCTCGGCCGGCAGACGGAGCCCCCGGTCGGGGCGACGCGCGCGAGCGATGACTACGGCTTCGGCGGGTACCGCGCATGGTACGATCTGCTCGCGCGCGAGGGGATCCGCGTCGAAACCTGGCGCCGCCATCACGACGCGCTCCGCGACAGCGGGATCGACACGCTGGTCGTCTCCTTTCCCGCGGACGGCGTCGGCTACGACTGGAACGCCGGCGAGCGCGACGCGCTCCGCGCCTGGGTGCGCGGCGGGGGCCGCATGGTCGACGTCGGGCTCACGCCGTACAGCGGCAAGGACGACGACAGCGGCGAGAAGGTCTATCTCGACGACACCAAGGGCGACAAGGGCGCGCTGCGCGGCTCCTGGGCGTCGAACGTCGCGGCGCTGCCGAACCGCGGCACCGACCGGCTGTTCCCGGAGAAGAAGGCGAACGTCGAGACGCTGCTGCGCGACCGTGCCGGGATCCTCGCGGTGCGCTACCGCTACGGGCGCGGTGAGGTGATCGGCGTCGCGAACGGCGCGCTGTTCGAGAACCGCGCGATCGCGCGCGGCGACGCGGCGCGGCTCGCGTATCTCGCCGCGCGGCCGGGCCGCCCCGGCGGTGCCGTTGCGTTCGACGAGGCTATCCGCGGCGACGTCGTCGACAAGCCGTGGTACCGCGCGCTGACTGCGCCCGAGCTGGTCGCGCTCGCGCTCGCCGCGCTCGCCGGCCTGCTGTGGCTCGCGTACGGAATCGTCCCGCTCGGCCCGCCGGTGCGGCTGTTCGCGCCGCGCGAGCCGACCTCGGCCGAGTTCGTCGGCGCGATCGCCGCGCTGTACGAGCGCGTGCACGCGCGCGACCACGCCGCCGACGCGCTGCTGCGCGACGCGCGCCGCTCGCTCGAGCGCGCGGCGCGGACACCGGAGACCGTAGCGCTGCAGAAACAGGTGCGGTTCCTCGAGATGGAGTCGCTCTCCGACGACGCCGCGCTGATCGCCGTCGCCCAGCTTTCCCGAACCGCCCGAGAGGAGATCGTCCGTGCAACCAGCCCCGACCGACGTTTCGCACCGCCTGCGGGAGGGATTGGCGCGCGTCGTCGTCGGCGGTGACCGCGCCGGCTTCGCGCTCACCGTCGCGCTGCTCGCCGGCGGCCACGCGCTGATCGAAGGCGTCCCCGGGACGGCGAAGACGCTCACCGTGCGCGTGCTCGCGCGGCTGCTCGGCGTGACGTTCGGGCGGATCCAGTTCACACCGGACCTCATGCCCTCCGACGTCGTCGGGACGACCGTGTTCGACCAGCGCAGCGCGACCTTCTCGCTGCGGCGCGGCCCGGTCTTCTCGAACATGCTGCTCGCGGACGAGGTCAACCGGACGCCGCCGAAGACGCAGGCCGCGCTGCTCGAGGCGATGGAGGAGCGCCGCGTCACGATCGACGGGACGACCTACGATCTGCCGGTGCCCTTCCTGGTCTGCGCGACGCAGAACCCGATCGAGTTCGAGGGGACGTACCCGCTCCCCGAGGCGCAGCTCGACCGCTTCTTGGTGCGCGTGCGCACCGGGTATCCAGAGCCCGATCAGGAGCGCGCGCTGATCGCGCGCGCCGTCGCCGGCTTCGACTCGCGCGATCTCGATGCGCTCGGCGTCGCCGCGGTCGTCGCGCCCGAGGAGCTCGTCGGCGCGCAGCGCGCGGTTCGCGCGATCCACCTCTCCGACTCGCTGCAAGGCTACGTCTACGATATCGTCGCGGCGACGCGCAGCTCGCCGGACGTCGCGCTCGGCGCGAGCCCGCGCGCGGCGCTCGCGCTCGTCGTCGCCGCGCAGGGGTCGGCGTACCTCGACGGCCGCGCGTTCGCGACGCCGGACGACGTCAAGGACGTCGCGCCGCTCGTCCTCGCGCACCGTCTGATCGTGCGGCCCGAGGCCGAGCTCGACGGGACGACCGGCGACGACGTCGTGAAACGGATCCTGGCGAGCGTGCGCGCGCCGGAAGAGTAGACAGTGAGATCGTTTCGTATCCGGATGGCGGACCGCAGCGAAGCAAGGACCGCGACGGCTTCCCGCATAGCGGGAAGCCACTGACGAGCTGATGCCGCGGATCGCGCCGCGCGGGATCGCGGCGCTGCTGGTGATCGCGCTTTTCGCCTTCGCGCTCGCGCAGCTGATCGCGTGGCAGGCCGCGCTCGCGATCGCGCTGATCGCGTTCGCCGCGCTGGTCGCGTACGACGCGCTGCTGCTGCGCGGCCGCGTCGAGATCACCCGCGCGGTCCCGCGCGCGCTCTCGCTGGCGAATCCCGGAGTCTTCACCTACGAGATCGCCAACCGCACCGGCGGCGAGCGGCGCGTCGCGATCGTCGAGGCGCCGGCGGAGCGGCTCGCGATCGACCTCGGCGAGGCGCGCGCGGTCGTCCCGCCACGCTCGGGCGCGCAGGTGACGCTGCGCTTCGTCCCGCGCGAGCGCGGGCGCACCGCGCTGCGCTCGTACCACGCGCGCATCCTCTCGCAGCTCGGGATCGTCGAGCTGCGGCGCAGCTTCCGCGAGCCGCTCCCGCTGCGCATCATGCCGGATCTCTCGGCGCTCGACCGCAGCGGCGATCCGGTCGCGCGGACGAAGCTGATCGAGGCGGGCTTGCGGCGGCTGCGCCGGCGCGGCGCAGGCGGCGAGTTCGCGAGCCTGCGCGAGTACACGCCGGACGATCCCTTCCGCGCGATCGACTGGAAGGCGTCGGCGCGCCGCGGGAGGCCGATGGTCGCGCAGTACGAGGTCGAGCGCGCGCAGCAGATCGTCGTCGCGGTCGACGCGGGGCGCTTGATGACGCCGCGGCTCGGCGACCGGCGCAAGCTCGACTACGCGGTCAGCGCGGCGCTTGCGATCGCCGCGATCGCGCGGCTCTCCGCCGACCGCGTCGGCGTCGTCGCGTTCGCCGCGGACGTGCTGGCGCGCGTCGCGCCCGGCAACGGGACGCAGCACGCCGCCGAGGTGACGGACGTGCTCTCCGATCTCGAGCCGCGCTTGGAGGAGGCCGACTACGAGCGCGCGTTCCTCGACCTCAAGACGACGCTGCGCCGGCGCAGCATGGTGGTGATCTTCACCGACCTCTTCGACCCGGCGGCGTCCAGCGCGGTCCTCGCCGCGGTCGGGCTGCTGACGATGCGGCATCTCGTCATGGTCGTGCTGATGAATGACGCCGCGATCGTCGAGGCGCTGCGGCGCACGCCGCGCGACGCCGAGGACGCGTACCGCGCGGCGGTCGCGGCGACGCTCTCCGACGAGCGTGCGCGCGCGATCGCGACGCTACGCGACCGCGGGGTGCTGGTCGTCGACGTCCCGGCCGCCGAGCTGACCATCGCGCTGCTCGACGCGTACGTCGACGTCAAGACCCGCGGCCTCCTTTAACCGATCGCGCGAAGCGCGACGGGTGCCGGCTCTGCCGGCACCCAGGAGATATGCGAGCAGCGCGACGGCGGTGATCGCGCCGATCGTGCCGCGTACCGGGATCGAGATGCGCTGCGGCGAGATGAAGCCTTCGATGGTTCCGGCGACGCAAAGCAGCAGCGCGACGCCGAGGACGAGCGTCCCGGCGCGGCGCGCCGCGAGGACGAGCGCATCGCGCCGCCGCGCGCGGCCCGGGCGCAGGTACCCGCCGGCGAGGACGAGCCCGGCGCCGCCGGCGATCTGGATCGAGGTGAGCTCGATGACGCCGTGCGGCGCGATCGTCGCCCAAAAATCCGGGCCGAAGCCGGCCTTCGCGTAGAGCGCGCCGAGCGCGCCGACCATCAGCCCGTTGGTGAGGATGATCCAGCCGGTCAGCAGACCGCCGGTCATCCCGCCGGCGAACGCGATCGCCGCGACGCGCACGTTGTTGGTGATGATCTCGGTCGCGACCGCCGGCGAGTACGCGCGGTCGAAGCCGAAGTTCGAGTCGTGCAGCGCCTTCGTCACCGGCGGGAGCGGCATCCCGGGGAGCAGTGCGTGCGCGTTCGCCGGATCGCTCGAGACCGAGCCGTACGCGATCAGCGCCGAGACGATGGTGACGAGCGAGCAGAACGCGATCGGCGCCCACGAGCGGCGCACCTCGCGCGGGAAGCCGCGCACGATGAAATCGACGAAGCGGTGCCAGCCGCTGTGCGCGGTCGCGACGTAGACGACCGAGTGCGCCCGCGCCGTGAGCCGGTTGAGGTGTTGCAGGACCGCGGGGTCCTCGCCGCGCGTGCGCGCGATCGCGAGGTCGCTCGTCGCGGCGCGGTAGCTGAGCGCGAGCTCGTCGATCTCCTCCGGGCTGAGCGAACGGATCCCGCGCTTCGACGCACGGTCGGCCAGCGCCGCGAGCTTGTCCCACCGCTCCCGCCGCGCCGCCACGAACCGCCGTTCCCGCATCGCGGTGGTGTTCGACGCGCGCAGCGCGAACTCTGCGCGCGATGGAGCGGAGCGTCGACGTGCGGACCGGGGAAGCGGTCGAGATCCGATACGAGCTGGCGGGGCTGGGGAGCCGGTTCCTCGCGGTCTCGCTCGACATGCTGGCGCAGATCGCGATCGTCATGCTGCTGTTTCTGGCGGTCGGCCTCGCGGCGCCGGCGCTCGGCCGAGCGAGCTCGGCGCTCGGGAAGTACGCCGACGCCTGGGCGATCGCGCTGCTGATCCTCGTGCTGTTCCTGGTCTTCTTCGGCTGGTTCATCATCTTCGAGGCGTGGTGGTCGGGGCGCACGCCCGGGAAGCGCGCGCTCGGCCTGCGCGTCGTCCGCGACGGCGGCTTCCCGCTCGACCCGGGTGCCGCGGTGATCCGCAACCTCGTTCGGATCGCCGAGCTCGGTCTGGGGTTCTACACGCTCTCCGCGATCAGCGCGCTGATCTCGAAGGAGAACAAGCGCCTCGGCGATCTCGCGGCGGGGACGATCGTCGTCCGCGACCGCGCCGACCCGATCCCGGACCTCGATGCCTACCTCGCGCGCCCCGTCTCGGCCGACACGGGTCTCTCCGACGCCGACCGGGTCCTGATCGAACGTTTCCTCGCGCGCCGCCCGACGCTCGACCGCATCGCGCGCATCGGCCTCGGCGCGCAGATCGCCGCGCGCGTCCGCCCGAAGCTGCGCGCGGACTACTCGCACCTCAGCGACGAGGCGCTGCTCGAGTTCCTGGTGCGCTGACGCGCACCGCTACGAGGGCGGGTTGGTGCCGCCGCCGTTGCGGCGGATGCGCGTGAGCAGCTCGCGCGCGAAGGTCATCGCCGAGGCTTTCGCGTCGTCGTAGATCCGCGCGGCGTCCTCGCCGTTCATCTGCCGGCCGTTGCGGTAGAAGAACGCGACGCCTTCGCCGACGACGGTCGTCCCCGCGTACGCGATCGCGGCTTTGATGAACACCCCGCCGACCGGGATGAAGCCCGAGAGCTCGCGCGCGAGCGCGCGCCAGCCGAAGCCGCCGCCGACGACGGGAAGCAGCTCCCACATCTGCGACAGATCCGGATCGCGCCCGTACGCCGCGCCGATGTTGAGCATCAGCGACATCTGGATCCCGGTGATCGCGAACATGTCGGCGCCGGAGACGAACGCGCCGAGCACGATCCCGAGGACGGGGACGTGGTCGACGACCGCGCTCGCGCCCGCGACCTTCAGCGCGGCCATCGAGGCGTCGCGGGTGAGCTTCACCGCGACGGTGTCGCGCAGCGCGGGGAGCTGGCGCCCGACCGCGACCTCGATCCCCTTGCAGCACTCGATCAAGTGCGGCAGGAAGCGCCCGCGCAGCGTGTCGATCGCGATCGTGTTGACGACGTACTCGTCGGCGCCGCCGGCCGGCGGCGGCTGCGAGGGCCCGGTCGAGCCCGGCGCCTCGCGGTCGACGATCAGCACGAACACCGGCAGCCGCAGCGCGATCAGCCGCTGCAGCTCGAGCGAGCCGCGATCGGTGGGGCGCGCGACGCAGATCACCGCGCGCGCGTCGGTCGTGTCGACGCCGCGCTGAACGTCGAGCGTCTCGAGCGCCGCCGCGGCCTCGATCGGGATCGTCGCGCCGTCGTGGCCGGCGAGCATCACCGCGCGCAGATCCGAGAGCAGCGCCGGATCGCCGCACACGAAGAACTTGAACGGGCGCCGGGCGCCCGCGTGGACCGCGGCGGGATTGAGCGAGCCGCGCAGGCGCTGGAACATCGCGGCAGCGGCGGCGGCGGAGGCGTTCATGCCAACGCTCCTACCCCGCCGGGCCGACCGAGGTTACGTGCGGCCGCGCGCTTCCTTGTCCGGGTCATCCGTGTAGTCGAGGTAGATCAGCCCGAGGAAGATCTCCAGCGACTGCGCGTACATCCCGCGCGCGTTGGCCAAGTCGACGACGCTCTTCCCGCTCGACTTCGCCTCGGCGAGGATCGCGGGCGCGGCGGCGTTCGTGTCGGCGCCGACGATCACCGCGGCGGCGACCTGTCCCGGCGTGAGATCCTCGCGTGCGAGGTCGGCGTAGTCGACGCCCTTGGTGTGGAACCGCACGTCCAGCGCGTGCTGGAAGGTCGCGTAGCGGTCCGGCGACTCTTGCAGCCCGAGCATGTCGATTCGCGTCTCGAGCTGGCGGGCGCGCGCCATGTTGAAGAGCTGCGAGGCCTGCGTCGCGCCGACCGCGGCTTTGTTGAGCGAGTCGACGGCCTTCGTCATCACCGGCTCGATGCGGCGGTAGTCCGAGAGCGAGATGTCGCCGCTCGGGTCGAAGCTGACGTTGCGGCGCAGCTCGTTGACGAAGGCGTCGAGATCGCCGAGGGAGACGTCGAGGACCGCCAGCGAGGCGCGCGCCGCGTCGACGCCGCGCACCATGTCGGCGTCGGCCGCGCCGATCGACGCGAGCATCCGCGGGTAGCTCGGGAACGTTGAGAGCGCCTGCGGCGGCGGGTTCGCGAGCTTCAGCGGCGCGTTCAGCTCGGTGAGCATGTCGGCGTTCTCCTTGAGCAGACCGCCTTCTTTGTTGCGCTCGAGCGTGCCGACGCCCGCGATCGTCTCCGACGCCTTGTTGGTCGCGGTGTCGAGCGATTTCGACATCGTGTTGAGGTTGTGCATCAGGGTGTCGAGCCGCGAGTCCTTGCGCGGCTGCACGCGCGAGAGATCCGGCATCCCGTAGAGGATGTTCTGGACGCGCGCGTGGAGCGCTTTGATCTGGTCGAGCCCCTGCTGGCGGCGCGTCCCGATCGCGGTGGACGCCAGCGTCTCGTTCGACTGCGCGGTCGTGAGCTCGGCGCGCAGCGGCGTGAGATCGGGGTGGAGCAAGTTCAGGCGGCGCTCCGCGTCGCGCAGCGCTTTGATCCGCACGTCGGCGAGCGCCTTCGCCTGCGGCGAGACCTTCTCGGCCGCCGCGGCGATGTTCTGCTCGCCCTTCGAGACTTGGCCGAGCGCGAGCTGCGCCTGGCCGAGCTGGAACCGCGCGGTCGCGTCGTCGGGGCGGCGCTTCAGCACGTCGGCGAACTTCATCGCCGCGACGTTGTAGCGCGCGGTGTCGTAGTCGTGGATCGCCTGCGCGATGCGCTGGTCGTCGGTGCGCAGGTTCGGGTTGAGCTCGGGATCGCCGTTGAGGTTCGCGAGGCGCTTCGAGGTGCCGGGGTGGTCGGCGAGATACTTCGAGATGAGGTCGTGATCGGCTTGCTCGGTCGCGCCGAGATGCGCCATGAACGACTTCATCGCGTCGGGGTCGTAGCCGGCGCGCGACATCAGCATCAGGCCGTACTTGTCGGCTTCGTTCTCGTCGTCGCGCGAGATGCGCGCGAGCGCGCCGGCCTGCAGGATCTGGCCGAAGCGGTAGAGCAGCGGCGAGAACAGCGAGCCGATCCCGAACAGCACGTTGAGGATCGAGGCTTTGTTCTGCGCGGTCACCGCGTGGCGGCGCTCGATGTGGCCGGTCTCGTGACCGATGATCCCGGCGAGCTCGTCGTCGCTCTGGACGAAGTCCAGCGTCCCCTCGTTGATGTAGATGTACCCGCCCATCGTCGAGAACGCGTTGATGTCGCCGACGTCGAGGATCTTGATGTTGTACGGGACGTCCTTGCGCGCGGTCTGCGCCCAGAGCTTGTTCGAGATCTCGTTCACCCACTGGTTGAGCAGCGGATCGGTCACGACGACGGTCGAGTCGGTGATCGACTTGTCGTACTCTTTACCGATCTGGACCTCGGTGGAGGTCGGCAGGGCCAAGACGGGTGACGGGATGCTGGCACACAGCATCGCGATACTGAGCGCGATGACGATGATGCGGCGGAACGGCATGGCGGGTCCTCGAGGCGGGCGATTCCGGACGGCGCCGGGGTCTAGCGATTCGCCAGACCTCCGGAACTCTCCACTAGTAACGCTCAAAGCTGAGGAATGTATGTGGAGAACCGAAAGTTCTCGTGCATTCCGTGTGGAACGCGCAGGGCCGGTCTCGGAGCCGTCGGAACCGCGGGCGATCAGACTCGGGGAGGGAAGCCGATGAGCACCGTCCGCGGCCGTGGCCGCAGCCTGGAGATCGCCGTCGACCGCGCTTTAGCAGCCGCGGTCGAAGAGCTGCGCGCGCAGTTCGCCGCCCGTCCGGACTTCTACCGCGGGAGCCGGGCGGTCGCCAACTTGGGGATCCTCGAACCTCCCGCCGGAGAGATCGCGGCGTTCCGCGACGCCCTTGCCGAGTACGGGATCACGCTCGACGGCGTGAGCGGCGTCGAGGCCATCGCGGCGGTCGTCGCCGAGCTGGAGCTCGCGTACCTCGGCTCGGCGGCTCCCGCCGAGGTCGCCGCGCTGCCGCGCAGGCCGGCCCGCGAGGTGCGGCTCTCCGACGAGGCGCGCTCGCTGGTCGCCGACTTCGCCGGCGCGCGCGCGGACATGGTGCGACGCCGCAAGGACGGGCCGCCTGCCGCCGCAGGCGCGGTGGCGACGGCCGGGGTCGCGCTGCCGCAGCCGGCGCGGCCGCTCGCGGTCGGGGTCTCTACGCTCTACCACCGGGGGACGCTGCGCGGCGGGCAGGCGCTGCACAACCTCGGCAACCTGGTCGTGATCGGCGACGTGAACCCGGGGGCGGAGCTGGTCGCCTCCGGCGACATCGTCGTCTTCGGCGCGCTGCGCGGCGTCGCGCACGCCGGCGCGCAGGGTGACCGCTCCGCGCGCGTGATCGCGCTCGAGCTCGCGCCGACGCAGCTGCGCATCGCGACGCTGATCGCCACCAGCGACGCGGGCGCGAAGCCGCGCGGCCCCGAGCACGCCTCGATCGCCGACGAGCGGATCGTCGTCGTCCCATTCGCCGAAGCCGACCTTCGCAAGGAGACCGCCGCCGTATGAGCGCTCGTCGTATCGTTCTGACTTCAGGGAAGGGCGGCGTCGGGAAGACCACGACGACCGCGAATCTCGGCGCCGTGCTCGCGAAGCGCGGCCATCGCGTCGTGCTCGTCGATGCCGACATCGGATTGCGCAATCTCGATCTCGTGCTCGGCGTCGAGAAGCGGATCGTCTTCGATCTCGTCGAGGTGGTCGAAGGGCGCTGCCAGCTGCGGCAGGCGCTGATCAAGGACAAGCGGCTGGAGAACCTTTCGATCCTCCCCGCGGCGCAGACGCGCGACAAGACGGCGATCAGCGAGCTGCAGTTCGCGCAGGTCGTGCAGCAGCTCGGCGAGCTGTGCGACTACGTCCTCATCGACTGCCCCGCCGGGATCGAGCACGGCTTTCGCAACGCGATCGCCGGCGCGACCGAGGCGGTCGTCGTCACGACGCCCGAGGTTAGCGCGATTCGCGACGCGGATCGCGTGATCGGCAAGCTCAACGAGCGCGGGCTTCCGCTCCGCCTGATCGTCAATCGCATTCGACCCGACATGGTCCGCAACGGCGATATGCTGTCGGTCGACGACGTGTGCGAGATCCTTTCGGCCGAGCTCCTCG
>DATHLN010000086.1:0-10358 GCA_035488115.1 Candidatus Limnocylindrales bacterium | reverse complement strand
TCGAGCGGCTTCGGCATGAACGTCGCGTGCAGTCCGTGCCGCTGCGCCACGCGCCGCACGACGCCGCGCGTCGTCAGCAGCCGGTCGGCCATCGAGAGGACGCCGGACGCCGCGAGGTCGAGCTCGTGCTGCCCGGCGCCGTGCTCGTGGTGCGCGCTCGAGATCGGGATCCCCATCGTCTCGAGCGCGGCGCTCGCGGCGAGCCGTGCCTCCTGGCCGCGGTCGCCCGCCGAGAAGTCGAAGTACGAACCGGCGTCGGTGGTGCGCGTCGTCGGCGAGCCGTCCGGCGCTAGCTCGAAGAGATAGAACTCGACCTCCAGCGCGGCCTGCACCGATTGGAGCACGTCGCCCGCGTCCTCGAGCACGCGCTTCAAAGTGGTGCGCGAGCAGCCCTCGAACGGCGTCCCGTCCGGCATCGTGATGTCGCACAGGATCCGCGCCTCGACCGAATCGCCGTCGAGCCAGGGCAGTACGACGAACGTCGCCGGATCGGGACGCAGCACCATGTCGATCTCTTCGCCGCGCACGAACCCATCGATCGAGCCGCCGTCGAACGTCACCTTGCCGTTGAACGCGTCTTCCAACTCGCCGGCCGGGATCGAGACGCTTTTCTGAATCCCCAGCACGTCGACGAACGCCAGCCGCACCCAGCGCACCCCACGTTCCTTCACGGTCGCGAGCACGTGCCGCCGCGCCGACGCCGAATCTTTCACCGTCGTGAGCATCGCGAGCTACGCGTCCAGCGCGTCGACGGCGAGCGCCGCGCGCACGGTGAGCTGGTCGTGCGGCGAGTCGAGATCGAGCCGCCCGATCTCGCCGATCTGGCGCAACCGGTAGAAGACGGTGTGGCGGTGCACATTGAGCCGGCCGGCGGCTTCTTTGATGTTCTGTCCCACGTCGAAGAAGAGCTTCAATGTCCTCACGAGCTCGGTCTGGTGTTTCTCGTCGTACGCGCGCAGCGGTTCGAGCACCCGCGTCGCGAACGCGCGCCAGTCCTCGCGCGTCGCGCCGGTGCGGTGCAGCAGCGGGTACACGCCGAGATCGTCGTACGGCATCACGCGCCCGCCGCCGAACATCCGCCGCGCGATGATCATCGCTTCACGAGACTCGTCGACGCTCTTCGCGACGTCGATCATCTCCGCGTGCCGCCCCACTCCGCCGACGATCTTCACGTCCAGCCCCGCGCGCTGCACGCCGCGGGGGATCAGCGTCGCCGCGGTGCGCGCGTTCGCCGCGTCGACCTCGAGCGGCGCCGGGACGAGGAAGAAGAAGCCGCCGCCGCGCTCGACCACGACGACGTCGCCGGTCCGCGTCCCGAGCGTGTCCAAGCAGACCCGCCGGATCTCCGCGTTCTTCTGCGCTGCGACCGTCTCGTCGAGGCCGTCGCCTTCGACCGCCACCGCGACGTAGCCGGGCGCGAGCGCGATCCCGCGCGCCTGCGCGTCTTCTTTGGCTTCGAGCGGGTCCTCGTACGCGCGCGCGAGCAGCCGGTCCCAGAAGCCGCGCCGCCGCCCGCGCCCGCCGCCGGCGTCGCGCGAGAGCTCGACCGCGATCTGCGCCGCGGTCAGCCGGATCATCGCCGCGCGGTCCTCGTGCGTGCGGCTGCCGGTCGGGAAGACGGCGATCCAGCCCAACCGCGCTTCGCCGGCGCGGACCGGATAGGCGCACGCCCGGGCGTCGGCGGGCGGTGCGAGCCCGACCGGCTCCTCGCCGTCCGCGTCCTTCGGGAGCAGGTCGCGCACCGACGGCGGGATCGCGCGCTCGCCGGTTCCGGCGACGGCGAGGTGGCGCCACTGCGCGTCTTCGACCAGTACCGCCGCGTCGACCGCGGCCGCCAGGTGCGCGGCGAGCGCCTGCGCGCCGCCGCCGCTCGCCGCGACGCGCGCCAGCGACTCCGCGTACCCGAGGAGCGCTTCGGAACGGTCCCGGCGCGGCGGCCGGGCGGGGACCACGTTGTCGTCCTGCACCGGTGGGCCAAAGCTTACGGCGCGAAGGTGGCCTTCCTGCGGCCCCGCGAAGGCTCGGCACCGCGCCGCCGGCCGGCGCGTTCGCCAAATGTCCAGGGAGGGCGCCATGCGTTCATCCGCTCGCGCAGCCATGATCATCGGAATCGCCGTGGTGGCAACGAGCGCCGGGCACGCCGCCATCCATTCAGGCACCGCGACGCGCGGAGACCTCCACCATTCGTCGGTCGCCGCGAGCTCGACGCTCGTGTGGCACAAAGGCAGCGAGGTGCGTCCGGTGATCGGCAACGGCCAGTGCGGCGGCGACGCGACGCCCGGCGACCCGGCGACGTACACCTTCACGCTGCGGCGCGACACCAACGGCCGAGAAGAGCCGATGGGCAGCGCGTGCTACCGAAATCAATACACGCCGCAGGAGGACGGGCACGACTTCTTCCTGCGGCTCGGCTCGCATTACACGTTCGTGTTCGAGACCGTCGTCTACCTGAACAAGAACTACGTCTACGACGGCGGGCACGAAGCCGATCTGCCGGGCCTCGTGTGGCAGACGCACGGCGAGGCCGGCATCGGCCACGGCGCCGATCCGTGCGACTCGCTCGTGATCCAGAACACCGCGTTCGTGAACGGGAACAGCGACGATCTCCACCTGCCGAAACCGTACCGGAACGTGCCCGCCGGCGGTCAGCCCGTGTGGAACTTCCACGCCTGCGACAAGGGCGAATACAGCGATTATATGCCGCCCGCGTACAACTCGCCGGACGTCATCGCCGAGGGTCAGCACGATCGCTGGCAGATCGACGTCGTAGCGCAGGTCGTCGGGCGCGCGCCGGCCGGAAGGATCGTCGTCCACCGCAACGGCGCGGTCGTGTACGACGCGCCGTCGTCGGTCTGCGCGGGCGATCAACCGCTGTGCTGGTGGAACTTCGGGCCGTACATGTTCCACTGGCCGACGAGCCACAAGCCGCCGGGCTTCAACGCCAACGGCGTCACCGTCCAGTTCAAGAACTTGCGGCTCTACAAGAGTTGAGCCGCGCGACGACGAACACTGGCGCGGTGCTGCGAACGCCGCGTTCGCCGAGTGCACGAGAAAGGGGAGCCGTATGACGACGTCCGTCCTTGCGCCGACCGGCGCGACGAGTTCCCCGCGCGCTTCCGGCTGACGGCCGCCTAGCGCGCTCACCCTTCGACAAGCTCAGGGTGACATCGTGGCCGGCCCACGATCGTCTCCGGAGCTGTCGCTCGTCGCGCCCGATTCGTCCGGTTTGATGTTCACCGCTGCGCGAAAGGCACGACCTTGCTCTTCGACCATCGCATCGCGGCCGACCGCGGTGCCGATTTCCTCGCGCTCGCCCCCGACGGGAGCGAGATCCTCGTCCACACCGCCCCGACCCTCACCGACCACCCCGTCGTCGGCGATCTCGCCGCCGTCGACGGCGCCGGCCGCGTCGTCGCGCTCGCGCCGCGGCGCGGCGTCCTCGCGCGGGCGCGCCATGACCGCGGCGCGGCGCCGCAGCCGATCGCCGCAAACCTCGATCGCGTCTTCGTCGTCACCGCGCCCGGCCGCGACTTCTCGCCGCCGCGGGTCGAGCGCTATCTGGTCGCGATCCGCGGCTGCGGCGCGGACGCCGTCGTCGTCCTGAACAAGGCCGATCTCGCGCGCGACCCGGGCGACCTCGTCGCCGAGCTGTACGGCGTCTCCGCCGACGCGCCGGTCGTGGCGATCAGCGCCGAGTACGGCGACGGCTGCGAGCAGCTCGACCCGTTCCTCGCGCCGGGGACGACGGTCGCGCTGGTCGGCTCCTCGGGCGTCGGGAAGTCGACGCTGGCGAACCGGCTCCTCGGCGACCACCGCTTCGCGACCCGCGCCGCGCGCGCGTCCGACGGCCGCGGCGTACACACCTCGACCCGCCGTGAGCTGGTCGCGCTCCGGGGCGGAGCGTGGCTGATCGATACGCCGGGGATGCGTGCGTTCGCGCCGTGGTCCGGCGAGGACGCGCTCGACGAGGTCTTCGCCGACGTCGCGGATGCGGCGACGCGGTGCCGCTTTCGCGACTGCGCGCACGACCGCGAGCCCGGCTGCGCGGTCCGCGCCGAGATCGACCCGGGGCGCCGCGAGCGCTGGCGCGCGCTGCGCGCCGAGCTCGCGTACCTCGAGCGGCGGGACGATCCGGCCGCGCTCGCCGCCGAGCGACGGCGCTGGAAGTCGATCCACAAGGCACAGCGAAGCGCGCGACCGTGAACGTCCTCACGCTCCACCTCTACGTCGCGTTCGTGGTCGCCCTGCTCGCCGTGCTGGCGGTGTGGCGGCGGCCGGAGCGGCGGATCACCCTCTACGTCGTCACCCTGCAGATCCTGATCGGCGTCGCGCTCATGGTCCAGGGGCTGCGCGTTCCCTGGTACCATCCGGCGCTGGCGGTCGCCGGCTGGGCGGGGTACATGACCGCGAACGCGCTCGCGCGCCGGCAGCCGAGCTCGCGGAACGCGCTGCTCATCGCCGGTGCCTCCTCGCTCCTGATCCTGGTCGCCTACTACGTCGGGATGGAGGCCGTGAAGCACGGCGTCTGACAAGCCTTCGTAAACCCGGCGGCGCGGTACCTCGCGGGTGGTACGTCGTCTGCTAGGATACCGAGGGAGCAAGGACTACGGAGAGACCGGCCATGGAACGGCGCGTCGTGCAGGAAGCAGTGACCGCCTCGCGCCTTCAGACGCGAGCCGCTGCCGCGCATGTCAGCGTCCCGGGCCTGGACCGGCTCGTCGAAGCGGCACGCAAACCGCTGGCGGTCGTCGCCGGCCCGGCCGGCTGCGGGAAGAGCGCGCTCCTGCGCGCGTTCGCGGCGCGCGAGGGCGCCGTGCTGATCGATCTCGCGTCCGGCGACGGCACGTTCCGCGGCGCGGTGCGCATGCTGTGCGAAGCGCTGCGCGAGATCGCGCCCGGCGCGCGGCTGGCGTTCGCGAGCGCCTACGCCCGCGCCGCGGAGCGCGGCGACCGCACGACGTCGCTCGCGCGCTGGCTCGCGCGCTACGTCGACGACGCCGCGACGACGATCGCGATCGACGCGGTCGACCGCCTCGGCGAGGAGACGCGCACGTTCGCCGAGTTCGCCGAAGCGCTCGTCCGCCGCGCGCGCGACGCGCACCTGGTGATCGCAGCGCGCGACGACGCCGATCTCCCGGTCCCGCGCTGGTTCGCCGGCGAGCTCATCGCGATGCCCCTCGGCGCCGACGACGTCCGCGACGCGACTCGCGCCGCATGGACTACCGCGCACCCGCCGGCCGTGCAAGCATCGAGCTCCGCACGCAATGTCACCCTGAGCTCAGCCTGTCCTGAGCTTGTCGAAGGATCGAAGGGTGAGCCGCAAGCCGCGATGGGCGCGCCGCTCGCCGACGCACCCGTGCGCGACGCATTGGAGCTGGCATGCCGCGCGCGCGACGTCGAGCGCGTGCGCGAGCTGCTGCGCGCGCACGGCTTGCAGCTCGAAGACCGCGGCGATGTCGACGTGCTCGACGCGGCGCTCGATCTCGTTCCGGACGACGATCACGCGGTCGTGCTGCTGCTGCGCGCGACGCGCGAGGTACGGCTCGGCCGGAGTGACACCTCGGAGGCGTGGTTCGGGCACGCGATCGCGCGCGCCGAGTCTCGCGCGATCGCCGCGGAGGCGGCGTACCGCCTTGGCCGCGAGATCGTGCGGCGCCAGCGCAGCGACGCGGTCGAGCTGCTCGAACCGTTCGCGTACGACGAAGCGCTCGACGCCGCGCAGCGCTGCGCGATCCGTTCCGTCCTCGCCGAGGCGTATCTGGTAGCGAAACGCATCGACGACTGCCGCGCGGCGCTCGGCGACGCGCTTGCCGAGGCCGACCGCCTCGACGTCGGCGCGCGCGCGCACCTTTTCGCGCGCGCCGCATACGTCCATCTGTATGCGGGCGACCGCGCGCGTGCGCGCGAATACGCGCTCGCCGGCGCGGCGCTCGCCGAGGATGCGCACCTCTACACCGTCGGGATCGGTGCCTACAGCGTCCTGTACAACCTCGCCTACGAGGACGCCGGCCCGACCGAGAGCCTGGTCTATCTCGAACGGCTCGCCGAGTGCGCGATCCGAACCGGCAACGTCGATTTCCATCTCTATGCGATCGCGGCGGCGTACGAGGCGCACGCCGAGCTCGGCGACGTCGCGGCGATCGAACGGCTCGAGCACGACCTGCGCGAGTTCGACCTGCACTACAACACCGCGTCGGCGCTGCAAGGCGTGCTCCCGTCACGCGCGCTCGTCGCGGCGTGGAGCGGTGCGTTCGCCTCCGCGTACGATCTGCTCGTGCCGAGCGCCGCGGCGCAGCAGGACGATCCGGATCGTGAGGCGCTGCGCTGGGCCGAGATCGCGCTCTACGCGGCGGCCGCCGGGATGCGCGAGCGTGCGCACGACGCGCTGCGCAGCTTCGACGACGCGTTCGCACGCGACGGCGGCTCGACGCAGTACGCCTTGCGCGGTGCGCTGCTAGCCGCGCTCGCCTCGTCGCTCGCGGGGCTCGAGCCCGTGTGGCCGACGATCGCGCGCGACGGGCGGATCGGTGCGCTCGCGCGGGCCGTGCGCGCGGTCGACGAGTCGCGGCATTCGGTCGCGCGCGCGGCCGCGCTCCTCGACGTCTTCGACGACCTTCGGCGGCACGAGCTCGGCGGGTTCGCGAAGCTGTTCGCCGCGCTTCCCGCGGAGGTCGCATGACGGTCTACGAGCTCGGCCCGGCGCTCGCGGCGCACGAGCGCGCGGTCTCCGATCGCGTACAGCGGCGCGCGAGCGGACCGCAGACGCTCGTCACGCGCGCGGTCGCCGACGCGTTCGTCGCGCGCGCGGCGCGGCTGCGCACCGACGCGGACCGTGCCGAGCTGCTCGAATGGCTCGCGCAGATCTGCGCGAGCTACGCCGACGTCGCGGCGTTGCGCACGACGCTCGAGGCCATCCCCGAAGCGCTCGCGTCCGCGGCGTTCGAGCTCACGGGCCGTGCGCTTCCCGCGGCCGAGGTCGATGCGCTGGCGCACGACGTCGCGCTTGTCGTCGAGCGCTCGTGGCGGCCGCTCGTGCGCGCCGAGCGCGAGCACCTCGACGAGGTCGACGCGCGGATCGACGCGCTCGTGATGCGGCTCGAAGCGCGCGATCCGCTCAGCTCCGAGCACTCGCGCGCGGTCGCGGCGTGGTGCTCGCGCATCGGGCGGCGGCTCGGCCTCGATGCGCACGAGGTGACGTTCGCCACCCGCTGCGGCCTGCTCCACGACGTCGGCAAGGCGCTCACGCCGGTCGAGATCCTGCACGCCCCGCGCGGCCTCACCGACCAGGAGTGGAAGATCATGCGCGCGCACGCGGCCGCCGGAGAACGCCTCGTCCGCGGCGTCCCGGGGCTGCGCACGTTCGCCCCGGCGGTCCGCAGCCACCACGAGCGGCTCGACGGCCGCGGGTACCCCGACGGCCTCCCCGCCTCGGCGATCCCGCTGACGGCGCGGATCGTCGCGGTCGCCGACTGCTTCAACGCGATGATCGGCCGGCGGCCCTACCGGCTGCCGATGCAGCCCTCGCGCGCGCTCGAGGAGTTGGTCCGGAACCGAGGGACGCAGTTCGACCCGGAGATCGTCGACGCGATGGTGGCGGTCGCCGAACGCTAAGTTTACGAATCGGGAGCGGGACGTTAGGCCTAGGACTGGGTAAGCAACGGTCGGGCGGCCCGGTAGTCAGGAGCACCTCGAACGCGAGGTGACACATGGAGGTAGGTCGGTGAAGAAGGCATGGCTGCCGCTCGGGCTCTTCGCTGCGCTCGCGCTCGCCGCGTGCGCGCAGTCCGGCGGAGGCGCCGCCGCGGTCCCGTTCGCCGGCACGCCGCGTGACACGTCGGCCCTCAAGGCGATCCCGATCGACCCCTCGCCGACGCCGGCGCCGCACAGCGGAGGTCTCGTCGGCGGCTTGCTCGGCGGCGTCCTCGGAATCCTCGGCGACCTGACGTGCGGCCTCACCAGCGGGCTGACGTGCCATGTGATCGCCGGTACCGGGATCGCCGGACAACCCGCCGGTACGCCGGCGTACAAGCTCTCCGGGCTGCATGCGGCCGACCTTCAGAGCGCGTACGCGCTGCCGTCGACGACGGCGGGCGCCGGACAGACGGTCGCCGTCGTCCTCGCCTACGACGACCCGAACCTCGAAGCGGACCTCGGCGTCTTCCGCAAGACGTTCGGGCTGCCGCCGTGCACGACCGGCAACGGCTGCTTCAAGAAGATCAAGCAGTCCGGCGTAGTCGCGAACCAAGGCTGGGGCCAGGAGGCCTCGATCGACGTGCAGATGGTATCGGCCGTCTGCCCCAACTGCAAGATCATCGTCTCCGAAGCGGCGCTGCCGGACGACGTCGCGCTGCTCGCCGCCGCGAAGAGCGCGGTCGCCGCCGGCGCGACGGTCGTCAGCAACAGCTACAGCATGCCGGAAACCTCGGCGGAAGACGACGCGGCGTACGACATCGGCGTTCCATTCGTCTTCGGTTCGGGGGACACGGGCGCGGGCGCGCAGTGGCCGTCGGCCTCCTCGCACGTGATCGCGGTCGGCGGCACCACGCTGACGCGCAGCTCGAACGCGCGCGGCTGGACCGAGACCGTGTGGTCCGGCTCCGGCGGCGGCTGCAGCAAGTACGTCGCGAAGCCGGCGTGGCAGCACGACGCCGGTTGCGCGAACCGCACCGCGAACGACATCGCCGCGTATGCCGATCCGAATCCCGGCGTCGCGGTCTACGACAGCTACCTCGGCAGCAAGCCCGGTTGGCGCACCTACGGCGGCACGAGCGTCGCGGCGCCGATCGTCGCCGGCGCGATCGCGCTCGCCGGCAACGGCCAGAGCGTCCTCACCGACGCATCCTACATCTACGCGCACGCCGGCGAGCTGAACGCGATCACGTCCGGTCACAACGGCTCGTGCGCGACGTATCTGTGCAACGCGGAGAACGGCTACAGCGCGCCGGCCGGTAACGGCTCGCCGCACGGAATCGGCGCATTATAGGCCTCAGCCGGCGAGCTGCTGCCAGACGTAGACGAGGGCGAGGCCGCCGATCACGACGGCCGTCGCCCACCCGACCACGTTGGCGAACCGCGTGTTGACGTAGCGCCCCATCACGCGCGGGCTGTTCACGATGCGCAGCATCAGCACCAGCTCGAACGGCAGCAGCACGCCCTGCACGACCTGCGCGTAGAAGATGAGCTTCAGCAGCGACTCCTTCGGGACGAGCAGCACCAGCCCGGCGCCGAGCACGACCGCGCCGGCGAAGAGCGCGTAGAACACCGGTGCTTGGCGGAAGCGCCGGTCGAGCGAGGCTTCGAGCCCGAACGCCTCGCACACGATGTACGCCGTCGAGAGCGGCAGCACGGTCGCGGTGAAGATCCCGGCGTTCAGGATTCCGAGCGCGAAGAGCGTCGAGGCGAAGTTCCCCGCCAGCGGCTTGAGCGCGAGCGCGAAATCCTGCGCCTGCGCGGTGTCGATGTCCAGCGGCGGCTTCCCGGTGTGCAGCGCGGCGTGGTAGATGGTCGCGCCGTTCGCGATCACCATGAACCCCGCTAGGACGATCGCGAGCACGGAGCCGACCGCGACGTCGAGGCGGATCGCGGGGAGATCGCGCGCCCGCGAGCCTTTGTCGACGACCGCCGACTGCAAGAAGAACTGCATGTACGGCGAGATCGTCGTCCCGATCAGCCCGACCACCGTCACCAAGAACGCGGGGTTCTTCTCGATCACCGGGACGAACGTGCCGCGCGCGACCTCGCCCCAGTCGGGATGCGCCGAGACCGCGGACCACACGTACGCGAGATACACCAGCGACAGCACGACGAAGACGCGCTCGACGATCTTGTTCGGCAGCCGCAGGACGAACAGGAACACCAGCGCGGTCGAGAGCGGCACCGCGACGTAGCGCGACAAGCCGAAGATCTCCGAGGCCGCGCCGATCCCCGCGAACTCGGTCGCCGTGATCCCGGTGTTGACGAAGAAGAGCGCGAGCATCGCCAGGAACGTCGTGCGCAAGCCGAAGTTCTCGCGGATCAATCCCGCCAGGCCTTGACCCGTGACCGCTCCCATCCGGCCCGCCATCTCCTGCACGACGATCAGCGAGACGGTGAGCGCGAGCAGCGTCCACAGCGTCGCGTAGCCGAACCGCGCGCCGGCCGCCGAGTACGTCGCGATCCCGCCGACGTCGTTCCCCGCCGAAGCGGTGACGAAGCCCGGACCGAGCACGGCGAAGAAGGCGATGAGCACTCGCCAGTTGCGTCGCACGCGAGCCGCTCCTTACGTCGCCGCTTCGGCGCGCCGCTGCTGCGCTCGTTTGGTGAAGCGCGGCAGCTGCTTCTTGAGCCGTTCCGGGATGATCGCGTCGATCGCGTCGTCG
>DATHLN010000085.1:0-7539 GCA_035488115.1 Candidatus Limnocylindrales bacterium | reverse complement strand
ATCGTCACGGACGGCATGCCGGGCAGCGATTGGCCGGGCTGGATCTGGAAGACGCGCAGGTCCGTGCTGAGCCACGACGTGGGGCCGTCGACCAGGTACGGGTTCGGCTGATCGATCAGCTCGATCGCGCCGTTGCGCGTGACGTCCTGAATCGTCGCGGTGAGCGTGACGGGCAAGATCTCGGCGACGAAGCCGTTCGTGCTCGCGAACGTCATGTCGTAGACGAACGTGAACCGCTGGGGCGCGTTCGGAAGCGAGGGATCTTCGACGAGCAGCGCCGTCGGCTTCCAGGACATGTCCGTCACGGCCGGCGACGCCGCGATCGCCGGCGCCCACGCTTGGAGCTGCGCCGGGTTCGGGTTCGCGGTGGTGATCCCGAGCTGACTCGGCGTGAAGCCTTCCACGACGACGTAGAACGCCGCTTGGACGTCGGCCGGCGTCGAGAGCTTCAGCAGCGCCGCGATCTCGTCTTTGCCGTAGGTGCTGCGGTCGATGATGAACCAGCAGTCGCGGCACGCGACGTGGCGCTCCGTCTCGACCGGTTGGCCGTTGCCGGGATCGACGATGAAGCCGAGCTTGTACCAGTTCGCGACCATGTCGGCGTAGCTCGTGACGAGCCCGCGCGTCCAGTCGGCCGCGGTCGTCGGCGTCGCTTCCGGATAGACGCTGTCCGGGCGCGCCGCGGGCCACCACGCCGCCTGATCGCTGGCCATCGCGCCGCTGCACGCGGTGAAGTCCGCTTGCCACGGGCGCGCCATGTACTGCGTGACGTCGCCGGGCTTCATCGTCGTCTGGTCGAAGCGGAACGGCTCCGTGTACGAGAACGACGAGACCGTGCTCGTCGCCTCGATCCCGGGGAAGAATGCCGCGCCGACGCAGTTCTCGAGCGCGGCGAGCGTCATCCCGTCGGGCGTAAGTGACGGCGCCGCGGCCGGCCAGTCGTTCACGAACGTTCCGGCGGCCCATTGCTGCATGTTGTAGTGCTGGAAATCCTTGACCGCGGAGTCGCCGTTGAGCAGCGGCATGTCGCCGGCCGGGCGCAGCTTGTTGAAGATGGTATTGCGCGCGGCGTCCTGGCCCGGTCCGGGCGGGATCACGGTCGAGAGCGTGTCGTGGTCGCCGGCGCCGAACGCCATCGCGGCGACGCGCAGCGCGCCGAGTCCGCGGCGCAGCAGCGGCCAGACGTCGTTCACGAACGAGACGGGCGGATAGCCGGGCGCACCGGGCGCCGGCAGGAGTCCTTTGGTGATCGCGACTTGGCGCAGCGTGTCGTGGAGCGTGGTGACGGTTTGGACCGGCGGCGCGAAGCGCGGCGGCGGGCAGATCACCCACGCGCCGACCGCGGTGTACGTCGTGCCGCCGACGACGATCGTCGCGTTCACCGGGCCGTCGGAGACGTCGTCGTGCCAGCCGGCATTGTCCAAGTAGGTGTTGATCGGCTGGCTCGAGGGCGAGGAGCTGAAGCCGTACCCTCCGACGACGACGAGGCGGCCGTCGTCGTCGACGTGCGCCTCGCCGAGCGGGACGGCGACGCCTTGATACGTGCCGCCGTCGAACGTCGCGGAGGCGCCGATCCCGGTCAGCGTGCGCGCTCCGGGATCGATGGACGTCATCTCGGTCGGCGTCATCTTCGTGTTCGCGACGTGCACCGTCCAGGTGATCGGGCCGTCGGTCTGCGTCAGCTCCTTCACGCTGTTGTCGTCGTAGAAACCGAAGAGCCGGAAGCGCTGCGCTTGGCGGCGGATGCGGCACTGCGTGTCCTTGTACTGGCCGTCCGACGGAACCGGCGGCGGCGCTGGATACGGCAGCTCCGGGCCGATGTACCACTCCGGGCTGTTCCCGATGCGCGCGATGCCGACCGACGGATAGATCTTGACCTGAGTGAGGTTCGCCATGAGCCGAGCTCCTTACGCCGTTGCGGCGAGCGTCCGCGCGCGGCGCGCCCAGAAGGGGGACGCGGACCAGCGCCGTTCGCGCGAGTAGTGAGCGATGAGCCCGTCGAGGTAGAGGTCGAACTCCGCGCGCCGGGCGGCATGATACGCGCGCAGCGGTGCGGGGTCGTGGTGAGCGAGGAACGCCTGCGCGGCGTCGGCGGCTTCGATCCCGTTGCGGAGCGCGCGCGTGACGCCGAAACCGAACAGCGGATCGTGCGCGGCGTACGCGTCGCCGGCGGCGAGCCAGTGCGCGTGGGGGCCCGGCTCGATGAGCCGGCTGTCGGCGGCGACGATCCGCAGGCCGGCGCCGTTCGCCGTGCCGTGCGGGACGAGGTCGCGGTCGGTGAGGTGCGCGATCGCATGGCCGCCGGGGAGCGGTGAGGCGTACCACCAGCCGTCGGGGAGCGCTTCGACGACGATCGCGTTCGCGTAGGTCGCGTGATGATTGCGTGCGGCGTGTGCGACGATTGCGACGAGCCGGTCGAAGCGGCGGTGGCGCGCGCCCAGACGCCGGCTGAGCGCGCAGCGGCGGCCGGTGGCGTCGATCAGGAAGCGCGCACGGAGCTTCTGCGCGCCGGCGTCGAGGGCGACGTTCCATGCGTCGCCGTCGCGGGCGACGTGGTCGAGTCGCGCGTAGCTGCGCGGCGCGCAGCCGCGGCTCGCGGCTGCTTCGCGGAGATCGCGGTCGAAGCGCGCGCGGTCAGCGTACCAGTGCGCGCCGCGCGTGTCGAAGAGCGCGTTTTGCCCGCGCACGATCGGATCGCCCCAGACGCTGCGGATCTCATGGCCGCGCAGGTGGCCCGCGGCGCGGAACCGGTCCCACAGCCCGAGCTCTCCGAGTGGTCCGGCGATCGCGTTCGAGAACGTCTCGCCGACCCAGGGCGGGTCGCCGCCGGGGCGGTCGAGGATCGCGACGGTGTGGCCCGCGCGGAGCAGCCGCAGCGCGGCGGCGATCCCCGCCGGTCCCGCGCCGAACACGCACACATCGTTGAGGCGGCCTCTCGGTCCCATGTGACGCCCCTTTGTCGGTCAGGGGGCGAGTATGCGCCGGGGTACTTACCGGGCGCTTACACGTCGGTGCCGCCGCAATAGCCGTAGAACCAGTCGGTCTCCGCGTAGTCGTCGGGCCGGCGACTGCGCAAGTAGCGGTTACGACGGTCGAGCTCATCGCCGGGATGCATGTGCCAGTAGTCACCCCATGCGCGTGCGACGGTTTGGACGCGAGCCGTGCGCTCCAGCCGCGCGGCTTCGTAGTGACGAAAGGCCGCGCCGACGTTCGCGCCGCCGTCTGACGCGACGCTGTCGGCGAGGACCACGGCGTCCTCGAGCGCTTGGCACGCGCCTTGCGCGAGGTACTGAAGCATCGGGTGCGCGGCATCGCCGATGAGCGTCACGCGGTTGCGGGTCCAGCTGCACCGGCAGCCGGTCGTACATCGGCCAGCGGCGGTCGCGCTTGATCCGCGTGAGCGCAGCTCGCACGAGCGGTGCGCCGGCGCTGAAGCGCTGCTCGAGTTCGTCCTCCGTCCCCCACTCGGCGGCGCCCGAGGCGTAGCGGTCGCTCTTGAAGACGGCGACTTGGTTGTAGAGCTCGCCGCGACGGAGCGGGTACTGCACGAAATGCATGTCCGGCCCCGTCCACAGCACGACGTTGTCCAGCCCCGCGTGGACAGACATGTCCGCGATCGGGATCGCGCCGCGGTACGCCACATAGCCCGAGCAGATCGGCTCGCCATCGGCGAGGACGCACTGCCTGACGCGTGAGTGGAGGCCGTCGGCGCCGATGAGGCCGCGCGCGCGGATGGTCGTACCGTCGCGAAAGCGCGCTTCGACGACGTCGCCGTGATCGACGAGCGCGTCGAACGTCTTGCCGGTGGTCAGCGCGATCAGCGGGCTCGCGGCGCAGGCACGCACGAGAGCGTCCAGGAGATCGCTGCGGTGCATCACGAGATACGGAAAGCCATACCGTTCGCGAAACGGGGCGCCGAGGTCGAGCGACGTCAGCGGCTCGCCGCTAACCGCATCCATCCACACCATGCGCGCGGGGAACACCGCGGTCTCGTGAACCTGCGGCAGAACGCCGAGGCGGTTCAGCGCCCAGGACGCGTTTGGAGCAAGCTGCAGGCCTGCGCCGATCTCGCGAAACTCGGCAGCCTGTTCGGCGACCGTGGTGGGAATCCCGTGACGGGCTACTGCGAGCGCGGTCGCGAGACCGCCTATCCCGCCACCGACGATCAGCAGCCGCTCGTCCAAGAACATCTTTGCCGTGATTCTGTCCCGACTCAATCTCCTCCGGCACGTCGCAAAGATGCGCAATGCCTCCGACTTGGCAAGACACGCGGAAGTGCAGAAAGCAACGAGAGACCGTCAAGGTCCATCCGGCACGAGGGCTTCGTCCACGGGCTTACCGTCAATGTCGGAGCGAACGGTCGCAAACAAGGCTTTTAGGTCCGTGAAGCGTTTGGGGAAGGTAAACGTATACGCCCAAGCGGGTTGGGCGCGTTCGATAAAGCGGCGGTTGAACGAGGATGCATTGAGGGCCAGTTCCTGGGAGTCGATTCGAACGCGGATCCAGTTCAAGGTGACGAGCCACGTATGCGATGAATCGAAGACGCCCGTATACGTGCGAACGTACTTTCAAGGTTTTTTTGAGAAAGCGTGACATTGTCCGCGAGACGATGGGCGCTAGTGCTCGTGGTGGTAGCGACTTGCCGAAGATCCAACACCAGTCGATTCTGCTGCTTGAACAACCGATCTTGATCCGCGCGACTTTGGGCCGTGAGCTTTTGCAGCTCGATTGCCTTTGACTCAACCTGCTCGACGCAAGCGAGGAGCTGGTTTCGATTCCTTTCGTCCTCGTGGTCCTTCTGCCGATCGATGACAAATGATACACTCGTTCCTAGAACGATCAGACTTGCGGCGGTGTACTTGAACCATTTGGCATCCGTATCGATAACAGCAGACAGAACACCCGCAACGATCGCGATGGCGGCACCGAAAATCTTAAGGAACTCGATTGGAGTGGGACCCGAAGGCTGTTCAGTGACGTTCGGGCACGTCATTGCAGCGGCTTGTATGGCATCGAAGAGGACGATAGCAGCAACAAAAACGACCACTAGTACGAAATTTGGAAAGCACGCCCTCACGCCGCAGAAGGCAAAGCGCAGTCGTGTCGAACGGCGAGTAGTCATTGCCGCCACCAACCTCAGCGTAGAGTGGCGAAAAAAAGACGCCACTCGCAATAAACGATCGCCTTCGCTCGCGGGTCCTTGCGAAGGTATAGAGAAATTATACGCCTTGAGGCCGTCGGCTAGCAAGGGTAAGATGTCCGCATCGCCTTACCTGGACGTCTTTCGCCATGATTCTGTCCCACATGCCCGCTACGTCAAGAGCCGAGTGGATCAACATCCCAAAGGGTCCGAGATTTTGCACGCTCCTTAGGCGATCTTCCTCGGGCGGCCGCCTTTCTTTCCGTTCTCGCGTGCGGCGGCGCTCTTTGCCGGCGTCTTCACTGCTCCGCCGCGCTTGCCGAGTTGCTGCATCCACGTTCTCGTTCCGAAGACGCCGTCTACGAGGCCGCGTATGGAATGCCCCAGGTCGAGCTTCGGCCAATAGAGGCCCGTGCCCGGCCCGGCAATGGCGATCTCTCGTAACTGATCAGGTGATGCCGCCTCGAGACCTTGAAGAAGTCGACGCGGAAACGCCATCCGTACACCGTTCTCGAATCGGACGACCACTTCGTCGGCCGCATCGTCATACGAAGCTTCAACCGCTTGAGGCATCGCGTGCAGTCGTCCTCGTGCGATCGCCGCATCGATCTCGGCGTCGCTCGTCACGACCCTGGCTCGCGTCTTCGTCATTGGTGCACTGAACTCCAAAGGACAACGAGATCATCAAAGCGATCCGCCGCTGCAGCGAGTACTTTCCGCACTTCAGATCGTGTCGCTCCCCGCACGGCGTCGATGCGACGTGCGAGGCAGACCGTTCTGTCGACCTCGAGTTCAACGATCACTTCAGGACCTCCGATCCCGCCAACGAGTCCATGAACGTGGCGCGGTTCATGGTCGTCAGGATAAGCCATGAATTTCACGCCACCCGCATCGACGCTACCCACACCAAGTATACCCGAGCACGCTTGGGTTTTCAAGGGGGATCCGCTGGTTGCCCCACAGACGCGCAAGGCGGATAGGACGCTGTCTCATTACCGTCCGCAGTGCCCTCGGCGTGAGCACGATATCGGTCGGCCAGCGGTACGCTCGGGGCTTGTGAGTCAGGCGATCAGCGGCGCGAGGTAGCGCGCGGTACGGCTCGCACGGCTTTTCGCAATCACAGCGGGAGATCCGGCGACGACGACGGTGCCGCCATCGTCGCCGGCGCCGGGCCCGACGTCGATCACCCAGTCGCTCTGTGCGATCACGCGCATGTCGTGCTCGACGACGATCACGGTGTTGCCGGCCTCGACCAGTCCATCGAGCTGCGTCATCAGTTTCTCGACGTCCGCCGGATGCAACCCGGTCGTCGGCTCGTCGAGGACGTACAGCGTCTCGCCGCGTTGCGTGCGCTGCAGCTCGCTGGCGAGCTTCACGCGCTGCGCCTCGCCGCCGGAGAGCTCGGTCGCGGGCTGGCCGAGCCGAAGGTAGCCGAGGCCGACCTCGCGCAGGACCGCGAGCGAGCGCGAGATCTGCGCGTCGTCGGTGAAGAACTCCGCTGCTTGATCGACGGTGAGGCCGAGGACGTCGGCGATCGTGCGTCCGCGGTACATGACCGCGAGCGTCTCCGCGTTGTACCGCGCGCCTTTGCAGGTCGGGCACGGCGCGTAGACGCTCGGCAGAAACAGCAGCTCCACCATGACGAACCCTTCGCCTTCGCACGTCGCACAGCGGCCCTTCGCGACGTTGAACGAGAAGCGGCCTGCGTCGAAGCGCCGCGCGCGAGCCTGCTTCGTCGCGGCGAAGAGTTTGCGGACGCCGTCGAAGAGGCCGGTGTAGGTTGCGACGTTCGAGCGCGGCGTTCGGCCGATCGGCTTCTGATCGACCTGGACGAGACGCTTCACGCGCTCGATGCCGCCGGCGATCCGTCCCTCGGTCGGGATCGCCGCGGCGCGCTCCAGCTCGTCGCCCTCGTCGTCCTCCGCAGCCGGCGGCTGGCCGAGATGTGCGCTGACGAGCTCGATCAGCGCCTGGCTCACGAGACTCGACTTTCCGGAGCCCGAGACGCCGGTGACCGTCGTGAAGACGCCGAGCGGAAAGTCGACGTCGATCCCGCGCAAGTTGTTCCGCGTGATGCCGGTGAGGCTTAGCCAGGCCTTCGCGTCGCGCGGCGTTCGATGCGGGACGCGCGTTTCGTCGAAGAGATACCGGCGTGTGGCCGAAGCCGCGGCGCGGCGAAGACCGTCGGGCGGTCCGCTGTACACGATGCTGCCGCCACGCTCGCCGGCGCCGGGTCCCACGTCGACCAGCCAGTCGGCGTGGCGGATGACGTCCAGCTCGTGCTCGACGACGAACAGCGAGTTGCCCGCCGCCTTGAGCTGATCGAGCGCGCCGAGCAGCGCCTCGGTGTCGGCCGGGTGGAGTCCGGCCGACGGCTCGTCGAGGACGTAGACGACGCC
>DATHLN010000084.1:0-10589 GCA_035488115.1 Candidatus Limnocylindrales bacterium | reverse complement strand
CGCCGCTCACGAGCGTGCTGCGCAGCAATCGCCCGTTCACGAACAAGATCTGGCTGCGCCGGTCCGGCCGGTCGTCGCCCGGCGGGCTGACGTAGCCTCGCGCGCGGACGCCGCGCTGGTCGCCGTGGACGCCGACCATCGATGCGGCCGACGCCCCGAACACGTGGCGCAGCCGCGGCGCGAGATCTTCGCCGAGCGGGAACGCGAACACCGGCTTTCCGTCGTGCTCCAGGGTGAAGGCGACCAGCGGGTATGCGAGCGCGAGCGTCGCGAGCCATGACGCGATGCGCGTGAACTCCGCCGCCGGCGAGCGCAGATACTCGCGCCGCACCGGGACGTTCGCGAACAGATCGCGCACGATCGCGCGCGTCCCCGGCGGTCCCGCCATCGGCCGCGGCTCGCCGATCTCCTCGCCGTGCGCGTCGATCGCGGTCGCGACCTCCGCGTCCGCGGTCCGCGAGACGATCGTCACGCGTGCGACCGCCGCGATCGAGGCCAGCCCTTCGCCGCGAAAACCGAGCGTGTCGACGTGCGTGAGCCCGCGCGCGTTCGCGATCTTCGAGGTGGCGTGCCGCATGAGCGCGAGCGGGAGATCGTCCGGCGCGATCCCGACGCCGTCGTCGGCGACCTCGATCTCGACCAGACCGCCGCCGCGCACCCGCACCGCGATCCGGTTCGCATCGGCGTCGAGCGCGTTCTCGACGAGCTCCTTCACGACCGAGAGCGGCCGTTCGATCACCTCGCCGGCGGCGATCTGACCGATCGTCTCGGGGTCCAGAAGCCGGATCACCCCGCCCGGTTCAACGCCGCGCCGCCTGCTTCCGGGCGCGTTGACTCCCGGCCGGACCCCGTGGTAAAACCGACGGACATGACCGTCCAGGTGTGGTTCTACCGTTATTCCTACGCCCGCGAAAGCGCGCCGGCGCGGTAGGCCTTTGCCGTAACAGTCCCGACGGACCGAACTGCAAGAGCCCCTCGCCGAGCGAGCGGGCTCTTTTTCTTGGAGATCCCGATGACCAGCACCCAGCCGACGACCGAGCCGGCCGCGCCCAGCCTGACGATGACCGCCGCCTTCGAGGGGATCGAAGGCTCGTACTCGCACGCGGTCCTCGACGCGTACGCGGCGCGCCGCGGCGTCCGGTTCGCGCCGCTGGGCTGCTCGTCGTACCGCGCGGTCGCGCACGCCGTCCTCGCCGGGCGCGCCGACCTCGGCCTGCTCCCGGTCGACAACGCGATCGCCGGGACGATCCGCGAAGGCTACGACGCGCTCGCCGAGTACGAGCTGGACCTCCTCGCCGAGATCACCTGGCGGATGGACCACCGGCTCCTCGGCCTCCCCGGCGCGACGCTCGCCGGGCTGCGCGAGATCGACTCCCACCCCGTCGTCCTGGCCGAGTGCGGCCGCTTCCTCGGGACGCTTGCCGACGTCCGCCGCGTCCCCGTCCCGGACACCGGCATCGCCGCGCGCGACGTGGCCGGGTCCGGCGATCCGACCCGCGGCGCGATCGCCTCGTCCGATGCCGCGCGACGCTACGGCCTGATCGAGCTCGCCGACACGATCGCCGACCATCCGGACAACTTTACCCGCTTCATCCTCTTCCGGGCGCCGAACGCGCGCGGTCCCGCCGCCGAGTTCGAGCCAGCCGAGGATTTCGCGAACCGCAAGACCTCTCTGCTCTTCTCGGTCGCCGACGCGCCGGGCGCGCTCGGCCGCTGTCTTTCGATCCTGGGCGAGCACGGGCTGAATCTCTCGAAGCTCGACTCGAAAGCACGTCTCGGCTCGAGCGCGCAATGGTCGTTCTACGCCGACGTCGACGGCGACGCGCGCGATCCGCGCTTCGCGGACGCGCTGCGCGCTCTGCGCGAGGCGACCGTCGCACTGCACGTCGTCGGCACGTACGACGCGTCGAGCGCGCCGCCGCGCGCGCGGCGCGAGCCGGCGATCGTCGTCGACGACGCGCCGCCCGCCGTGCCGAAAGCGCCGGTGAAGCACCCGAAGGCACAGCGCCACGACGAGAACGTGCGCTCGCGCGTGATGGTCGGCGACGTCGCGGTCGGCGACGGGCACTTCGTCGTCATCGGCGGACCGTGCAGCGTCGAGTCGCGCGAGCAGATCCTCGCGACCGCGCAGGCGGTGCTCGAAGCCGGCGGCGTGATGCTGCGCGGCGGCGCGTTCAAGCCGCGCACCTCCCCGTACGCGTTCCAGGGCCTCGGCTGGGAAGGCGTCGCGCTGCTCGCGGAAGCGAGCCGCGCGACGGGACTGCCGATCGTGAGCGAGGTGATGAGCATCGAGCAGGTCGAGCGCATAGCGGCATCCGTCGACTTGCTGCAGATCGGCGCGCGCAACATGCAGAACTTCGATCTGCTCAAAGCGGTCGGCAAGACCGACCGCCCGATTCTGCTGAAGCGCGGGATGTCGGCGACGATCGACGAGGTGCTCTCCTCGGCCGAGTACATCTTGAGCGAAGGGAACCCCAACGTGATCCTGTGCGAGCGCGGGATCCGCACGTTCGAGAACTCCACGCGCAACACGCTCGACCTCTCGGCCGTGCCGGTGCTGCGCGAGCGCACGCACCTGCCGGTGATCGTCGATCCCTCGCACGGTGTGGGTGTCCGCCGCTGGATCGCCCCGCTGTGCCGTGCGGCCAAGGCGGTCGGCGCGCACGGCCTGCTGCTCGAGGTCCACCCGAACCCCGCCGAAGCGAAGTGCGACGCCGATCAGGCGCTCACGTTCGGCGATTTCAAGCGCATCATGGCCGAGCTGGCCAGCGTCCCGTCGTTCGCCGAGATCCACGCGACGTAGCGGCCGCCCGCTGCTGTGCCATCTCAGCCCTCTCACAGGATTCTCACGCGTCTTTCTGCGTTTGAGGTGCACGGTGCTTCGCATCGGACTTCCCAGAAGGAGCATTCGTGAGGCCTCATTCGATCGTCCAAGTCCTGGCCGCGGCCGCGCTGATCGCGGTGCCGGCGCTCGCGATGGCGGCGCCCGACCAGAACACGCCCGGCAACAACGGCTGCAACGGCCAATGGGTCAACGGCCAGTGCGTCAACAACGGCCAGTACAACAACGGCCGCTGGAACGGAAACAACAATAACCACCGCGGCCGCGACGACCGCCGGGATCGCGACGATCGCCACGATCGCGACGACCACAACCGGCGGAACAACGGCAACTACAACAACGGCGGCTATTACAACAACGGCCAGTACAACAACGGCTACGGCGGCTATAACAACGGCTACGGCGGCTACAACAACGGCTACGGCGGCAACGGCACGCTGAACGGCACCGTCTCGTCGTTCTCGCCCTACAACCTCTACCTGAGCAACGGCCTGCACGTCGTGCTGCACGACGGCACGGTGATCAACCCGCGCGGCACGAACCTGACCGGCGGCCAGCGCGTGCGCGTCATCGGCTACCGCCAACAGGACGGCACGTTCGCGGCGAACGAGATCGACGTCATCGGCAACGGCTACAACAACGGCTACTACCGCCGCTAAAAGACGGCATCCCAAGGACGGCGCCCGGGGGCGCCGCCCGGGGGACCGAGGGCCGGTGCTCGAAAGACACCGGCCCTTTCCTTTTCCGCGAAGGATCTCCGCATGAGCGCGACCGCGACCGCCCCCGAGCCCACCACCGTCCGGGAGCGCGTCTCCGCCGAGGAATGGCAGGCCCGCGTCGACCTGGCCGCGGCGTACCGGCTGGTCGCGCACTACGGCTGGGACGACCTGATCTTCACGCACATCTCGGCGCGCGTCCCCGGGCCGGAGCACCATTTCCTGATCAACCCGTACGGGCTGCTCTTCACCGAGATCACCGCCTCGAATCTGCTCAAGGTGGACCTCGACGGCAACCTGGTCGAACCGACGCCGTACTTCTTCAACCCGGCCGGGTTCACGATCCACAGCGCGGTGCACGCCGCGCGCGAGGACGCGAAGTGCGTGCTGCACCTGCACACCGTCGCCGGCGTCGCGGTCTCGTGCCAGAAGCACGGCCTGCTCCCGATCAACCAGACCGCGATGCTGCTGAACGACCAGATCGCGTACCACGAGTACGAAGGCGTCGCGCTGCTGCTCGACGAGCGGCCCCGGCTCGTCGCCGACCTCGGCACGAAGAACGCGATGCTGCTGCGCAACCACGGCACGCTCACCGTCGGCGAGAGCGTCGGCCAGGCGTTCCTGACCATGTACTTCCTCGAGCGCGCGTGCGCGACGCAGATCGCGCTGCTCACCGCCGGCGCGGAAATGCACTGGCCGGCGCCCGAGGTGCAGGACGTCGTGAAGCGCCAAGCCGGCGTGGGGATCGAGGCCGTCGCGAAGCTCGCGTGGGACGCGCAGCTGCGCATGCTCGACGCGAAGGACCCGAGCTACAAGAGCTGATCGCCGCATGACCGTCAAGGCGCAGTTCCCCGACGAGTCGGTCGACGGCGCATTCGTCCGGCAGGGCGACGCGTTCCGCGACTGGGTGCGCGCCGACGGTTCGACGCCGTATCCGCCGGAGTTCGGGCGCTATCACCTCTACGTCTCGCTCGCGTGCCCATGGGCGCACCGCACGATCATCGTGCGGAAGCTCAAAGGGCTCGAGGACGCGATCGGGATGAGCGTCGTCGACCCGGTGCGCGACGAGATGGGCTGGGCGTTCCGCGAGGTCGATCTCGCGACGACCGGCGATCCCGTCAACGGATTCGAGTACCTCGCGCAAGCCTACATGGCGACCGACCCGCACTACCACGGGCGCGTCACCGTCCCGGTGCTGTGGGACACGCAGACGAAGCGCATCGTCAGCAACTCCGACGACGACATCATGCGCATGTTCGAGACCGAGTTCGAGGCGCTCGCTCGCCACGACCTCGACCTCTATCCGGAAGAGCATCGCGCCGCGATCGAGGAGCTCAACGAGCTGATCTACGACGCGGTGAACAATGGCGTCTACAAAGCCGGCTTCGCGGCGACGCAAGAAGCGTACGAGCCGCCCGCGTACAAGCTCTTCGAGACGCTCGACATGCTCGACGCGCGGTTGGCGAAGACTCGCTATCTCTTCGGCCGCGAGCCGGTCGAGACCGACTGGCGGCTGTTCGTCACGCTCGCGCGCTTCGACCCTGTCTACTACGGTCATTTCAAGTGCAACCTGCGCCGGATCGTGGACTACCCGAACCTCTCCGGCTACCTGCGCGACCTCTACCAGATCCACGGCATCGCGCAGACGGTGAACTTCGACCATATCAAGCGCCACTATTACGTGACGCACGACGAGATCAACCCGACCCGCATCGTCCCGATCGGCCCACTCCAAAACCTGGACGCACCGCACCACCGCGACCGCATCGGCGTTATCTAAGCTCGCTCCCAGGGTACACGACGCTGCGCCCGCACTCGGGCTTGTGCGGGCCGGAGGCGGCAGCTCGATGGACGACAGGGTCGACAACGTACCGGCAACGGCACTCGAGGCGGTGCTGGCGGCGGCGAGTGCGTTGCTCGATCCCGAGAAGCTCGCCGGCCTGGTCGTCGACCACATCAAGCAGCTGCTCAGCGTCGACGGCGCCGCGCTGTACTGGTGGGACTCGCAGGAAGAAGTCCTGACCGCGCTCGCCGACAACGACCCGCGGATGCACGTCCCGATCCCGGTCATCAATCCGGGACAGGGGATCACCGGCCGCGCATTCGCGGAAGACGCGCCCGTCACGACGGTGAACGGCGAGCCCGAAGAGGGCCCGACGTGGATGCACGAGCTGCACATCCGCGCCGGGGCGGCGGTGCCGATCCGCGTGGACGGGCGTCCCCGCGGGGTCCTCGTCGCCCGCACCTACACCGACCGCGAGTTCTCCGACGCCGAGCTCGACGTGATGCGCGTGACCGGCGAACGGATCGCGCCCACGCTGGCGAACATGGGCCTGCTCGCCCGCGCGCAGCGCGAGCGCAACGTCGCGCACGCGCTCGCCGAGCTGATGCGCGCCGCGAACGCGACCGAGAGCGTCGACCAGCTCATGCGGCTGATCGTGCGCTACGCGACGCGCCTGCTCGGCGCGGACTACGGCCGCATCGAGACGCACCACGTGGAGCACCACCCGGGCGCCGACGGCGTGACCGAGCTGACCGAGAGCGCGCACGGCGGGGCGACGCTCACGGTGCCCATCGAGACGCCGAAGCGCAGCTTCGGCCGGCTCGTGCTGCGCTTCCGGACCGAGGTGTCGATCACGCGGCCGCAAGAGCTCATCGCGAACACGCTGGCCGGGTTCGCTGCGAGCGCGCTGGACCGCGCGCACGCCGACGCCTCGGTGCTGCGCCACGAAGCGCTGATGCGCTCGGTGCTCCAATGCGCGCCGGTCGCGTTCCTCGCGGTCGACGCGCGCTGCCGGGTCACGTTCCGTGAAGGGATCGACCTCGTGCGCCTGGGCCTCGATGGGACCGGCATCGGCGACGAGCTGCCCGAGCGCGAGGGCGCGCTGACCGCGCTGCGCGACGTCGCGCTGCGCGCGCTCGCCGGCGAGGAAGTCGTCGAGGCGATCGCGAGCGACCACATCGCCGTCGAAGTGCGCTTCGCGCCGATCCGCGACGCGCAAGGCGAGATCACCGGTGCCACCGGCGTCGCAATCGATCTCTCCGAGCGCCGCGGCCTCGAGGCGAAGCTCGCGTACCGCGCGACGCACGACGCGCTCACCGAGCTGCCGAACCGCGAGCTCTTCTTCGACCGCCTCGAGCAGGCGCTGCTCACCGCGCTGCGCACCGCCGACCCGCTCGCCGTCGTCGTCCTCGACGTGGAAGATCTCGCCGAGGTGAACGCGACGCTCGGGCCGCGCGGCGCCGACATCGCGCTGCGCGAGCTGGCCGCGCGGCTCGCCGCGCGTACCGAGGTCCCGGGGGCAACGCTGGCGCGGGTCGACGGCGACCGCTTCGGCTGGATCCTGCGCGGGCTCGACGAGAGCGCGCTGCTCGCGTTCGTGCGGCGCGTCGCGACCGTCACCGACGAGCCGTTCCGCGTCGACGGCCACGTCGCCGGATTGCGCGTTACGCTCGGGATCGCCGAGCGCACCGAGACCCTGGTCGACGCGACCGAGATGACGCGCCACGCGATCATCGCGATGCAGCGCGCGCGCGACGAGCACGCGACCTTCGCCGTGTTCGACCCCGCGATGGACCGCGACCCCGACGCGCTCGCGGTCGTCACCGAGCTGCGCGACGCGGTCGCGCGCGACGCGCTCACGCTGCGCTACCAGCCGATCGTCGCGCTCGACACGCGCCGCACCGTGGCCGCGGAAGCGCTGGTGCGCTGGGTGCACCCGGCCCGCGGGATGCTCGGGCCGGACTCGTTCGTCCCGGTCGCGGAACGCGTCGGCCTGATCGGCAAGGTGACGTCGTGGGTGCTCGACCGGGCGCTGCGCGACCTCGCGCGCTGGCGCGCCGCCGGGCTGCACTGCGGCGTCGCGGTGAACCTCTCGGCGTGGGACGTCGCCGACCCGACGCTTCCGGAACGCTTCGGCGCGCTGCTGCGCGTCCACGGCGCGGATGCCGGCGACGTGCAGTTCGAGATCACCGAGAGCGCGGTCATGTCGGAGCGGCCGCTCACGCTGCAGGTGCTGCGCCGCCTCACCGAGATGGGCGCGACCGTCGCCCTCGACGACTTCGGAACCGGCTACTCATCGCTCGCGTACCTGCGGCGGCTCCCGATCAGCGGGATCAAGATCGACCGCTCGTTCGTGCGCGAGCTGGGGTCGCGGGTCGAGAGCCGCGTGATCGTCGGCGCGCTCGTCCACCTCGGCGCCGACCTGAACCTCCACGTCGTGGCGGAGGGCGTCGAGGTCGACGAGGAGCTCGGGATCCTGGAGATCTTCGGCTGCCCGTCGGCCCAGGGGCACCTGTTCTCGCAGGCGCTCACGGCGGACGAGCTGATCGCGCGGCTCACGACCGAGGCACCGATCCGGCGGCTAGACGCTTCGTAGACGCGCCAACCCTAGGCTGACGTCAGGCCGGCTTCGCACCGGCCGCGCACCCGCCTAGGAGACGTCCGATGCCCGCCCTCGTCCACACCGCCTCCGAGATCGAGCTGATGCTGCGCCGCGGCCTCGCCCCGATCACCGACAACGCGACGGCCCTGCTGGAGCTCGGCTTCGAGCGCGCCTACCCGCAGATCCGCAGCGGCTTCGACGCGACGATCTGGGAGCGCAGCGTCGATTTGCCGCAGAACGCGCGAACCGGCGCGAAGCGGCTGGTCCGCGAGCGCGCGTTCCTGTCCGTCTAGCCGGAGCGCACCTCGCGGCTCCAGAGCTCCCAGGCGCGCGCGACCTGCGCGGCGTTCGCGGCGGCCGAGCGCGTGGATTCTTCGTCGCTGAGATACGTCACGGTGCCGAGGCGCAGCGCGTCGGCTTGCACCCGAGCGTTCACCTCGGCGTAGACCGCGCGGAAGACCGCTTCGCGGACGTCGCGGCCGACGGTGGTCGAGCCATGACCCCGCATCAGCACGGTCGTGTTCGCGCCGAGCGTACGCGCCAGCGCGTCGCCGAGCCGCTCGTCGCCGACGAGCATGTCGTTGTCGCGGCCGGCGGCATCGCGGATCTCGAAGACGGGGACGCCGTCGCCGAGAAACGAGGCCATGTGGAAGACCGGGCGCAGCTCCGCGCCTTTCACCACGCCGAACGGTATCACCGCCGGCGAGTGGCTGTGAACCACCGCATGCACGTCCGGGCGCGCGCGGTAGACCGAGCCGTGGATGAAGCGCTCGACGTACGGGATGCGCGGGTCGCCGAGCGCGGTGCCGTCGAGCGCGAACGTCATGACGTCCTCGACCTCGACGAGCGCCGGAGCCATGTTGCGGGCGAGAAAGAACCGCTCGGGATCGCGGTCGTCGCGCACGCTGACGTGCCCGAACCCGTCGACCACGCCGCGCGCGTAGAGGATCTTGTTGGCGAGGACGAGGTCCTCGATCAGCGACACGTCTCGGCGGTCAGGACCAGGTCTCGGGCTTCATAGGGCGGACGCCGTTCGCGCGGCGCGTCGCGGTTCCCTCATCTCCAGGAAGCGCGGCGAGGCGGTGTGAAAACCGGTCGCCTGATGAGCGGCGTCGTGGTCCGGACCTTCGAGCGTACTCCGCCGGCCGAGCTCGTTCCGCTGGCCGAGCGCGGGGTCGCGACCGTCCACGAAGCGATCGGCCGCATCGGCCTGATGGCGCCGTGGATGCGGCCGATCTACCGCGGCGCGTCGATCGCGGGAAACGCGGTGACGGTGACCGTGGCGCCGGGCGACAACACGATGATCCACGTCGCGGTCGAGCTGACGCGGGAAGGCGACGTACTGGTCGTCGTGCCGACGTCGCCGTGCGAAGACGGGTATTTCGGCGACCTCCTCGGCGGCTCGCTGAAAGCGCGCGGCGTGCAGGGACTGATCCTCGAAGCCGGGTGCCGCGACGTGCGCACGCTCGAGGAGATGGGCTTCCCGGTGTGGTCCAAGGCGATCTCCGCGCAAGGCACGGTGAAGGAGACGCTCGGCGACATCAACGTGCCGGTCGTGTGCGCGGGACGCGTGGTCGAGCCCGGCGACGCGATCGTCGCCGACGACGACGGCGTACTCGTCGTGCCGCGCGCGCGCATCGCCGAAGCGCTCGACGCATCGGCGGCGCGGATCGAGAAAGAGGCGAAGAACCGCGCGCGGTTCGCCGCCGGCGAAGTCGGCTTGGACGTGTACGGGATGCGCGAGAAGCTGGCCGCAAAAGGCCTGACGTACTACGAGGATTCGCGCGCGCTCGCGGAGGGACGGCGCTCGTGACGCAGACCGCGATCCCGTGCACGCTAATGCGCGGCGGCACCTCGAAAGGGCCGTTCTTCCTCGCCTCCGATCTGCCGAGCGATCCGGAGGTGCGCGATCGCGTGCTGCTAGCGGCGATGGGATCGCCGGACGTGCGGCAGATCGACGGGATCGGCGGCGCCGACACGCTGACCAGCAAAGTGGCAATCGTGTCGCCGTCGACGCGGGCGGACGCTGACGTGGATTATCTTTTTCTGCAAGTGATTCCGGACGAGCCGCGCGTCGATGCGTCGCAGAACTGCGGGAACATGCTGGCCGGGATCGGGCCGTTCGCGATCGAGCGGGGGCTGGTGATCGCGACCGGCGATGAGACGAAGGTCCGCATCAACATGGTGAACACCCGCAGCATCGCCGTCGCGACGGTGCAGACGCCGGGCGGGCGCGTGCGCTACGACGGCGACGCGCGGATCGACGGAGTTCCGGGAACCGCCGCGCCGATCGTGATCGACTTCCTCGACATCGCCGGCTCGAGCACCGGCGGCGCGCTGCTGCCGACCGGCAACGCGCGCGACGTCGTCGAGGGAATCGAGGCGACGCTCATCGACAACGGGATGCCGGTGGTGGTGATGCGCGCGTCCGACTTCGGCAAGACCGCACACGAATCGCCCGCGGAGCTGGAGGCCGACGCGGAGCTGAAAGCGCGCGTGGAGGAGGTGCGGCTCGCCGCCGGCAAGCTGATGAACCTCGGCGACGTGACGAACAAGACGGTGCCGAAGATGTGTCTGGTCGGCGCGCCGCAGCACGGCGGCGCGGTGTCGACGCGCAACTTCATCCCGCAGAAAGTGCACAAGGCG
>DATHLN010000083.1:0-11300 GCA_035488115.1 Candidatus Limnocylindrales bacterium | reverse complement strand
CGGCGCCTCTCGCCGCACCGTCATGGCGACCGCGACTGCGACGACGACGGCGGCCGCGGCGACGACGGCGAGAGCGGCGAGCGGCGCACGGCTCATGGGCTCGGGACTCCTCCGGTGCGAAGATCGTAGCGCAGCGTCCAGGCCGGCTCGACGGGTGTCCCGAGGAACTGCACCGGCCGGCCGGTCGTCGCCGTCGACGCCGCGTACCGCGCGGCGGTGAAGATTCCTGTGCTCCCCCCGAAGAGGTGCTGGCGCGAGAGCGTCAGGAAACCGCTTCCGGCGCGCACGCGCACGCCTGCCGAGCCGCTGACGTACGCCGGCAGATGCAGCGCGTTGTTCGCGGAGACGTACGTCGCGCCGGCGGCCGCGGTGAAGCGCGCGGTCGGATACGCCAGCAGCACGCTCGCGCGGTGCAGCGGGACGTTCCAGAGCTGCGCGCCGTCGACGAGCGTCGAGACCGCGCCCGGTCCGGGCGCGGGGACGCCGAGCGCATACGCGCTGTAGGTTTCGTACGACGCGGTCCCGGTCAGCGCGCCGAGCTGCGCGGTCGCGGTCGTGTACCACTCGCGCCCGACGCGGCGCGGGACCGTGACGTAGCGCGTGAGGTAGACGTCCGAGGCCGCGAGCGCGCCCGCGCCGCAGACGCTGCGGTATCCCGTGCCGAGCGCGTCGAGATAGCCGGCCGGAAGATCGACCGCGCCTGCGTCCGCCGCGGCCGCGAGCGCGTTCGTCGTGACGCTGGCGAAGCCGCCGGCGGTGACCTGCACGCGCTCGCCGATGCGCCGGCTGAGGTTCGCTTTCACCGCGGTGACGTGGGGTGCGCGCGCCGCGACGTCGCTCGGTCCGCCGACGAACGCGCTGCGCGAGCCGCAGTCGAACGACGCCGAGGTCGGCACGCCGAGCTGGAGCGCCTGCGCGTAGTACGTCTGCATGAGCTGCGCTTGCGCGGAGTACACGGACCAGTCGAACCGGGAGCGCGGTCCCCAGCGCTGACCCGAGAGGCTCGCGTCGAGCTGCGTCGCGCCGAACGCGCCGGTCTGGTGCGAGGCCGTCAGCTCGGCGCGCAGCGACGAGGCCGCGGCGGCGCGCGCGAACGTCAGTCCCATCGTCGTGCCGCCGCTGCGCGCGACGGCGCCGAAACGGTCGGCGAAGACGGCCGTCGTCGTCGCGGTCGACGTCAGCTTCGCGGTGACGCTGTCGCGCCCGAACGCGCGCGTGAAGGCAAGCTCGTCGTAGCGCCCGGAGAAGCGGTAGCCGCCGTATCCGCCGGCGGGCTGCAGCGCGATCACGGCCGAGCGGTCGTCCTCGGTCTGCGCGCCCGCGAAGCGAACGTCGAGGAACGAGAGCGTGTCGCGGCCGCGCGGGCGCGCGACGCGCAGATAGCCGTTCGCGAAGTTCGTCGACTGCAGCGTCCCGGGTCCGAGCCCTTGCGCGATCGCGCCGGGGAGAACCGAGGCGACGTCGAGCCCCGCCGCGCGCGAGCCGAGCGCGACGAGGCTGAGCTGCGCGCCGCCGGCGTTCCATTCGAGATCCATCGAGGCGTCGAGCCGGTGCGCGCGCGCCGAGTGGTCGTAGTCGAGCCCGCTCTGGTCGGCGAAGGTGCGGCCGGCGAGCTTCCCGCCCGAGCCTTCGCCGGCGAGCGCGAACGCGTACCCGAGCCGCTTCGCGCGGCCCGACGCGGTCGTCTTCCACGACGCCGTTCCGTCCGAGCCGAGCGCGAGCGAGAGCTCGCGCTGCGGCGTCGCCGTCGGCGACTGCAAGTGAAAGTTCGCCGAGACCGAGCCGTCGTCGGCCTGCGCCGGCGTGAGCGAGGCGACGAGGTTCGGCGGGATCCCGAAGCGCGAAGCGCCGCCGCCCGGTCCGGCGGGCGGAAGCATCAGCGGCGTCCCGTCGAGCTGCGCCGTCCCCGAGCCGCCTTCGGCCTCGGAGCGGTAGTTCGGCAAATAGTTCAGCGAGCTCGACACGTCACCGCTCACGATCGCCGCCGCGCTCTGCGCGTTGAGGATGATGCTGCCGAGCGGCGCGCGCGCGCGGACCCCGCCGATCGTCTGCAGACCCGGCACCACGAGCCGCGCGGAGCCCGCCGTCGCCGGCGCCGCCGGCGATTGCGCGGCGCCGAGCCGCGCGTAGATCGGCGTGCCCGGCGCGACCTCGATCGCGACGTCGCCGGCGCGGTCCGTCGTACCGAGCGCGTCCTCGCCGGCTTCGCGCTTGGCGAAGACGACCGCGTCCGGGACCGCGCGGCCGTCACGGTCGACGACGTGCACGCGCACGGCGAGCAGCCCGGCGGCGCTCGCCGCCGCGGTCGCGAACGCGGCGACGGACAGCGCGACGAGGGCGGCGAGAAGCGCGCGCATCGCTAGCGGTACCGCTGCGTCTCGTTGCGGCGGTAGCCCCACCACGCGATCGCGAAGAACATCGCGGCGTAGATCGCGAGCGTGACGAGCGCCGAAACCGGCCACGGCTTGCCGAGCATCGAGGCCCAGACGATCTCGCCGTACTGCCGCGTCGGCGTGAACGGCGAAACCGGTGCGACGATCGCGGGGAGCATGTTCGGCGGGATCCACAACCCGCCGACGAACGCGAGCAGCAGGTAGATCACGTTCGCGATCGGGACCGACGCCTTCGCGCCCGTCCAGTATCCGATCGCGATCCCCATCGTCCCGAACACGACCGCGCCGGCGACGAGCGCGGCCGCGAGGCGGAACCAGACGAGCGGCGGGACCGCCGCGTGCCCGATCGTCGAGCCGGCGATCGCGACCAGCGTCGCGGAGGCCGACGCGAAGATCAGCGCGGAAGCGAGCCGCGCGGCGAAGCGCGCGGTCGACGGAATCGGCAGCGTGCGCAGGTACGACTCCCACGGCGAGGTGCGGTCGACCGCGATCCCGACGCCGAACTGGAACAGCGCGACGCCGATCACCGCGAACGCGGCGTACGATCCGAGCGTCACCGCGGCGTCGCTGCCGCCGCCCGCGTACGGCAGCCCGAAGAACGCGTAGAGCATCACCGGCATGAGCAGGGTCGGGATGACGTACGCGGGCATCCGCGCGAGCTCGACGGTGTTGAGCCGCGTGTCGAGCCAGACGAAACGAAGATAAGCGGTCATGACTGCCCCACGATCTGCAGGAAGGCTTCCTCGAGCGAGACTTGCGCGATCTCGAGGTCGCGGAAGGGAACGCCGCCGAAGACGAGCTCTCGCACGGCGGCGTCGGAGTCGGCGGTGACGAAGCTGTGGCGCTTGCCGTGGCTGGAAACGGTGAAGTCGCCGTGCGGCGGAACGTCGCTGGTGAGCGAGACGCGCCGCGTGCGGACGCCGGCGCGGATCGCGCTCACGTCGTCGTCGGCGAGGATGCTGCCGTGCGAGATCACGACCGCGCGCGTCGCGAGCGCTTCCGCCTCTTGGAGGTTGTGCGTGGTGAGCAGCACCGCGGTTCCGTCGGCCGACGCGTCGGTGATCGCGCTCCACACCGCGCGCCGGCTCTCCACGTCGAGACCGGTCGTCGGCTCGTCGAGGAACACCAGCTCGGGGCGTCCGGCGAACGCGAGCGCGACGCCGAGCCGGCGGCGCTCGCCGCCGCTGAGCCCGCCGGTCTGGCGCTTGCGCAGATCGCCGAGCGCGAAGCGCGCGAGCAGCGTCTCGACCGGGACGGCGCGCTCGTACTGCGCGCACGCGTAGCCGGCGAGCTCGCCGACGGTCAGCGTCGCGGGGAAGCCGCTGTCCTGCGTGATGACGCCGACGAGCTGGCGCGCGCGCGCCGAGAGCGGCGGCGCGCCGAAGACGCGCACGGTCCCCGAGTCGAGCCGCCGCAGACCGAGCAGCGCGCCGATCGTCGTCGTCTTCCCGGCACCGTTCGGGCCGAGCAGCGCGACCGACTCACCGCGCCGGATCGCGAAGCTGACGTCGCGCAGCGCGGCCACCGCGCCGTAGGTCTTGTGCGCGTGCTCGAGCGAGGCGACGACCGCGGACGGTCGAGGCTGCGTCGCGACGGGCGTCTCTTGAGTCAACAGCATTGAGATCGTTCCTTGCTTAGGCGGTCGCCGCGCCGCGCGCGCGGCGCGCGCCGACGACGACGACGGAGAGGTTGTAGACGGCGTGCGCGGCGATCGCCGCGGCGAGCGAGCCGGTCGCGAGATAGAGGCCGCCGAACGCGAGCCCGGTGAGCGCGTGGGTGCGCAGCGCGCCCCAGCCTTGTCCGTACACGTGCGAAGCGGCGAAGCCGGCGGTGCTGAGCGCGAGCGCGAAGCCCGCGCTGCGCGGCGCCAGCGCGCCGAGCAGCACGCCGCGCCACAGCGTCTCTTCCGCCCACGCGATCACGGTCACGGCCAGCCCGCGCAGCGCCGGCGAGCCCGCCGCGCCGCCCGCGGCGGCGAGCGCCGGAACGCGCGCGAGCAGCGCGTACAGCGCTGCACCCGTCGCCGCACCGGCGAGGAGCGACGGCACCGAAGCATGTAGCGAGCCGAGCGCGAGCCGCGGGAACGCCGCGACGGCGAGCGCCGCCGCGACGACCTGGACGACCAGCCCGGCCGCGACGACGCGGCGCTCTCCGCCCGCTACGATCACAGCGCGCCGACCGTGACCGCGTAGAGCGCCGCTTCGTTCACGCCGTCGATTCCGAGCAGCTGCTCGATCGCAACGTCGTAGAACCCGCCGAGCGGGACGGCGCCCAAGCCGAGCGAATGCGCGGTGAGCAAGACGTTCTGCACGACGTGTCCCGCTTCGATCGCGGTGAAGCGGTACGCGCGGTAGCGGTACTTGAACCGCGTGCGCCACAGCATCGCGGAGAGGAACAGGTTCACCGCGCTCGTCGAGACCGCATCGGGATAGATGCACGCCTTGACGCACTCGTCGAGGACGCTCGACTCGCGCACGGCCGCGACCGCGTGCCGAACCGGGTCATAAAAGTACAGCCCGGGCTCGAGTCCCTCGACGCGGTGCACCGCGACGTAGAGGTCGAGCGGGTAGAGCGCGCCGCCCGAGGGCGCCGTGCGCAGCACGAGCTCCCCGCCGTTCGCGACCGGGATCCGCTGCGTCACGCCGCACGCGGCGAAGAGGATCGTCGCGAACTGCTCGAGCGAGATCGGCGCCGAGGCGAACGACTGCTTCGAGCGCCGCGTCCTCAGCACGTCGCCGAGCTTCGCATCGCCGAACGCCGGCGGCGGCAGCGAGACGTAGCGCAGGTGGCGCAGCTGCTTCACCGAGCGCGTCGTCGTGACGAGCGCGTGCGGGTTGCGCTCGAGCAGCGCCGCGTCGGTCTGCCGCCACGCCAGCGTCGGGTAGAGCTTCGAAGCCTCGTGATAGGCCTCGGCGGGGTCGTCGAGCAGGGTGCGCTCCGGCTCGTGTCCGTAGACGAGCTCGACGGCGTTGATCGACTTCAGCGGTTCCATGCCGGCCTCTTACGGGAACGGGTGCGGGAGAGGGTTGAGCGCGTCGTGCGCGAGCGGTTGCGGGAGCAGCCCGGCCTGATACGCGCCGTCGTACAGCCGCGGAACGCCGAGGAACCGGTACGCGTAGTCGGCGTCGATCCGCGCGAGCTGCGGCGAGAACGCGCGCACGACGCGCAGGCCGGCGTCGGCGACGTCGGGCGACGTGACGTCGAGCGCGTAGACGTCGAACCCGCGCGAGCGCAGCCGTTCGACGAGCGCGGTGATCTGCGCGCGCACCGAGGGTCCCGCGACCGGCAGCATCTCGTCGACGTGGCGGCGCAGCGGCGATGCGTCGAGGAACGCGGTCTGCGGTGCGAGCGTCCCGATCGCGTGCGCGGCGACGTGGTCCTCGAACGTCTTGATGTCGCTGAAGTCCGCGCTGAAGGACCAGTCGGGCCGCTCGAGGCGGATCTGACGCGCCCAGGCGTGCGTCTGAAACGCCTCGCGCATCGCCTTGCCCCACGCTTGGCGCAGCGTCCGCGCGCTCGCGCACCCGATCGCCAGGTCGATGAAGCCGGACGGATCGCGCACCGTGACCATCACCGTCGGGACGCCGAGGAAGCCGGAGAGATCGACGGCGCGGTAGCGCGCGCCGGTCGGCGCGTAGTAGCGCTCCTCGTCCGCTTCCAGCTCGGCGACGCCCGACCACTCGAGCAGCGGCAGCGAGAGCGAGGAGTACCACATCAGCACGAACGCGTCACGCTCGACGAGCTCGTAGAGCCCGGAAAGCAGCGCTTCCGCCGACGTCGCGGCGCACGCGACGCCGCTGCTGGTGCTGTAGGTGATTCGCGACTCGCCCGGGACGAGGTGCTCGGGAAGATAGCAGAGCGCCGACGGCAGTAGCGTCTGCGCACCGGTCGCGACGTCGACCGCCGGAACCCATTGCACCTGCGTGTCACGGTCGAACGGGACGAACGCGTCGAGCGTCGCGTACTGCTCCGGCGAGAAGAAGCCGATCGCGCTCGGATCCAGATGCGGCACGGTGAGATCGCGCGCCTTGGCGAGCCGCAGCTTCCCGAACGGGACGTACGAGGCGGAGTAGCGCTCCGCGGCTTCGCCGATCGCCGCGGCGAGCGCGATCTCTGGCGAAGCGCTGATCCCGCCGCTGTAGTCGTTGCCGCCCGCGCCGATCGTCGGCACGGAGTTCGACGAGATGCAGGTGACGTTGTGCATCCGCGGATCGCCGGGCGAGGCCAGCACGCCGAAGGCGAGCCGGACGATCCCGGTGTGCGGCGAGACGAGCCGGCGCAGGCGCGGCAGCGACTCGCTCAGCGGCGTCTGCACGTCGACGTCGAGTGCGATCATCGGCGTCAGACCTCGAACCACGGCAGCGGCGGCGCGAGCTGGCCCGCGATCGTGCAGGCCGGGCAGCGCGGAACGCGCAGCACGTGGTGCACCGTCAGCGCGCGGTCGAGCGAGGTCGGGTCGAAGGCTTGCATCGAGCCGGCGATCATCGTGTCGCGCGCGCTGAGCCAGCGCAGCGCGTGAACGATCGCGAGCCCGGCCAGCGTGAGGTCGATCGCGGCGGCGGGCTCGAAGCGCGCCGTCGCGCGGTCGAGCACGAGCGACTCGTTCGCGTACTCGACGGTCGAGGCGCGACGCAGCAGATAGCACTCGTAGCACGCGGTCTCGCGCGGCACGTAGAGCGGGCCGACGGCGGCGAAGCGCCCGTCGTAGGGAAGCACCTGCAGCCACGGCTGCCCGCATCCCAGCGCCCAGCGGTTGACGTCGCGCAGCGAGGGCAGCTCGGCGATCGACGGCGCGGCGATGACGAGATCGCCGCGCTCGGCGGCGCCATCGGTCGCGGCGAGCTGCGTCGCCGACTCGATCCCGGAGGCGTGAAGGCCGCCCACGATCTCGTTCGCGACGGCGCTCGTGCCGTGCACGAAGACGCGCGCGGTCTCGAGATTGCGCACGATGTCGCCGAACGCGGTGCCGAAGCCGTGCGCGCCGGCGGCGTAGACGGCGGTCCGCGCGAGCGGCGTGCTCTCCTCGGGGACGGCGGCCTCGAAGAGGAGGTCGTGTGCCGCGAGCGCGTCGAGCGCGGCGCGCACCGCGGGCCAGGCGCGTTCGCCGGCGAGCTGCTCGAGCTCGGCGAGCGAGTGGCGCCCGTCGAGGACCGGGAGCAGACGCGGGATCAGCGTCGTCGCGGCGCGCCCGCGCAGCACGACGGCCGTGTCCGCATAGTGGAAGATCGTCTGCTGGTCGTCGCGGTGGATGCGATACCACGGCTTGATCGCCGGGATCTGCGGAAGCGTCGTTTCCAAAGGAGTGCTCCTGGCTGCGAGCTGTTGAGGATTTTTGCGGCCCGAGGACGACCGCGCGCAAAACGCGGGCGTCCTCGGGGTCGCATGGTGATCCCGTCTAGACGACGATGATCTTGCAGCACGTCGATGACGTGCACGTGCTGCTGGCGATGCGGACGGCGCCCGAGTCTTCGAGGTCGCTGCCCTTGCTGGTGACGACGAGATCGAGCAGTTCGTCGATCTCCTGGTGGAGCTGAATCTCCGCCATGTTCAGACGACGACCACGCTGCAGCAGGTCGACGACGTGCAGGTGCTGCTCGCGATCCGGACGGCGCCGGTGTCGTCGAGGTCGCTGCCCTTGGAGGTGACGACGAGGTCGAGCAGTTCGTCGATTTCGTCGTGGAGCTTGATGTCGGCCACGGTGGGCTTCCTTTCAAGAGATTGGTGGTTGCTAGGGAGGGTACGTGGTAACCAGGGCCTGGTCGTGACGCCCTAGTCGGGGGTCACGGTGAAGGGGACATCGTCCATTCGTAAGAGATGGGGATGTCTTTGAGCGCGTGCACGACCTCACGCACCTCGAAGTGGGCGCGCGCGAGCGCGCCGTTGCGATAGTCGGTCCGTCCGCTGACGGTGACGCGCTCGGCGACCGTCATGCCGCGGGTGAAGACGACGATGGATTTGTCGCCGGTGACGGTGAGCGCGGTGCGATCGTTCTTGGCCGAGACGGCGACGCGCACCGGGATGCTCTGCCACTCGGTCGGCGAGACCTTGACGGGGACCGACGCCGGCCACGACGCGCCGTCGCGCTGCGCCGCGCCGCGGTCGAGCGTGAGCGGGATCGCGTTGTACTGCGCGAGCAGATCCGATCCCGTGCCGTCGATCGTCCCGTCGGGGCGCAGTGCGGCGTCGATGTCTTTCGAGCGGCCTTGGTAGTTGATCGTGATCTTCGCGGCGCCCGCGGAGGTCGCGACGATTCCCATCCGCGCCGAGACGTTCAGCACTTCGCCGGGCGTGAAGCGGCCGACGTACGAGTACTGCAGATCGATCTTGTCGCCGCTCCGGGCGATCGGAGGATGGACGGCTAGCGGCGCCGCGACGGCGGCGGCGAGCACGACGGCTTTGGCGATCATCATCGTCACGCGCTCGCGTCAGCCGTTCGCCGGAGCGACCGGCGTCATCGCCCAGGTCCAGTGCATCGTTTGCGTCTGCGGGCCGGCGTGCACGACCTCGTCGACCGCGAAGTCGCAGCGCGCGAACCGCGCGCCGTCGAGCTTGACGGCGAAGCGCACCGACACGTCGATCGGGACCGAGTAGCCCGAGTAGTTGCCGGTGAGCGATTGCGCGCCGGTTCCCTGAAGAACGGTGCCGGTCGCGTCGGACGAGGCGACGGTGAGGCGAACCGGGAGATCGAACGTCGCATCGCCGTCGCTGTACGCCATCGGGATCGCGGCGTCGAACGCCGTGCCGGGCTTGAGCGAGGCGGGGACCGCGCGAAGCAGCGCGACGACGGTGTTGAAGCTGCGCACGCGGTCGCCGATCCCGGGCGCCGCGATCGTTCCGTCCTTGGCGAGCGTGCCGTTTCCGGACTTGTCGTCGTCGTGCGTGCGCCCCGTGCTGACGATGCGCACCGCGCCGGCGTCGCCGACGGTGATCGTGACGTTGCGCGAGACGTCGGCGCGCGCGCCGTTCCAGAACGCGCCGTTCAGATCGAAGTGATAGCTGGCCGTCGCGCCGGGCGCGGGCTGAAGGAGCGGCTGCGGCTGCGCGGCCGCCGCCGGTGATGCGAGGAGAAGCGCGAGCGCGGCGAGCGCGGGTGCGCGAAGGATGGTGATGTTCATGAGATCCTCTCGAGCGTCCAGGTGTAGGTGCTGCCGCCGGCGGGGAGCCCCGCGCGCCGGTACGTCTCGGCGGCGTCGAGACGTGCGCGGGTGAGCCGCGCGCCGGTGAAGCGCATCTCGACGACGACGGCGGCGTCCGCGTCGACGCGGCTGCCCTCGACCGTGAAGGGGATGCGAGTGCGGCCGCGAGCGCGCAAGATGACGAGGTCGCCGCGGCGCTCGGCGACCGTGACGGTCACCGGGATCGCGGTGTCGCGCGTGTGCGAGAGCCAGCAGCGCGTCACGCCGGTCCAGCGCGCGCCGGCGCCGAGCGCACGAACGTTGCGCGGGAGGAGCGTGATCAGCGAGTCGTAGTCGAGGACCATGTCGCTGATGCGCGTGGTGGTCGTGTACGCGCCGATCGACCCGTCCTCACGGGCGTGTCCCGAAAGCGTCACCGGCGGCGCGGTGCGCGGCTCGGCGGTTTCGCCCTGATCGATCACGTTGAAGCCGGTCATCGCGACGCGCGTCGGCGAGGCGCGGCGGATCACGATCGCGCCGTGCTCCTCGACCGGGCCGGCGCCGTACTCCGAGCGGAAGGTGACGGCGTAGCGCGCCGATTCGCCGACGCTGCGCGGCGGCAGGTAGAGCGCCGCCGCGGAGAGCTCGGCCGGGCGTGCCGCCGCGGCGGACGCGCCCGAGCCGAGGATGACGGCGATCGCAGCGGCGAGCGCCGGGATACGGAGGACGATCACGGGTGCGGCAGGATCGTGTCGGGCAGAGCGACGACGACGGTTACGATCGCGATGACGGCGGCGACGATATCCACGTTCGATGTCTCCGGGGCGGCGGGTGAGTGAGGCCACCGTAGCGGAGCGCGAAAAACCCGTCTCTTACCAGAAACGGGCTCTCGAACGGGTTAGCGGACGGGTTAGGACCTGGGTTAGGCCACGAGCCCGTGCTCGCGGGCGATCGCGAGTGCCTCGTGGCGGTTCGTGCAGTGGAGCTTTCGTAAAATAGACTTGACGTGGACGTTCACGGTGTTGACGCTGCGCCCGAGCGCCGCCGCCGCCTTCGCGTTGCTCCCGGCGCGCGCGACCGCGCGGAGGACCTCGACCTCGGTGCGCGTGAGCTGCCCGATCGGCGAGACGTTGCCGCCGCGCTCGAACGGGAGCTGCGCGACGAGCCGCGCGAGCCCGCCGAGATCGGCGGCGCGCAGCGCCGCGAGCGCCTTCTCGAGCCCGTCCTGCGAGCCGGTCTCGACGCTCAAATAGGCGCCGCGAACGCCGTCGATCAGCGCCTGCATGCGGCGCGAGAGCGTGCGGCGCGAGCGCTCCGCGTCGCGCAGCACGCTGTTCGCCGACGCCGTGTTGCCGAGCACGAGCAGCGTGAGCGCGCGCAATGCCGCGGCGCGCGCGACGCGGTGGCGGTCGTCGCGGTTGACGATCTCCGCCGAGCGTTCCGCTTGCGTCGCGCATTCGAGCGCGCCGAGCGCGGCGTCGCGCATCCCGGCGACGGCGCCGTACAGCGCGATCTCGCACCAGCGCACCGCTTTGCGCAGCGCGGTCGGCTGATCGGGCGCCGAATGCGCGACCAGCTCGTACGCGGTCTGGAAATCGCCCTGCCACGCGGCGAAGAGCGCCTTGACCGGGAGCAGCGAGGTGGTCTGCGTGTCGAGTCCGACGTCGAGCGCCTGGACGCGCTGCAGGGTGCTCTCGACGCCGTCCTCGTCGCCGCGCTCGCCGTGGATGTGCGCCATCCCGGCGAGCGCCTCGATCTGCAGGAAACGGTCGTCGGAGCGGTTGGCCGCCTC
>DATHLN010000082.1:0-12006 GCA_035488115.1 Candidatus Limnocylindrales bacterium | reverse complement strand
GGCAGCGTCGCCCAGCCGCGCGCAGTGCCGTCGGCGTCGTAGAGCAGCGTGTGGCTGACGCCCGGGATGATCGAAACGGTGACGTCGTGATTGCCGCCCGCCTCCATCGCGCGCGCAAGGTTCACTGCCGACGCGGGCGGCACGTGCAGGTCGTTGCCGCCTTGCACGAGCAGCGCCGGGACGCGGACGCCGCGCGCGTACGGAATCGGGTCCGACCGTAAGAACCACTGGTCGCGCGGCGAGTCGTCCGGCTCGGTGAGGATCGCGTGGATGCGGTGCTCGCGGTCCCACACCGGAACGTTCGGATCGCGCTCGACGTCGATCCGCGTCTGGTACTCGAAGATCTGCTGACCCGTGAAGCCGGGCGCCGCGAGCATCACCGCGGCCGCGACGCGCGGATCGCGCGAGGCGACGATCATCGAAATGAGGCCGCCTTCGCTGTGACCGACGACCGCGATGCGCTTCGGGTCGATCTCGGGGCGCTGCGCGAGCCAGCCGATCTCGGTCTGCACGTCGTTCGCCTCGTCGAGCGTCGTCGACGACTTGCGATCGCCGGTCGACGCGCCGACGCCGCGGTCGTCGACGCGCAGCACCGCGATCCCCGCGCGCGTCAGCGCGTCGGTGACGTCGCGGAAGGGCCGCAGCTGACCGGGCCCTTCGTCGCGGTCGTGCGGTGAGATGCCGGTGATCATCACGGCGGCGGGAAGCCGCGCGGCGCGATGCGCGGGCAGGGTCAGCGTCCCGGCTAGGACGTGTCCCGCGGGCGCCGGGATGCGCACGTCCTCAGCGGTGTACGCGCCGTCCGCCGGTGCGGTGAAGAACGGCCACGGCGCGTACGCGCGCGCGTCGAACGATGACCGCCGTTCGATCGCGACCGCGTAGTCGGGCATCGTCGCCGATGCGACGCAGCCGTCGCGATCGGTGACGACCGTGTAGCGCTTCACACCGACGCGCACGCGCCACGTCGGGCCGAAGTCGCGGTCGACGATCGCCGAGTCCCGCTTCCAGCCGATCACCTCGACCACCGGCACGACGGTGTGTGCGCGCCCGCCGCGCTCCGCGCGCCGCACGACGTGCTGCAGCGTGCTCGGCCAGGACTCCCACCACATGACGGCGCCGCTCGGCACGATCTTCACCGGCCGCGGCTTCGGCGTCGCGCCGACCATCGTGTACGTGAGGTCGCGAAGCTCGCGCGACGTTCCGTCGCCGGCGACGCGCTCGGTGCCGGCGATGATCACCGCTTGGTTCGAGACGGCGTGATGCACGACGTCCTCGCCGCGCGCGCTCACCCATTCGACGTCGTTGACGTCGCCCTGCCGCGTCATGACGAACGCACCGGCGTCGCACCGGTCGGCGGCCCGCGCGGGCGATGAGGCGAGCGCGCACACGGCGGCGCTCACGAAGGTCAAGAAAATCAGACGATGCACGGGGCAGCATCTACTACGGAATACGTAGGATCGCCTTTCCGCCGATCACGATGCCGACGCAGGGGCTCGCGCCGAGCCAGTAGCACAGCTCCGCGGGCGAGCCGACGTCCCAAAGCGCGAGATCGCAGCGCGCGCCGACGCGCAGCTCACCGCGATCGTCGAGCCCGAGCGCGCGCGCCGCGTTGCGCGTCGTGCCGGCGAGGCACTCTTCCGGCGTCAGGCCGAACAGCACGCACGCCATGTTCATCACCGTCGGAAGCGTGAGCACCGGCGAGGTTCCGGGATTGCAGTCGGTCGCGAGCGCGATCGGGACGCCGTGCGCGCGCAGCGCCGCCACCGGCGGCTTCGTCGTCTCACGCAGGTAGTAGTACGCGCCGGGAAGCAGGACCGCGACCGTCCCCGACCGCGCGAGCGCCGCGATCCCTTCGTCACTCGTGTGCTCGAGATGATCGGCGGAGAGCGCGCCGTGCTCGGCGGCGAGTGCGGCGGCTCCGGTGTCGGCGATCTGATCGGCGTGGACCTTCACGGGAAGGCCGAGCGCGCGCGCGGCGCTCAGCACGCGCGCGGTCTCGTCCGGCGAGAACGCGATCGTGTCGCAGAAAACGTCGACCGCGTCGGCGAGCCCCTCGCGCGCGACGCGCGGCAGCATGGTATCGCAGACGAGCGCGATGTACTCGTCACGCCGGCCGGCGTACTCCGGCGGCACGACGTGCGCGCCGAGATACGTCGTGCGGACCGTGAACCCCATCTCCTCGCCGAGTCGCCGCGCGACGCGGAGCAGCCGCAGCTCGGTCTCGACGTCGAGGCCGTAGCCCGACTTGATCTCGACGGTCGTCGTCCCGTTCAGGATCATGGTGCGCAACCGCTCCGTCGCCGCGCGGTAAAGCTTCGCCCCGCCCGTGGCGCGCGTCGTTGCGACCGTGTGCGCGATCCCGCTTCCGCCGCTCGCAGACGCGACGTAGCTCTCGCCCGCGACGCGCCGCTCGAAATCGCCGACGCGCTCGCCACCGAACACCAGATGCGTGTGCGGGTCGATGAGTCCCGGCGTGATCCAGAGCCCACGCAGGTCGATGCTCTCGACGGCGAGACGCTGCGGAGCGTCGTCCAGCTCGCCGCACGCCCCGATCCACGCAATCATTCCGTCGCGCGCCGCGACCGCGCCGTTCTCGATGACGCCGTACCCCGAGGCCTCGCCCGTCATCGTCGCGATTCGCGCGTTGTACCAAAGCCACTCGTAGCGCGGGCTCGCCGACGGCGTCCCCCGGCTCATGTCGCGTCCGGTTCCGACTCGCTCGTACGGCGGAGGACCCGCAGCGCGACGCCGCCGAGCACCACCGCGACCGCGATCAATGCAGCGGTCAGCAGCCACGGAAAGCGCTCGCCGACCGGGCGAGGATCGCGATATCCGGCGTTCTGCACCGTCTCGCCCGCACGCGCGCCCGACGCGCGCCAGGTCTCGTGCGCGAGGCGCGCGCCGAGGTCGTACGACGGCGCACCGGCCGCCGGATCGCCGGAGAGCAGCTGGTACGGCGCTGCTCCGGCTGCGAAGACGACCGCGTGCGGCCGCGCGAGGAGCGACGGCCTCAGCGAACGCAGCGGTGCGTCGTTCCCGTTGTGGACCGTCACGCGCACGTAGCGCGTCGTCGTCTCCTCGACCGGCAGGTTCGTCAGCGTGCCGCCCTCGGCGTAGTGCGCAATCGTCCCCGAGCCCGCGTCGGTCCACTGCGCGCCGTCGCCGCTCGTCTCGACCGTCGCATTGCGCTCGTACAGCGCGCCGCCGTCGGCGAAGCTGACCGCGCTGGGCCGCACCGGCGTTTGCGTCTCGAACGTCCAGACCTGCGCGTGCTTCGTGTCGTCGACCCGTTCGCGCGCGGTGACCGGGAGCCGCACGAAGCTCGGCTCGTGCGACGCGCCGGCGGTGACGCGCGCGCCGGTCAGCGGGAACGCCGCACCCGGATCGAGGACGCGCACGCGCAGCCAGCGCGAGCGCGTCGGCGGAAACGTGAGCGTCGTACTTCCGCGCCCACCGTCCTGCGCGACGCGGAAGACGATCGCGTCCTCGCGCACGACGCGCCAGGTCCGCCGGTCGTCGCTCGCGTCGATCGCGACGCGCTCGAAATAGGTGCTGCGCGCCGGGTCGACGTCGAGCGCGACGGCGTCGACCAGCGCGCCCGACGGACCGAGGTCGACGACGCCCTGCGTCCCGCGGTGCGGCACGAAGCCGGTGTCGATGAGCTGCGCGCGCCGCTCGGCCGGGGCCGGCCGTTCGGGATCGAGCGCGTACGGCACTTCGGCTCCGTTCGCCCCGGCGATCCGCAGATCGGCGTACCGCCCGTCCGGACCGGGGTCGATCGTCACCGGAAGCACCACGCGCAGGTACTTCGCGCGCGCGTCGCGCGCCGCGATCACCGGCGTGACGCGCGACCACGCGCTCCACGCCGGTCCTGCGTCGATGCTCACGCCTGCGCTTCTTTCCCGGCGGCCTGCGCGCGCATGTACCACGCCGAGACGCCGAGGCAGACGATCCCGAGCACGACGAACGACCCGATCCGCCACGCGACGTCGACGTTGCCGAGGTCGATCGTGAAGACCTTGAAGATCGTCACCGCGAAGAGCGCGAGCCCTTCGCGGCGCATGAGCGCGGAGTCGCGCCGCATCCCGAGCCCGAACAGCACGGTCGCGTACGCGGTCCACGCGATCGAGATCGCGAACTGCGCGTGGCTGGGGACGCCCGCGTTCCACGACGGTCCGCCGAGCGCGTCGAGCAGGATGCGCGAGATCCCGGCGATGGCGACGACGTTCGCGGCGATGCTCGCCGCGTTCGCCGGGAGCGAGTCACCTTGCGGTTCCGCGGCGAACCGCGCGAGCTGCGTGCGCGCGTACGCCAGCGCCGCGACGACGATGACGAAGGTGACCGTGAGCGAGCTGAGCGCCGTGTTCGCCGGCGGGTCGGAGAGCGCGGCGCCGAGCAGCCACAGCGCCACGGCGGCGAGGATCACCGTGCCGGCGATCATCACCAAGCGTTCGGCACGGCGGGCGCCGAGCACGATCAGCACCGCGCCTTCGAGCGCGAAGGCGTCCGCGAGCGTCGCGCGGTGGAGCAGCGCCGGAAGCGCGAGCGTCGCCGACGCGAGCCCGAGGTATCCGTACGCGATCAGCATCGGCTTCGGCACCGGCGCGAACCGCGCCGCGATCACCAGCACCGCCGCGAGGATCAGATACGCCGCGCCGAGCTCGTTCGGGTGGCCGTCGAAGATCCACGCCAGGATCGCGGCGAACGCGAACGCGTCGAGCGCGAGCAGCACGAGCCGCGCGCGCGAGGCCGTACCCTCACGCACCGCGCCGATCGCGAACGCGATCGCGAAGATGCCGCAGATCGCCGCCGAGACGGTGCACGCCGCCGCGATCGGCCAGCCGTACGCCGGTCCCAACGCGCCCAGATAGAGCACCGAGGCGACGAACGCCGCGCCCTCGACGAAGCGGAACCGCGCGCGGACGCCGAGCGCGGCGAACGCGACCGCGAGGACGAGGACGTAGACCGCGAGCAGCGTACGGTCCGGCGTCTCCGTGCTGAGGAGCAGCGGCGTCAGCACGCCGCCGATGAGCCCGAGCAGCGCGACGCGCTCGGAGCGCCGTGCGAGCGCGCCGGCGGTGAGGACCGCGGTGACCGCGACCATCGCGGCGAATGCCGCCGCGCGCGGCACGTGGAGCTGCGGGAACACCGCCACGGATGCCCACAGCGAGAGGTACAAGATCCCGGCGCCGAGCGCGATCAGCCCTTCGGCGATCGCGACGTTCTCGCGGCGATGACGTCGCAGCCCCTCGGCGAGCAGCGCGACGCCGGCGACGAGCCCGAGCAGGATGCGCTCGACCGGCCCGATCCAGCCGTTGGTGAACGCGAGGTTCAAGAAGAACGCCGTCCCGAGCAGCACGAGGAACACGCCCGCGATCTGCAGCCCGCGCCCGGCGAAGACGTTCTCCAGCGAAGGCGCGGGCCGTGCCGCCGCGTTCTGCGGCGCTGCCGGCGGTCGTGGCGATCCCGTCGCTTGCCGCGGCGGCACCGTGACCGTGGGCGTCCACGAGACGGGCTCGGGAGCCGGCGTCGCGGGCTCGCGCGCGGGCGCGCCGCCGAGCCGCGTGAGCGCGGCGCGCAGTGCGACGGTCTCACGTTCCAGACGCTGCAGGCGGTCGTCGAGCGCCGCGTACTGGTCGGGGTCCATGCTGCTCTCCTGCCTGAAGGCGTGACGATGTCGCGCGGAGCGTAGCATCGCGGCCGTCCGTTTGCGTCCGTAGTTCTACCGACGGGGCGGAACGGCTCCTGTTCGCGCGAAGCGCAGGCCGATGCGCATCTTCGCGCGGGAGGCCTTTCTCCCGGACGGCTGGGCTCCCGACGTTGCGCTGGAGATCGCCCCGGACGGAACCATCACGGACGTGCGCGCGGGCGCCGCACCGGGCGATGCCGAGGTCCTCGACGGCCCGGTCGTCCCGGGGATGCCGAACCTGCACTCGCACGCGTTCCAGCGCGCGATGGCGGGGAGCGCCGAGCGGCGCGGATCGGCGGGGGACGACTTCTGGACCTGGCGCGGCGCGATGTACGAGCTCGCGGCGAGGCTCGAGCCCGACGCGCTCCACGCGATCGCGGCCGACGTGTATCGCCGCATGCTGCGCGCGGGCTACACCGCGGTCGCGGAGTTCCACTACCTGCACCGCGACCCGCGCGGGCGCTGGTACGCCGACAAGGCGGCGACCTCGCGCGCGCTGATCGCCGCGGCGAAGGAGGCCGGGATCGCGATCTGCCTGCTCCCCGCGCTCTACGCGCATTCCGACGCCGGCGGCGCGCCGCTGCACGAGCGCCAGCGGCGTTTCGCGAGCGCGCCGGACGACGTGCTCGAGATCGCCGCCGCGCTGCGCGCCGACCACGCGAACGATCCCGACGTCGTCGTCGGCGCGTGCGCGCACTCGCTGCGCGCCGTGACGCCCGACGAGCTGCGCGCGCTGGTCGACGGCGCGCCGCGCGACGTTCCGGTCCACCTCCATGTCGCCGAGCAGACGCGCGAGGTCGATGCCGTGCGAGCCGCGTACGGCGCGCGCCCGGTCGCGTGGCTGCTCGCGAACCACGACGTGGACGCGCGCTGGTGTCTGGTCCATGCTACGCACCTCGACGACGCCGAGCGCGACGCGCTCGCGCGCAGCGGCGCCGTCGCGGGGCTGTGCCCGACGACCGAGGCGAATCTCGGCGACGGGCTCTTTCCGCTCGCGCCGTATCTCGCGTGCGGCGGTGCGCTCGGGGTCGGTTCGGACGCGAACGTCTCGCTCGCGCCGGCCGAGGAGCTGCGCTGGCTGGAGTACGGACAGCGGCTCGCGCTGCGGCGCCGGATCGTCGCCGCGACCGAGCCCGGCGCGTCGTGCGGCGAGACGCTCTACGCGCGCGCCGCGCAGGGCGGCGCCAAGGCGTGCGGCTTCGCGGCCGGCGCGCTGGAGCCGGGCCGGCGTGCCGATCTGCTGGTCCTCGACGACCGCGACCTTCCGCTGGCGGGCGCGCTCCCCGGCGAGATCCTCGACCGCTGGGTCTTCGCCGCCGACCGCCCCGCGCCGCGGCACGTGATGGTGCGCGGGCGCTGGCGCGTCCGCGACGGCGAGCCCGCGTAGTCCAAGGACGCGCGCAGAGGCGGACGAATCGTTCCGGCGATGGCGACGATCGAGTTGAGATGTCACACCGAGCTCCCGCCGAACGCGAAGTTCTGCGGCGAGTGCGGGACGAAGACGGCAGCGTAAGTACGATCGGACGGGTGTGACGATGGAGACGAACGCAGCGAGAACGAAACCGCGGCGCTCCGGCGCGCGGCCGCTCAGCGAGGCCCGCGAGGCGTGGTACGCCGGCGAGTGGGAGCGCGCGATCGGGCTGCTGACCGGTACGGAGCTCGACGAGCGCGCGGACCGGGTCGAGGCGGCCTTCCTGATCGCGCGCGCCGCGCTGCGCGCCGAGAACGCGCCGCGCGCGCTGGTCGCGCTCGACGACGCCGCCGAGTTGCCGGACGGTCCCGACGAGCGCGTGACCGAGACGATGCTGCGCGGCACCGCGCTGGTGCGGCTCGGCCGGCTCGACGAGGGGATCCCGCTGCTCGAGCGCGCCGCCGCCGAAGCCGCCGTCGCCGACCGCGCGGTGCGCGCCGAGGCCGGTTACGAGCTCGCGCTCGGGTACTTCACCGCGCGCCGGTTCGACGATGCCGAGGCGACGCTCGACGCGCACGCCGATCCCGAGGCCGGGATCGTCCACGCGCGCGCGCTCGAGCTGTTCGGGTGGATCGAAGTCCGCCGCGAGCGGTATCCGATCGCCGCGCGCCATCTGCTCGACGCGCTCGACGCGCTGCGCGGCGCGGCGCACCGCGACGCGGCGATGCACGCCTCGCTGCTGCACGGCATGACCAGCATCGCGCAGTACACGCTCGACCTTAAGCTCTTCGAGCGCGTGCGGCGCGAGGTCGACGCGCTGGCGCTCTCGCACGCGATCCAGGCGCGCTGGTTCGCGATTCGCGGCAGCCGCGCGTTCGTCGAGCTGCTCGAAGGGAACGCCGAAGAGGCGTGGCGGATCGCCGACGAGACGCTCGTCGAGTCCGTGCCCGGCGCGCAGCGCGTCGCCGCGCTGATGACGCTCGCGCGTGTCGTGCGCGCGGGCGGTGACACGTTCACGCCCGAGCGGCTGGTGCAGAAGGCCGCGGCGATCGCGCACGACGTCGACTGGGGCGCAACCGCCGCCGGCGACCGTGCCGCGCTCCTCGCGGTCGCGCGCGACGCGGCGGAGCTCGACGCCGGCGACGCCGAACGGCTGCTCGCGCTCTACCGCGCGCTGCCGGCGCCGCGCCTGCCCTACGACGTGCTCGAGATCGATCCGCGCCTCGACGCGCTCGAAGACCTCGCGCGCGCGGCGCTCGCGCGCGCGCGCGGCGAGACGGCCGAGGCGACGGCGCGGCTCCGCGCGGCGGCCGGGGTGTGGCGCGCGACCGGCGACCGCTACGACGAGGCCGTCACGCTGCTGGGGCTGATCGAGGTCACGAGCGACGAGGAGTCGCTCGCGCGCGCCGACGAGCTGACCCGGGTCGCGCCTCGCTCGTGGCTACGGCGGCGCTACGCCGCGCTCGCCGAGCGGGCGCGCGGGGTCGAGCAGCTGAGCCCCGCCGAGCACCGGGTGATGCTCGCGATCTGTGAGGGCCGCACGACCGCCGAGATCGCCGAGCGCTTCGGCCGCAGCAAGAACACGATCCGCAACCAGACCCGGCGCGTCTACGAGGTCATGGACGTGCGGACGCGCTCGGCGCTCGTCTCGAAGTGCGCCGCCCTCGGGATCGTCGGGGGTGTTCGCTAGCGATAGCCCATCCGGCGCAGCATGCCGCCGTACCGTAGTGCGGAAGTACCATAGGAAATCTTGCCTGCTATAGTATGATGCGAAGGTGAGTACGGCCGCGCGCCGCTAAAACGTGGCCGCGTGGGACGCTCACCTTGCGAGACGGGCCGGTGATCCACGTCGTCTTCGAGCGGCGTTTGGAGCGCCTCGCGGTGTTCGGCCCGGACGGCAAACTCTGGCACGCGATACCGGCGCCGCGCGAGGGCGGGCCGGCGCCGTACGGTCCGGGGTTCCCGATCCCGCCGGGCCACTACCGGCTCAGCGGCCGGCTCGAGCACGATCCGGCGACCCCGGAGGACGGGCCGGGCGTCGTCTACGTCGCCGATCTCGAGCCGGTGCTGCTGGCGCGGCTGATCGACGCCGGCCGCGCGAAACGCCGCGACGGCGGGATCGAGATCGCGCGGCTTCCCGGTGGGGTCGGCGGGCTCGCGGAGTACCGGCGCACGGGGATCGTCATTCGCGGCGGCGGCGCCTCGCTGGCGAGCTCCGTCCCGCCGGAAGATCCGCTCGCGCCGTTCCAGCGGCTCACGCCGACCGACGGCGGCGTCCGCGCGCACAACGCCGATCTCGCGCGCCTGTTGATGATTCTCGGGCCCGAGCTCGACCGCGCGGAAACCGTGGTGTTCACCGTGCTCGGAGAGCCGCCGCCGCTGCGCGCGTAACCGCCGAAGTCAGCGCGCCGCGTACGGCTGCAAGTACAGACGCCGGTGCGCATAGTCGAAGGTCACGTGAAAGCGGCGCAGCAGGCCCGATCCGACAATGGGGACGCGTCCGCTGGCGCCGGTGATATTGCGCAGGCGGTACGGGCCGATCGCGATCCAGTCGACCGGCGCGATCACGAGCGGCGCCGAACGTCCGAGGCCGGTGCTGCCGGCGTAGCGCTTCGGCCCGGTCGTCGTCGCGACGAGCGCGTCGTCGAGCTCGTCCTCGGAGCCGGTGTCGATGGTGAGCGTCCGCCGTTGCGGCGCCCGCCCCGGCACGGCGAGCGTTGCCGGGATCGTCGCGAGGCGTTTGTGAAACGCGATCGGGAGCGCGGTGCCCGGACCGGTATGGTGATACGTGCGCGGATCGTACACCGTGATGCGGTGCGCCGCGTAGTCGACGTCGACCACGAAACGGAAGAAGAAATCGGAGCCGACGAGTCCAGCCTCGGGGAGCGTCGTCCCCGCGCTGCCGAGCGCGATACCCCAGGCCGTCGGCGCGGTCCAGCGCGCGGCGCCGGCGCTGAGCGCGACGTCGCGGTAGACGTCGAACGGCACGCGGCCCGCGCCGGCCCCGGTCCCGAGATAGACGCCGGTTCGTTGCAGCCCGAGCCGCCGCGCGGTCTGCGCGTCGATCACGGAGCGGCTCGCGCCGGAGTCAAGCACGAACGGCAGCGGCTGCGAGCCGCCGACGCGCACCGCCAGCGACGGCAGCTTGCCGTTGTCGGTGAAAGGGATGACGGCGACGGGCACCGCGGCGGCCGGGCTCGCGATTGCGAGCAGCGCGGAGACCAGCAAAAACCGCACGACCGACGCTTCTGCGTGCCCACAAGGAACACCGCGCGCCGAACGGTACAGAGCCGATATGGCGGACGAGCGCGTCCAGCAGATCGCGGATCTGCTCCACGAAGCGGGCGAGATTCATCATCGCGTCTTCAGGGACACCGACGGCGCGGACGACGACTGGGCGACGTTCTATTCGGACTGGCTGCTGGCGCATTCGCCGCTCGCGACGCTTCTCGGGCGGCGTCCTGTACGGAGCCATCTCACGCGCGACCTCGTCGTCTGCGACGAGCGGTACGACAAGGATGCGGCCGGCGAAGACTGGCCGCGGTGGTACGCGCGCCGGCTCATCGAGCTGTACGGATGAGGCGGCTCGTCGTTCAGGCCGCTTTCGCCTCGGTATCGAGGTAGTCGCGAAGCCACGACAGCACGCGGTCGGCGACGCGGAACCGTTCGAGCCGGCGGAAGAGCTCGCCGCGGTGTTCCGGCGCCGTGAGCCAGTGGTAATGGAACAGGACCGGCTCGACGTGCGGCCACCGCAGGCTGCCGTCGGCGTCACGTTCGACGAGGTTCAGCGGGACGTTGTAGGCGCCGTCGTAGACGCGAACGTCGCATGCTCGCGCGTGGATCGCCGCGCTGAGCGCGGCTTGACTCGATCCCCACCATTCGCTCGCCTCGGCGCCGACCCAGCCGGTCGAGGCGTACACCGAGTCCGTCCGGTTGCGGAGCGGTCGCAGATCGTGCAAGCGCGAGACCTCGAACACGCGGTGCGTCTCCGTCAGGATGCCGAGCGAACGGCGCACGATGCAGAAGCCCGCGTTGTAGCTCGCCCGAACGCGCAAGCGATCAATCGTCGTCGTCAGGAACGGCAGGGCGCTGAGCTCGATCCCCGCGATTCCGCACATTGCCGCCCAGTACGCATCGAGCCCGTCGTAGCTGCCGGCCGACGTCGCGCCTTTCGCGTCGACGGGCCGCACGCCGGCTCCCGCACGCGCGAACGCGGGCGGCGCGACGAACAGCATGTCGCTGTCGAGCATCACGATGTAGTGTTCCTCGAGGTGCGCTTCGGCCCACGCGCCGGCGACGATCCGATTGATCGGAAGGTAGGCGCTCCCCGTTCGGTTCAGCGATGCGCAGACGTAGCGAACGCCTAGCTCTGCCAAGCGCCGTTCCGTGGCGCGCGCGATCGGGATGTGCGGCCTCGGATTCACCGCGACGATCCGTGAGGCGGCGTACAGGCCTGCGAAGCGGCGAATGCTTTCGGCGAGAAGGAGCGCTTGCGCTTCGATCGCCGTGCCTTCGATGCAGAAAACGAAGGCGAGCTCGCCAGGCTGGGCCACGCGCTCGACATACGCGTCGCACGGCAGCGGTACCTTGTCGTCAGCCGAACGAGTTGCCGGGCTCTAGCGTATTCTCAGACGGCGTCGGCGTCGTAGATGATGCGGATCGTGCCGACGCGGTGGCCGCGCGCGAAGAGCGCGACGGAGAGATCGTTGTAGACGATCCCCGTGTCGCGCGCGTACGTGAAGATCGCCCACGGCCGCTCGCCGTCGCGGCGCAGGTTGCAGCCCAGCTCGCGGAAACGCTCGTACGGCGTGCGCTTCGGGAGCGGCAGCGAGGCGTCGCCGAGGCCGATGCGGTTGCACCGCAGGCTGAGGTCGTCCTCGAAGAAGCGCTTGATGCGGTTGCCGTT
>DATHLN010000081.1:0-10250 GCA_035488115.1 Candidatus Limnocylindrales bacterium | reverse complement strand
CAGCGAGATGACCAGCAGCCGCATCCGCCCCCCAGCCATCGGACGGACCAGCGACGCGAACGCCGTGTCGTCCGTCGACGCCACGGAGCGCAGCGTCCAGCCCTGGGCGGTCGCCTCGCCGGCCCAGCCGTCGACCACGGTCCGCGGCGCGAGGCTCGTACGCACGTCCGCCGTCATCGCGTTCGCGTCGGGGAAGAAGCTCAACCGCGTGCGCACGGTGACCGCGACCTCGCGCGTGGAACGAATGGAGGGCAGCGTGGCTTCCGGCGGGGCGCGTGCCAACGTGTTGCACGTGCCGCTCTCCTCGCGCGCCGTATTCGAGGCCGGGACGAATTCGTCGATCACGACGTCGGTCATCTCGCCGAAACGGCTCGCCCGTGCGACGATCCGCGGGCTATCGGCGTCGTGGCAAAACGCCGTGATCACGACGTTGGTCGAGGTGAACCCGCCGGCCGGGCTGCTGAACAGCGTCGGGGTGGGCGCGTAGCCCGCCGGGGCGAATCCGGCGGCGATGGCCTCCGTCGCTTGAAACGGCGTCCCCGGCAGTGTGAAAAACGCGCGATAGTCGATGTTGCGCACCGCCGTCGCGGGACCGTCGCTGCGCGGGCGGGCCACCAGCGCCCCGACGACGCGCGCCCCCACCGGCGGCGCGAACGGCACCGGCAGAGGCGGGATCGTTCCCGGAAACAGCTCGACGTCGTTGGGGACGGCATAACCCTCGCGTGCGATCCGTTCCGCAAGCGCCTGCACCGATGCAGCGTCGCCGGCTTGGGCGCGCGCCGCCCCGGGCGATCCGGCGAGCACGAGCAAAGCGACGGCGAACGCCGCCGGGAACCGCTGCAGCTTCGGCATGGCTGGAGCTTCGACGTTCAGCGCTCGGTTCGTGCCAGAAACACGATGCGCCGAACCTGCACGCCGGCGCCGCGCAGCGCCGAGGCGGCGTCGCGCGCGGTCGCCCCGGTGGTGCAGACGTCGTCGAGCAGCGTCACGGCAGGCGGGAGCGCCACGCCGTCGCGCATTCGGAAACGCCCGCTGGCCGCCAGCCGCGCCCGCCGGCTGCGCCGCTCTTGCGGCGCGCCGCGCTTCACGAGGAGCTCGCAGCACGCCGTTCCGCGGCGCGCCGCGAGCCGCCGCGCCAGCTCGACGCTTTGATCGAAGCCGCGGTCGAGCACGCGGCCGCGCGACGTCGGCAGCGGGACCAGTACACCGTCGAGCGGAGCGCGCGCGGCGAGGAGCTCGGCGAAGAGCTCGAGCGGGTCGCGCCGGCCGTTCTTCATCGCGACGATCGCGCGCCGCAGCGCGCCGTCATATCGGCCCAGGGCAAAAGCCGAGACGCCGTCGAGCTTGAAGTCGATGGCATCACGCAGCGCGGGGGCGCAGGCGGCACACAGCGCTGGACCGTGCGCGTCGCAGGCCGCGCACGCCGACGGAAAGAGCCACGTTCGGAGAAAGTCGATCACGCCGTTCCTTCCCACCGCCGCCGCGGCAGGCTAGGCTTGGTCGGTCGAGCGCGAAGCACCGAAGACGCACGCCCGTCGGAAAGGCATTGATGTATGAACTACGAGCTTCTAGCCGCTCTTGCGGCTGCTGGGGTAGCTCTCTTCCAGTTCGGCGTGAAGTTGGGTCAGGACGGAGCAAAGCTGCGCCGTAATCAGACCAGCGCGGCTGCCGGCATCCTCGACAAGATCGTCCGCGATCCGATGTCTTCCATCGCCCTTCAGCTCTTGGACTTTCCACCCCGAATGTACGATGTCCCAGGCGTCGGGAATCGCCCGCTCACGAGCAGCAACGTGACTGAGGCGCTCCAGCCCAACGCCGAAAGCTCAAAAGAAGAACATCTCTTCATCCGCGACGCATTCGATAAGCTGTTTTTCGAGACGGATCAGATCGTTGCGCTGATGAAGGTGCACTATCTTGATTGGGAAGACGTCAAGCTCTTGTTCGGTTATTACATTGCGAATATGCGGACGAGCCGGTTTCGGACGGCCATCGAGGAGTACACGAAAAACTTCGGTTATCCGAACACCCGAGTCCTGATTGCCGACGAGAAGAGATTCGAGTTACCGGCCGATGCCGCAGCGCCCGCTTATCGGAGCTAGACGCTAGCGTCTTTTCTCTTCGTCGGCCCTTTCCGCGGCGCGGAGACCTTCGTGCGGGGGCTTCCCGCTGAAATGCTGCAGCGCTCCCTGACCTTCCCTGATCGCGGAACGCAGCTCGGGACCGGCACGACCGTGCAGCCGTTCAAGGACGTTCCGTGCGCGTTCGACGAGCTGCGGCGTGATCGGCACGGGCGTCGCCGAGGTGACCGCCGGGCCGAGCTCGCGCAGCACCTGCGCGGCTTCCCCGTGCAGCTCGGGATCGTCGACCACGATCGCGAGTGCCTCCCCGCCGTGCGTCTCGAGCAATCCGACCCATCGGCTTCCAACCGGCGAACGCTTCAGTGTATCGTCGCGGAAATTCTGCAGCGCGACGAGGTCGAGCTCGACCTTCTGCACCTTCGCCATGCTGTCGACGACGCACAGGCAGGCCGTGCAGAACTTCACCAAGCCGGCTTTGACCTCGTTGATGATGTTCAGCGCTTCAGCGTACGGCGGCTGGAACTCCGTCCCGGTCTCGAGCGTGTACGCGCGAACCTTCGTTTTGGTCGCATCGACGAACGTGCGGCTGTAGGAATAATCGTCGGACGTCGCGCTCGTCGGGTAGAGCCCGACGCTTTGGAAGACGTCGTAGTTCGTTCCGCGCACCGCCGCGATCCAAAACTGTGCAGCCGCCGAAACGAAGGCTCGTCGGAGGCGATCACTTCAACGAAGTACCGCTCCGAGAGCAATCCGGAATATTCCATGTTCCCCGCCCCTAGCTTGTATTGTACACCATCCCTACGAGCGAAGGATTGGGGCAAAGGTCCCGATCGGCTACTTAGAAGCCGGTTCGTTCGCGACGATCGCGCCGTCGAGGATCGTCCCTTCGTCGACGACGTAGCGCTCACCGACGATCGTGTCGCGCACCGTCGCCCGTGCGCCGACCGTCGCGCCGTTCCAGAGGATCGCGCGCTCGAGCGTCGCGCCTTCGCCGACGCGGACGCGGTCGCCGATTACGCTTGGGCCGATGACGCGCGCGCCGCTCGCGATCTCCGCGTGTTCGCCGACGCGAACGTCGCCGTCGACCCGTGCTCCGGTCCTGACGTGCGCGCTCGGCGCAATGCCGGTCGCGCGCGAGCCGCGGATGTGGACGCGCCCGGTGAGCAGATCGTCCGTCGCGCGGCGATATTCGTCCGGCGTGCCGATGTCGCGCCAGTATGCGCCTTCGAGCTTCAGCCCGTAGAACGGCAGTCCGTCGCGCAGCAGCTCGGGGAATACCTGCTTCCCGAAATCGTAGAACGTGCTCGCTGGGATGCGCTCGAAGATCGCCGGCTCGAAGACGTAGATCCCGGTGTTCGCGAGCTTCGACGTTTCCGTGCCCTTCGCGGGCTTCTCCTGAAAGCCGGTGATGCGACCGTCGTTATCGAGGATCACGACGCCGTACTGGTCGACCTCTTCCGCTTCGACGAGACCGATCGTCGCGAGCGCGCCGCGTTCTTTGTGGAAGCGCACGAGCGAGGCGAGATCGGCATTCGTCAGATCGTCGCAGCCGACGACGACGAAGGTCGAGTCGAACCAGCCTTCCATCTGCTTCAGGCCGCCGGCGCTTCCGGTCAATTCCGGCTCGCGCAAGTAGTGCAGCTTCACGCCGAAACGGCTTCCGTCGGCGAACGTCTGCTCGACGAGCTCGGCGAGATAGAACACGTTGATCGCGACCTCGTCGTAGCCGTACGACGCGAGCCAGCGCATCACGTGGCCGCTGATCGGCTCGCCCGCGACGGGGACGATCGGCTTCGGCACCTGTTTGGTCAGGGGGTAGAGGCGCGTGCTCATACCGCCCGCTAAGATCATCGCTCTCATGGGTTGCTCGGTGTGTTTCCCCGTTTGCGCGCGGTCAACGCCTCGCCGAGCGCGGCGAGCGCGAAGCGGGGAAGCGCGAGCTGGCGGCGCCAGCGCCGCGGCTCCTTGGCGAGCCGGTACGCCCATTCGAGCCCGGTGCGCTGAAAGAACGCGGGCGCGCGCACGACGTTCCCCGCATACACGTCGAGCGAGCCGCCGATCCCGATCCCGACGCCGCATCCGGTCGCGGCGAGGTGCCGCGCGAGCCAGAGCTCCTGCTTCGGAAACCCCAGCCCGGCGAGCAGCACGTTGGCACCGCTCGCACGGATCGCCGCGGCGACCGCGTCGCCCTCGTCCTCATCAAAATAACCGTTGCGCGCGCCCGCGACGAGCGCGCCGGGATACGTGCGGCGGAGCGCATCGGCGGCGCGCTGCGCCGTATCGCCGGCGCCGCCGAGGAGGTACAGGCGCACGTCGCCGCGCGCGGCCGAACGTGCGGCGAGATCGCCGACGAGCTCCACGCCCGTGACCCGCTCGCGCAGCGGTCCCCCGCGCAGCCGCGACGCGAGCATCAAGCCGATCGTGTCGCAGGTGACGATCGCCGCGCCGTTCACGACGTCGCGGAACGCGGCGTTGCGCCGCGCTTCCATCACCATCTCGACGCCGAGCGTCACGACGACCGCCGCGCCCCCCGCATTCGCCAACTCCGCGATCCGCGCCACAGCCGCGTCACGCCCGATGGCATCGACACGACAGCCCAGAATCTCGATAGCACGGGCGGCTCGGGCGCAGCCCGAACGCGACGGATTCACCGAAGGTGAATCCACTATGGGCGGTAGGGAGCGATCAGCGGCTCCAACGTCTTCTGCAGATCCGCGGGCATCGCGCCGAGCGGCGAACGGCAGGCGCCGACGTGGAATCCGTACGTCCCCATCGCCCATTTCACCGGAATCGGGTTCGTCGTCGTGAAGAGCGCGGCGATCAACGGCGAGAGATCCTGATGGATGCGAGCCGCCGTGTCGACGTCGCCGGCGTCGAACGCGTCGGCCATCGCGCGCAGCTCGCGCGAGACGAGATGCCCCGCGACCGAGACGACGCCGTACCCGCCGATCGCCAGCGAGGGCAGGAAGATGTAGTCGTCCCCGGCCCAGAACGTCACCTCGGCGCGCGCGCGGTCGCGCAGGATCGCGGTGAACTGGTTGACGTCGCCGGTCGACTCCTTGATCCCCGCGACGTTCGCGTGGCGCCGGCACAGCTCGGCGAACGTCGCCGGCAGCATGTTCGCCGCGGTTCGGCCCGGGATGTTGTAGACGATGCACGGCAGCTTCGTCGCTTCGAGGATCGCGCCGAAGTGCGTCAGCATCCCGTCCTGCGTCGGCTTCACGTACGCGGGGACGGTCAGCAGCGCCGCGTCGACGCCGCACTGCTCCGCGGCTTTCGTCAGTTCGATCGACCGGCGCGTGTTGTTGTCGCCGGTGCCCGCGACGACGCTCGCGCGATCTCCCAGCGCCTTCTTGATCTCGCGGAAGAGCGTCAGCTTCTCGTCCGTCTCCAGCGCGTTGCCTTCGCCGGTCGAGCCGGCGACGACGACGCCGTCGTTGCCGCGCTCGATCAGGAACTCCGCGACGCGGACGGCTTCGCGCACGTCGAGCGCGCCGTCCGCGCCGAACGGCGTGATCATCGCCGTGAGGATGCGGCCGAGCTGCTTCATCGCGCGATCGCTCCCCGGCCGAGCCGGAAGGTGTCGTGCAGCGCCTGCTCCGCCTTCGCCGCCTGGTCGGCGGGGACGAGGATCGAGATGGTGATGTTCGAGTCGGTCGAGTGGATGATCTCGACCTCCGCGTCGGCGACGGCCTTCACGACGCGATACATGACGCCGGAGGTTCCCCGCATCCCTGCGCCGACGACCGAGATCTTCGCGCAGTGCGGCCGCATCCGCAGCGCCAGGTTGAGGTCGGCGAGCGCCGGCCGGACCGCGTCGGCGTGCTCGTCGTCGACGATGAAGAAGACGCCGGCGTCGTTGACGTTCACCATGTCGATCGAGATCCCGCGCTCGGCGACGCGCGCGAGCACGTCGCGGTCGACGTCGGAGCGCTCGACGTCCTCGGTGAGGCCCTGGATGATCCGGCAGAAGGTGACGTCGCGGATCACGGTGAGGCCGGTGACCGGGTGCTCCGCGTCGACCGGCGCGTCGTCGTCGATCGCGGTGCCGACGTTGCTGCGCAGGCCCTTGACGACGTACGGCGTGCGCGTCGCGCGCGCGAGCTCCGCGGCTTTGTGGTGCATCACCTTCGCGCCGTTCCCGGCGAGCTCGACCATCTCGGCCTGCGTGACGCGCTCGAGCGGGTGCGCGCCCGCGACCCGGCGCGGGTCGCCGGTCATCACGCCCGAGACGTCGGTGTAGATCTCGACGCTCGCCGCGCCGAGCGCGTCGCCGAGCGCGACGGCGGTGAGATCGCTGCCGCCGCGCCCGAGCGTCGTCGTCGCATGGTCGCGCGTTCCGCCCTGGAACCCGGTGACGACGGGGACGATGTTGCGCTCGAGCAGCGCGCGAACCGGCGCGGGATCGACGTCGACGATCTCCGCGTCGCCGTACTCTTCGTCGGTGGTGATCCCGGCTTGCATCCCCGTCATCGCCTGCGCGGGGACGCCGAGCGAGGTGAGTAATTCCGCGAACACCGCGCAGGCGATCGCTTCGCCGCAGGCGAGCAGCAGATCGCGGTTCGGCCCGTTGCGCGCGGGTCCGAGGAGTCCGGCGAGCGAGTCGGTCGCGTACGGATCGGGCGCGCGCCCGATCGCCGAGCACACGACGACCGGCATGTCACCGCGCCGCACGACGTCTAGCACGCGCGAAGCGGCGATCTCGCGAAGCTGCTCCGTCGCGAGCGACGACCCGCCGAACTTCTGCACGACGATGCTCATGGCGCGTCGCTCGCGATTGGCGCATCCTTCGACAAGCTCAGGATGACATCGTGGCGGGCCGCCGTGGAAACATCGTGGCGGGCCGCCGTGGAATCATTGTGGCGCGCCGACTGCTTGCCGTGCGCCGCCCGAATGTCATCCTGAGCTTGTCGAAGGATGCGCCGTGAGAGAAGCAGCTCGAGGATCTGCACGCCGTTTGTCGCGGCACCCTTGCGAAGCTGGTCGCCGACGACCCACATCTGGAACCGCGTGCCGGTCGGATCGTCCGCTTCGGGACGGACGCGGGCGACGTGCACGACGTCGGTGTCCTCGACGTCGCGCGGGGTGACGATGCCGCGCTCGTGCAGCACGACGCCCGGCGCGCCGCGCAGCGCGTCGTGCAGCGCCTGCACTGTGGTCGGCACGGCGGTCTCGAAGAACACCGCCTCGCTGTGCGCGCGCATCACCGGGACGCGGACCGTCGTCGCGGCGACGTGCAGATCGTGGCGGCCGAGCATCTTGCGCGTCTCGGCGGCGACCTTCTTCTCTTCGCCGGTGTCGCCGTCGCCGTCGTAGCCGCCGACTTGCGGGACGACGTTGCGGAAGATCGGTGCCGCGAACGTCCCGTCCGGCGATTCACCCTGCTCCTCGCGCGCCAGCGCCTCGAGACCTGCGCGCCCCGCACCGCTCACGGCTTGGTACGTCGCCACGCGAACGCTCCGCAGTCCGACGGCCCGCTCGATCGGCGCGAGCGCGACGGTCAGCACGATCGCGGTACAGTTCGCCACCGGGAAGATGCGGTGCTCCTCGCGCACGTCGTGCGGGTTCACCTCGGGGATCACCAGCGGGACGCCTTCCGCGAGCCGGAACGTCGCCGAGTTGTCGACTACCACGGCGCCCGCGTCGACCAGCGCGCCGGCGAGATCCGCGCTCGCATCGTCGCTGGACGCGAAGAACGCGACGTCGGGCCGATCGGCGATCAGCCGCTCGCGCGTCGCCGCCGCCACCGGAACGTTCGCGCCGCGGAACCGCACGCCGTCGGCACGATCGCGCGATGCATACGCCAGCAGCTCGTCGACCGGAATGTCCCGCTCCTCGAGCACGCGCAGGATCATCCCGCCGACGACGCCGGTCGCGCCGATCACAGCGACTCTCATCGTGCAGCCACCGTGCCGTCCACACCGCGACCAGAACCGCTCGCCCGCGCCGTCTGCGGACCGTCATTCGTCGTCTCGGCGACAGGCTCGTGCACCATCTGCTCGATCAACGCATCCAGGCCGATCGCCAATCCGCGCTGCGAGCGGACGGCGCGGACGGCGGCGACGATCCCCGGGCCGAACGACTCGCGCGAGAGCGAGTCGTGACGAATCGTGAGTGTCTCGCCGAGGCCGCCGAAGATCACTTCCTGGTGCGCGACGAGACCCGGCAGACGGACGCTGTGGATCGCCGGCTCCGGCGCGCCGGCCTCGCGCATCCGCCGCGCGGTAAGCTTCGCGGTCCCGCTCGGGGCGTCGCGCTTCGTATCGTGGTGCAGCTCGACGATCTCCGCGCGCGGCAGCACGCGGGCGGCCTGCGCCGCGAACCGCATCATCAGCACCGCGCCGAACGAGAAATTCGGCACGAACATCCCCGGCACGCCGCTCGCCTCGCACCGAGCCGACAGCGCGGCGAGCTGTTCGTCGGTCCAGCCGCTCGCGCCGATCACCGGCGAGACGCCCGCCTCGACCGACGCGCGCGCCACCTTGACCGTCACCGGCTGCACCGTGCAGTCGACCACCACGTCGAGCCCATGCGAGAGAAACGCGCCCAGCTCGCCGTCGATCACCACCTCGCCGCCGACGCCGGGGATTTCGTCCGCGAGCAGCGTGCCGGCTCGGCGCGCGAAGGCCGCCGACAACCTCAGGTCGTCAGCGGCCTCGATCGCGGTACAGGCGACGCGCCCCAGTCTCCCGAGCGCGCCGGCAACCCCGACGCGCAACATCCCCACTATGTCATCCTGAGCTTGTCGAAGGATGCGCCTTCAGACTTTCTCCAGCGGCGCGTACTTCAGCATGACCATCTTCTGCCCGACGTTCGGGAAGTTGATCGTCAGCAAGCCGTCGCCGCCCGCTCCGACGGTGTTGACGACGGTCCCCTCGCCCCACTTCGGATGGCGGACCTTGTCGCCCGGGTTCAGATCCATCCCGACGCCGGCGCCGGCGTTCTCGTGGATCGAGACCTCGCGCCAGCGCCCGCCGCCCGGACGCGGCCCGATCCCGATTCCGCCGATCGCCTCGACCGACGGCATCTCCTCGATGAAGCGCGACTTCGGGTGCGAGAACGTGTTGCCGAAGAGCGTCCGGCGCGCGGCGAACGACAGATACAGCCGGTCCATCGCGCGGGTCACGCCCACGTACGCCAGCCGGCGCTCTTCCTCGAGCTCCGTCATGTCGGTCAGCGCGCGCGTGTGGGGGAAGACGCCTTCCTCGAGCCCGGTCAGGAAGACGATCGGGAACTCGAGGCCCTTCGCCGCGTGCATCGTCATCAGCGTCACGAACGACGACTCGGGGTCGAGCGTGTCGATGTCGCTGATCAGCGCGATCTGCGAGAGGAAGTCGTCGATCGTCGTCCCGGTCTCGGGGTTGTTCTCGAACTCGCGCGCGACGCCGATCAGCTCTTGCAGATTCTCGATCCGCGCGCGGCCGTCGGGGGTCTCGTCGGCCTGCAGCTCGCGCAGGTAGCCCGACTCTTCCATCACCGCGACGAGCAGGTCGCTGACGCTGAACGACTGTGCCTTCTCGCGCAGGTCGTTGATCAGCTCGGCGAAGCGCTCCAGCTCGCGCTGCTTCTTCGGCACCGCGCGCTTGAGCAGGTTCGAGTCGAACACCGCCTGGCCGACCGAGACACCGGCCTGGTTCGCGGCTTCGAGCAGCGACGCCAGCGTCTGCTGGCCGATGCTGCGCCGCGGGACGTTGACGATGCGGCGGAACGCGACCGCGTCGGACGGGTTCACGATGTAGCGGAGGTAGGACAGCATGTCCTTGACCTCGGTGCGCGCGTAGAACCCGACCCCGCCGACGACCCGGTACGGGATCCCCTCGGCGAGGAAGCCTTCTTCGTAGTAGCGCGACTGCGCGTTGGTGCGGTACAGCACGAGGAAGTCGCGGTACGCGGCGCCTTCGCGCACGTGCTCCTTGACCTTCTCCATCACGTAGCGCACCTCGGCGCGCTCCGACTCGGCCTGGAACGCGGTCAGTTTCTCGCCCTCGGACCGCCGGGTGAACAGCTTCTTCGGATGCCGCCCGGCGTTGTGGTGGACGAGCTCATTCGCCGCCGCGAGGATCGTCTGCGTCGAGCGGTAGTTCTCCTCGAGCTTGAAGACCTTCGCGCCCGGGAAGTCTTCCTCGAAGCGCAAGATCATCCGGTAGTCGCTGCCGCGCCAGGAGTAGATCG
>DATHLN010000080.1:0-21314 GCA_035488115.1 Candidatus Limnocylindrales bacterium | reverse complement strand
AGATCGGTGAACTCGCCGATCGTGTACAGCGTGATCGGCTCGCCTTCGGGGATCTCGCGCGCGATCTCGACCTTGTAGGGGTTATCGCGAAAGGCGTCGATCGCTTCCTCGCGCGTCACGCGCCGGCCGGTCATCGGGTAGTCGGCGCGGACGATCTCGCGCATGCGGGCTTCGAGCTTCTCCAGATCCTCCGGCGTGAACGGCTCGCCGCGATCGAAGTCGTAGTAGAACCCGTTCTCGATCGCCGGGCCGATCGTCGGCTTCGCCTCGGGGAAGAGGTCCTGCACGGCGTACGCGAGCACGTGTGCGGCGGTGTGGCGGAGGTGCGCGATGTCCACGGTCGATTTCGCTGGGCTCGAGGTCGTCACGCCGGGCTCTTCGCCGCCCGCGTTCGGCGTGCCTCACGATTGGGCGCAGGCGTGACGAAATCGTCCGGCTCGGCTACGATCCCTCGATGATCCAAGCCGCCGACCACGAGCGCCACGGCGCCGGGACGCAGACGATCCGCGACCTCGTCCTTGGCATGGCCGACGGGCTGACCGTCCCGTTCGCCCTTGCCGCGGGCGTGACCGGAGCCGTCGCGGCGAGCGGGATCGTGCTCACCGCGGGCCTGGCGGAGATCGTAGCCGGTGCGATCTCGATGGGGCTCGGCGGGTACCTCGCGGCGCGCAGCGAGATCGCGCACTACGCCAAGGAGTACGCGCGCGAGATCCGCGAGACGCACGACATCCCGAACGAAGAGAAGGCCGAGGTCGCGCAGATCCTGCACCGCTACGGCGTGCGCGAGCCGACGCTCACGCGCGTCGTGAACGAGATCGCGAGTGATCGCGAGCAGTGGGTCGACTTCATGATGCGGAACGAGCTCGGCCTCGAGCGCCCCGACGCACACGCCGCGCCGCGCAGCGCGTTCCTGGTCGGCGGCGGCTACGTGCTCGGCGGGATCTTCCCGCTCGCGCCGTACGTCTTCGTCGCGAACGCGCACGACGCGCTGTTGTGGTCGATCCTTTGCACGACCGTCGCGCTGCTCGCGTTCGGCGCGGTCCGCGCGCGCGTCCTCGCGACGCCGGTCGTGCTCGGCGCGCTGCAGACCTGGTTCATCGGGGCGGTGGCGGCGGGCGCCGCGTACGGCTTGGCGCGGCTCGTGAACCACGCCGTCTGAAGACGCTCGGCCGCGCACCGAAGCGAGTGTGCGGCATCACGTTATGCCCGCTTCCCTGTGGGGTAGGGCGGTTTGCTCTGTTGGTCGACGCTGGCCATGCCGATGATTACCGCATGGAACGGATCACGGACGATGCGTTCGATGCGCTCCTCGGCTGGGTGACGCGGGAACGTGCCATCGACCGCTTGATGCAACGCGGAAAGCTCGGCTTCGGCGAGATGCTCCTGCGCCGCCAGATGAACTACGACCGGCTGCTGAGAGAATCGCGCGTCGCGCGCTGACCGGCCGAGGGGAGTCGAGCTAGTCGACGGCCCCGTCGCCGCGTGATATTCGTGCTTTTGCAGAGACTCGATGATCAAGCCCGACTTTTTACCTCGCGCGCATGGCGTTTGGCGAGCGCAACAAGCCGCTCGTTCGCTGGCGGCGGTTCCGCCAAGGCTCTGAATAACGTCGCGCGGGCCGGGCCGTCGACGATGATCGGCTCGTCGTCGGCGATTGCGGTGACGTCATGTGCTGATCGGGAAAGCGTCGACATCGGGGTGAACTCTTGAGGCAGTTTGGTGAGGCTCATTGTACGCCCATTTCGCGTTCAATGTAACGTCCTAACCGGCCGCAAAGCGAGTTCACTGACCGTTGCGGGTGTCGCGGTTGCCGGCCCGGTCCGCTTCGCGGCGGCAGACGAACGCACCGGCTTTCGTGTTCGCGTACCAGCGCATACCTTTCTCGTGATAGATCCCACTGTTCGTGTTCAGCCACACGACTTGATCGCGCGGACAGTGCGCCTGGGCGGCATTCTCGGTCGCGAAAAGCTGTAGCGATCCGCTGGTGACCGGCGCGCTCGCGGTTGTGCGGCCGTGAGACCCGCGAGCGTCGGCGACGGACGCTGTAACGAGAAGAGCAAGCGCGAGGAGCGCGGCCGAAATGCGAGACGCGAGGGGACTTCGCACGTCAGCGATGTTTGCGCTCGGTCAGGGGATGGACGTACGTCCCGTTGGGATGCTTGCGAAAGCACGACGCCGATTTGCATTTCGACGTGCGAAAACCGTAGATGCGTCCGCTGCGGGAATGGTATCCGCCGTACGAGTGATGGCCGCCTCCGTACGAGCGATGGCCAGCGCCGTGGCCCCGGGCCCAGCTGGACGAGGATGATGAGATCACGACGAGGCTGATAGCGAGCAAAATCGTGGTGAGGCGCTGGAGCATCGCACCCTCCGGCCGCTGGTGAGACGGTCGATATTAGCTAGTCCTCCAACCTCGCCCTCCTAGGCAGTCCGAGCACATGCTCGCGGCCCCGCGCCAAGAAAAAGAACCGCGCCGTTGGCGCGGTTCTTTTCGGGAATGGTGGGCGGCACAAGGATTGAACTTGTGACCTCTACAGTGTCAATGTAGCGCTCTCCCACTGAGCTAGCCGCCCGTCCAAGGCGTGAGTGTACCCGATGCGCCCGGGCCGCGTCAAACACCTTTCAGGACGTGGAGCCGAGCGCCGTGCCGAACCTGCGGCGCAGCGCGCCGCCGAGGCCGCCCGGGACGAAAAGGACGAGCACGATGAACAGGACGCCGAGCAAGAACAGCGGCTCCGAGAGCGGGACGCGGAGGAGGCCCGGCAGGTCCTTGACGGCCGAGGTGTTCGAGAGAGCGATCAGGCGGAAGTCGAGGTACTCGTAGAGGACGCCGCCGAGGACCGCGCCCCACAGGGTGCCGACGCCGCCGAGGACGACCATCACCAGCAGCGCGAGCGTGAAGTCGGCGGTCGTGACCTGCGGGTTCGCACCGCCTTGCAGCAGCAGGTAGACGACGCCGGTCGCGGACGCGAGGAACGCCGAGAGCACGAACGCGCCGAGCTTGTACAGATACGGATTGAGGCCGAGGACGTTCACGCGGCGCTCGTTCTCGCGGATCGCTTGCCAGACGCGGCCGGGCGGCGAGTTCACTGCCCGCCACGCGATCGCGTAGAGGACGATCAGCAGCACGAGCGCGATCCAGTAGACGTTGCGCGTGTTCACCACGCCGACCAGCGCGGCGGGCAGCGTGTCGCCGCCGAGCGCGAGCCCCTCCTCGCCGCCGGTCAGGCCGAACGGGTTCTGCATGACGAGGATCGAGCCGGCCTGCGCGAACGCCAGCGTGACCATCGCGAACGGGATGTCTCGCATGCGCAGACAAATCGCGCCCAGCACCAGCGGCAATACGAGTGAGACGATCGCCGTCAGCGCGAGCGCCGCGAGCAGCGACCAATGCCAGCGCGTCAGCGCGATCGCCGTGACGTAGACGCCGGTCGCGAAATACAGCGCGTGGCCGAACGAGAGCAGGCCGACGTAGCCGAACACGAGGTCGTACGTCAGCGCCAGCGCGCCGAACACGAAGCACAGCCCGAGCAGATTCAGCGTCCCCGGCGAGTTCAGCGGGCCGTCGAACACGCCCGGTATCGTGATGCCGAGGAACGGCAGCACCGCGAACACGACCGCCGCCACCGCGACGCCGATCCCGACCGAGCGCGCGCGTTTCACGTCGTCGTTCCCGAGAAGCCACCGGGTCGTATCAGCAGCACGATCGCCAGCAGCAGCACGACGGAGAAATCGCCGACGCCGGCCGCGCCGTAGAAGTTCAGGAACTGCTGGACGACGCCGACGACGACCGCGGCGACCGCCGAGCCCGTCACCGAGCCGAGCCCGCCGATGATCACGACGATGAACGCGAAGATCAGCATCGAGGTGCCACGGCCAGGATCGATCGTGCCGTAGTACGTCGCGGCCAGCATGCCGGCGAGCCCGGCCGCGGCGCCGCCGATCGCGAAGACGAGCGTGAACGCGCGCTGCACGTCGATCCCGAGCGCCTGCACCATCGCGCGGTTCTCGACGCCCGCGCGCACGATCAGACCGAACCGCGTCCGCCGCAGGAAGAACAGCAACAACGCGAAGACCAGCGCGGCGACCGCGATCACCAGCAGCCGCGTGTTCGGGACGCCCGCGCCGACGACGTTGGTCGTCGCGGTCATCCAGCGCGGCAGCGCGAACGTCTGCGGGTCGCTGCCGAACCCGCCCTGCACCAAAGAGATCGTCGCGAGCGCCAAGCCGACGGTGACCAGTACCTGTCCGACGTGGCGCGCGTAGAGCGGGCGGATCAGCAGCACTTCGGTCAGCGTCGCGAACACGGCGCCGGCGGCCACCGCGACCAGCACGCCGACGAGCCAGCGCACTTCGGGCGGCGCGCCGCCCGCGAAGTTCGCGGCGACCCAGCCGGCGTACGCGGCGACCGTGAAGAAGGCGCCATGGGCGAAGTTCAGCACGCGCATCAAGCCCCAGATCAGCGAGAGCCCGGCGGCGATCAGGAAGTACAGCGCACCGAGCCCGAGCCCGGTCAGGAGCAGCAGCGCGATCGTCGTCATCGCTTCAGTGAGCCCCCGCCGCCGCAAGACCGAGATGCTTCCGTGCGAGCGCGGGATCGCCCATGAGCTGCTCGACGTCGCCGGTGAACGAGACGCGGCCTTGATCGAGCACGACGACGTCGCGCACGAGCTTGTGCGCGACGCTCAGATTCTGCTCGACCAGGAGGATCGTCGCGACCTCGGCCGCGCGGCGGAGCGCGTCGACGACGTGCCGCACCACGAGCGGCGCGAGGCCTTTCGTCGGCTCGTCGACCAGCAGGATGCGGTTGTCCGCGTTGAGCAGCGCGCGCGCCAGCGCGACCATCTGCTGCTGGCCGCCGGAGAGCGTCCCGGCTTGCTGCGCGGCGCGCTGCCTCAACTCGGGGAAGAGCTCGTAGACCAAGTCGTAGCGGTGCTCCGCACCGGCGCGCTCCGCGAGCGTAAGGTTCTCTTCGACGCTCAGCCCTGAGAAGACGTCGCGGTCCTCGGGCACGTAGGCGACGCCGCGCCGCACGACCTCGTGAACGGGGAGTTTGCTCGTCTCCTCGCCGTCGAGCACGACCGCGCCGGTGCGGGGCACCAGCCCGAGGATCCCGCGCAGCGTGGTCGTCTTGCCGACGCCGTTGCGGCCGAGCAATCCCGTGATCCCGCCGCGCCGTACGCCGAACGAGACGCCCTGCAAGATGTGCGACTCGCCGAGATACACGTGCAGGTCGCGCACGTCGAGCAACGTCGCCGCGTCCGCCGTGCGCGCGCTCGATGCGGCTGCCGTCACAACGGGTCTCCGAGGTACGCCGACTGCACCGTCTCGTTCGCGACGATCCGCTCCGGCGTGTCGATCGCGAGCAGCGCGCCGTGGTGCATCACCGCCATCCGGTCGGCGAGCCCCATCACGAGGTCCATGCGGTGCTCGACCATCAGCACGGTCTTGTTCTGCTCGCGGTGAATGCTGCGAATCAGCGCCATCATCTCGGGGACGTCCTCGACCGCGATCCCCGCCGTCGGCTCGTCGAGCAGCACCACCGCGGGATCGCCGCACAGCAGGATCGCGAGGTCGAGCTTGCGCTTCTCGCCGTGCGAGAGCGACGCCGCCTTGACGTCCTCGCGTGCCGCGAGGCCGACCGCGGACAGCGCGCCGCGGGCGCGCTCCAGCGGCGCGCGCTGCCGGTCGGCGAGCACCCACACGCGGTCCGAACCGCCGAGGTACGCCTGCGCGGCGAGTCGCGCGTTCTCGAGCACCGAGAGCTCGGCGAAGATCGTCGAGGTCTGGAACGTGCGCCCGAGACCGAGCCGTGCGCGCGCGTACGGCGGCGCGCGCGTCACGTCGGTCCCGCGAAAGGTGATCGTCCCCGCGCTCGGGCGCGTGACGCCCGAGAGCAGGTTGAAGAGCGTCGTCTTCCCGGCGCCGTTCGGCCCGATGATGACGAGGAACTCGCCTTCGTTCACCGCCAGGCTGACGTCGTCGACGATCGTGACGCCGCGGATGCGCAGCCCGAGGCCCGCCGTCGACATCACCGTCGTCATCGTGGCCGTCTTCCCATCGGTCACCCTGAGCTCAGCCTGTCCTGAGCCTGTCGAAGGATCGAAGGGCGAGAGGTCATCGTGGCCTTCGTGCGGGTGCCTCTCTCATGCTTCGACAGGCTCAGCATGACCTCATTTGAACGCGCGCACCGGCGGTGAGACCGCCTCGAGCGGGATCGTTCGGACGAGCTTCGGCTGGAGTCCGCCGCCCGCGCTCACGAGCTTCGCGACGAACATCGGCTGCAGCATCGCGTGGTCGGCCGCGCGGATCCGCTGCCGGCCCTTCGGCGCATCGAACGTCCAGTTCTCGAGCGCGGAGATCATCTTCCCGACGTCGTCGCCGTCGGCGGACTCGATCGCGTGCACGATCATCTCGGCCGCGACGAACCCGTCCGGATCGAAGAGATCCGGGACCTTGTTGCTCTTCTTGAGGTCGGCGACCAGCGCGTCGTTGACCTTGTTCTTCGGCGCCGTGTAGAAGTAGTGCGAGAGGAACGAGATCTTCGGGCCGGCCGAGCCGAGCGTCTCGTACGACGAGCGCTGGTCGAGCCCGCTCACGACCGTCGCCCCGTTGAAGACCCCCGCGTCGTCGAGCGACTTCCACATCGCGGGCGCGGTCGCGCCGGCCCAGGCGGGGAAGAGCAGGTTCGGCCGCGCGTCCTTGATCTTCTGCGAGAACGGCGCGAAGTCGTTCGCCGAAAGGGGCGCGAGCACCGAAGAGACGTCCGCGCCGACGCCGCCGAGCACCGCGCGGACCGCGTTGACGTTGGCCTGGCCGAACGCCGAGTCTTGCGCGTACACCACGACCTTCTTGCCGCGCAGGTTGTTGCCGACGATCGTCCCCGCCGTCAGCACGTCCTGGTACGTCTGGCGGCCCGAGCGGAACGTGTTGCGGTTGTTCCCGGTGATCGCGTCCGCCGCCGAAGGGCCGGCGATGAAGAGGACGTTGTTCTCCTTCGCGACCGCCGCCATCTGGAGCGCGACGCCCGACGCCGTCGAGCCGGCGAGGATCTTGGTCCCTTGGCCGATCAGCTCTTTCGCCGCCGCGACCGCCTTCGCGGGATCGCCGGCGTCGTCGCGCTCGGTCACCACGATCTTGTGGCCGTTCGCGCTCCCGGTGTGGTGCGTCGCGTAGTCGAGCCCGGCGTTGAAGCCTTCGGCGTACTGCGCGCCGTACGAGGCCAGCAGCCCGGTCTTCGAGTACACGAGCCCGACGTTGACCGGTGACTTCGGCCCGGCCGCGCGCGAGGGCACGGCGCCGAACGCGACCAGCTGGAGGATCAGCGCCGATGCGGTCAGCGGCGCAAGAAAGTTCCGTCGTTGAAACTGCACGGGCACGGTTACAACCGCGAGGCCCCAATGTCATGCAACGCGCCGGATTCGGCGGGGTTTTGGGTCGCATGCGGCTTCGTCCCGGTCTCGGCGTCCTGCTGGCGGCGTGCGTCGCGCTCTCCGTCGGCTACGGCGTGCGGCAGTGTCTGGGGCTGTTCATCGCGCCGCTCGAGGGCGTGCGCGGCTGGCCGGCGGGCGTCTTCGCGCTCGCCTTCGCGCTGCAGAACCTGGTGTGGGGCCTCGCGCAGCCGTTCGCGGGCGCCGTCGCCGACCGGTTCGGCGCGCGCGCGACCGTCGCCACCGGCGGCGTGCTCTTCGCCGGCGGCCTCATGCTCATGGCGACGACGCGCGACCCGAACGTCTTCGCGTGGGGCGGCGGCGCGCTGCTGGGCCTCGCGCTGGCCGCGGTCTCGTTCGGCGTGCTGATCGGGCCAGTCGCCGCGCTGGTCCCGCCCGAGCAGCGCAGCGTCGCGTTCGGCGTCCTCGGCGCGGGCGGATCGCTGGGGCAGCTGTTCTATCCGCCGTTCGCGCAAGTCGCGATCGGCGGCGCGGGCTGGTTCCCTACGTTCGTCGGGCTCTCGGCGATCGGGATCGGGATCATCCCGCTCGCGCTGTTGCTGCGCGAGCCGGCGCGCGCGATCGCACCCGCGCACAAGCTCTCGCTGGGCGCCGCGCTGCGCGAGGCGTTCACCGTCCCGAGCTACGGGCTGCTCAGCGCCGGATTCTTCGTGTGCGGCTTCCACATCGCGTTCTTCCAGACGCATCTGCCGCAGATCGTCGCGCGCGCGGGGCTCTCGCCGACGATCGGCGCGGCGGCGCTCGCGATCGTCGGCGCGTTCAACGTGATCGGCAGCTACGCCAGCGGGCGGCTCGCCGATCTGTTCCCGAAACGCTACGTCCTCTCGGGGATCTACGGGCTGCGGTTCGTCGCGATCTTGGTCTTCGTGCTGGTGCCGATCAGCGCGGTCTCGGTGATCGCGTTCTCCGCGGCGATGGGGCTGCTGTGGCTCTCGACCGTCGCGCCGACCAGCGGCGTGATCGCGGAGAAGTTCGGGTTGCAGTGGGTCTCGACGCTGTTTGGTCTGACGTTCCTCGTCCACCAAATCGGCGCGTTCTTCGGCGCCTGGCTCGGCGGCGTGATCCTCGACCGCACCGGCAGCTACAACGCGATGTGGGCCGTCTCGCTCGCCGTCGCGCTGTTCGGGTTCCTGATCCAGTTCCCGATCGACGAGCGCCCGCTCGTCCGCAGTCCCGAGCCCGCCCCGGCGTCATCCTGAGCTCGCGGTGTCATCCTGAGCTCGCGGTGTCATCCTGAGCCTGTCGAAGGATGAGAGACTCTCCTGACGTTCACGGAGCCGCTCTCACCCTTCGACAGGCTCAGGGTGACTCCGAAGGAGAAGCGGCGGGCCATGGCCTCGCCGCATCCGCATCTGCGCTATGAGTCGGTCGCACCGGTCCTGATCGTCGAACGCGTCGAGCCGACGCGCGACTTTTTCCGTGACCGGCTGGGTTTTCAGCAGACCGCGGTCGTCAACGAAGGCGACGAGCTGGGCTTCGCGATGCTCGAGAAGGATGGGGTCGTCGTGATGGTCCAATCGCACGCGAGCATCATCAATGACGTCGGCCCGGACGCCGCGCGCGCGGTGAACGAGACGATCTCGGGACGCGGAGCCGTCGGCCTGTTCCTGACGGTGAGCGACGTCGACCTCGTGATCCCGGCGCTCGCCGATGCCGACGTCATCGTCGCGCCGCGCAAGACGTTCTACGGGATGCACGAGATCACGGTGCGGGAGCCGGGCGGTCACGCGGTGACGTTCGCGTCGCGGCTCCCGCAGTAGGTGACTAGCCTTTCTGCTGCTTGACCGGGTGCTCCATCCGGTTCATCACCAGGATGCGGTCGGCGTGCCGGACCCCGAGCAGCTTCTGATCGTAGAAGACCTTGACCAGCTGGCCGGAGTGCAGCGACTTCATCTGATACGTCGTCTTGCCGTCGCTCGAAAACACCTGATCGAAGTGCGGGACGAGCGCGAAGCTCAGCTCCTTGCCCGTCTTGTCGTCCTTGATCTTGATGTTGCTGGTCGAGATGTGGACCAGTGTGCCTTCGACCCAAGACGAGCCGACCGGGACGGCGGTGGCAGGCGCGGCGGTCACGAGAATGGTGGTCAGCGGAAGCGCCGCGAGCCCCGCCGCCATGAGAAGAGTACGCATGGCGCGCTGATACCCGCTAGGCCGCCTTCTTGCCGCCGGACGCTCGCTTGCCGGCGCGCTTCGACCGCTTCGCGCGCTCGGCGCGAACGGATTTCGTCAGCGCCTTGGCGAGCGGCTCGCTCTCGCGCTCGACGATCCGCTCGATCAGCTTCACGACCGCGCTCTCGTGCGCGTCGAGCGCGTGCGGCGAGGTCCGCGCGACGGCCTTCTCGATCAGCGCGAGCGCGCCGTCGTTCACGAACGTCTCGACGATGCCGGGATAGACGTACGACTTCTTGCAGACCGCCGGCGTGTTGCCGAGGTGCTCGGCGACCTTCTTGATGACCTCGGTGACGAGCCGCTTGCGCTCGGTTTGGCTCTCCTCTTCGGCCTTGACCGCCGCGAGCTCGAGCGCGCACATCATCGTCGCGTCCCACGTCCGAAAGTCTTTCGCGGTGAACTCGCCGCCGGTTACCGTCTTGAGATACTCGTTGACGTCCTCGCTGTGCACCGGGCGCGGCGTGCCGTCGTCGTCGACGTACTCGAAGAGCTGCTGGCCCGGAAGATCCTGCATCTTCTCGATGATGCGCGCGATCCGCTTGTCGCGCACCTCGATGTCGTGCTCCTTCCCGCTCTTGCCGCGGAAGTGGAAGCGCACCGTCGAGCCCTTCACGTCGACGTGGTCCTCGCGCAGCGTCGTCAGCCCGTACGAGTCGTTCTCGCGCGCGTACTCCTCGTTCCCGACGCGGATCGCGGTCCGCTCCATCAGCGAGACGATCGTCGCGAGCACCTTCTCGCGCGGCATCCCGGGGAGCGCGATGTCGCGCGCGACCGCCTCGCGGATCGCAGGCAGCGCCTTCGCGAACTCGATCATGCGGTCGAACTTGTTCTCGTCGCGCACTTCGCGCCAGCGCTTGTGGTAGCGGTACTGCTTGCGCCCGCGCGCGTCGCGACCGGTCGCCTGGAGGTGGCCGTTCGCGCGGGGACAGATCCAGACGTCGGTGTAGGCGGGCGGGATCGCGAGCGCCTTGATGCGCGCGATCTCGCCCTTGTCGGTGATCGGCTTGCCGTCCGGGTCGAGGAAGGTGAAGCCGCCGCGCCGCTTGACCCGCCGGATCCCCGGGATCGCGTCGGTCGTGTAGCGCAGACCCGCCGCCTTGGCGGCCTCCGGTCCCTCGGTCGGTAGCATGCAGGGAGGCTTCTACCCTGGTTGACAGGGGCGGGTCGGGTCGGGGAGAATAGGCCGGTTCGCCAAAAAGCGAGTCGACGTGGGCGCGTAGCTCAGTGGGAGAGCATCCGCTTCACACGCGGGGGGTCGTTGGTTCAATCCCAACCGTGCCCACCATCTCGTCGATGGCGTTGTAGCTCAGTTGGTTAGAGCGCCGCCCTGTCACGGCGGAGGTCGTGGGTTCGAGCCCCATCAACGTCGCCAGTACCCGAACGCCGGATCTCGAACGAGGTCCGGCGTTCGTCGTTCCGCGAACACCGCCAGCCGTGGCGTCGATCGCGGTCGAGCACCTGACGAAGGCCTATCCGAACGGCACCGTCGCGCTCGACGACGTGAACCTCGAGATCGCGGACGGCGAGTTCGTCGCGGTCGTCGGGCCGAGCGGCTGCGGAAAGAGCACGCTGCTGCGCATCCTCGCCGGTCTCGACCGCGCGACCGGCGGGCGCGTTCACATCGCCGGCGCGGCGGCACGCGCGGACGAGCTGCCGAGTGCGACGGTGTTCCAGGAGCAGTCGCTTTTTCCGTGGATGCGCGTCCACGAGAACGTCGCGTTCGCGTTCGACTCGCTCGCCGTGCCGCGCGACGAGGTGCGGCGCCGCGTCGGCGAGGTGCTCGGACTCGTCGGCCTCGCGGAGTTCGAGCGCGCGTGGCCGCATCAGCTCTCGGGCGGGATGAAGCAGCGCGCCGCGGTCGCGCGCGCGTTCGTCACCGACCCGCCGGTGCTCTACATGGACGAGCCGTTCGGCGCGCTCGACGAGCAGACGCGCGTCGGCCTCGCGAACGAGCTGATGCGCTTGTGGGAGCGCTCGCCGAAGACGATCGTCTTCGTGACGCACGGCATCGAGGAAGCGGTGACGCTCGCCGACCGCGTCGTCGTGCTGAGCGCGCGTCCCGGGCAGGTGAAGGAGATCGTGCCGGTGCGGTTTCCGCGCCCGCGCGACGCGGTCGCGATCCGCGGCGAGCCCGCGTTCGGCGAGCACGTCGTCCACATCTGGGAACTGCTGCGATGACGGCGTCGCGCTGGACCGCGCGCGCGCTGAACGTCGCGGCGCCGCTCTCGCTGGTGCTGCTGTGGCAGATCGCGGTGTCGACGAAGCTGCTGAACCCCGGGCTGTTTCCGCCGCCGAGCGCGATCGCGCGGAGCTTCGCGCAGTACGCGGCGAGCGGAGAGCTCGCGACGAACGCGTACGCGACGCTCTCGCGGCTGTTCGTCGGGCTGCTGCTGGGCGGCGTCCCGGGGACGCTGCTCGGTCTCGCGATGGGAATGAACCGCTGGGTGCGCGCCTACTTCGAGCCGGTGATCGGGCTGCTCTACCCGATCCCGAAGATCGCAATCCTGCCGCTGTTCTACTTTCTCTTCGGTCCCGGCGAGGCGGCGAAGTGGGCGGCGATCGCGGTCGGCGTGTTCTTCTTGATGGTGATCAACACCGAGGCCGGCGTGCGGCAGATTGAGACGATCTATCTCGACGTCGCGCGCGCGTACCGCATCCGTCCGGCGACGTTCTTCTTCAAGGTGCTGCTGCCGGGCGCGCTCCCGAACGTCTACGCCGGCGCGAAGCTGAGCATCGGGATCGGGATCGTCCTCGCGGTCGCCGCGGAATACCAGCTGACGCGGACCGGGCTCGGCTACGCGATCTTCAACGCGCAGCAGCTCCTCGACGTCGAGCGCCTCTATGCCGCCCTCGTGGCGGTCTCGCTGCTCGGGTTCGGGCTTTCGGCGCTCGTCGACGCCGCGGAGGGCGTGATGATGCCGTGGCGCCCGCGCCGGCGCTGATTCGTCGGCGACCGGACGGTAGTGACCGAGCGCACGATGCTCGCCCGGACGGCGTTCCGCCAAAGCGCATGCTCGCCGGAGTGGGAACGTTTCGCAACGTGGAAGTTGACGGAGCGACGACCGCACGCAAGCGCATCCCCGCGATCCTGGACTGGCTCGGAAGCGCCGTGGTTCGCGCGCTGCGCGACGCGCGGGAGGACGATCCGGTCACGGGCCTGCCGCTGCGCGCCGCGTTCGAGCGCCGCGCGAAGCACGAGCTGGCGCGGTGCGAGCGCGCGGGGAGGTCGCTCGCGGTGCTGTTCGCCGACGTCGACCATTTCCGCGTCGTCAACGACCTGGGCGATCACGCCGCCGGCGATGCGGTGTTATGCGAGCTCGCCCGTCGGCTGCGCACGGCGCTGCCCGGCGCGTACGCGGGCCGCTTCGGCGGCGACGAGTTCGTGCTCATGCAGTGCAACGACTCGCCGGACGCGGTGCGCGAGACGGCGGCGCGGGTCGCGAGCGTCTTCGAGCAGCCGTTCTTGGTCGCCGGCAAGCCGGTCCATCTCACCGCCAGCATCGGCGTGGCATGTGCGCCGGAAGACGCGCCGGACGCCGGCACGCTGATCGCGACCGCCGAAGCCGCGGTCTTCGAGGCGAAGCGGCTCGGCCGCAACACGGTGCGCCGCTACGGCTCGCCGAACGATACGTCGTCGCTTGAGCGCGTGCTGACGCGGCGCGATCTGCACTTCGCGATCGAGCGTGACGAGCTCGAGCTGTACTACCAGCCGATGTACGACCTGCGGACGCGCGCGGTCCGCGGCGTCGAGGCGCTGATTCGATGGCGGCATCCGGTACACGGGCTGATGCTGCCGGACCGGTTCATCCCGGTCGCGGAACAGTTTGGTCTCATCGAAGAGATCGGCGCGTGGGTGATGGAGCGCGCGCTCGCGCAGGCGCGCGCGTGGTCCGACGCGGGGATCCCGCCGATGCTCGTGGGGGTGAACGTCTCCGCGCGCCAGCTCGACGGCGACCGGCTTCCGCAGCTCGTGGGCCGGCTGCTCGCGAAGTACGGCGTTCCGGCGTCGTGCTTGGAGATCGAGGTGACGGAGTCGGCGATCATGCAGGACGTCGCGGCAGCAGTGCGCGTGTTGCAGGCGCTCCGCGCGCTCGGCGTTCGCGTAGCGATCGACGACTTCGGCACCGGCTACACGTCGCTCGGCTTTCTCAAGCGCTTCCCCGTCGACGTGCTGAAGATCGACCGCAGCTTCGTCGCCGACGTCGCCGACGCCGCATTCGACGGCGCCGTGATCCGCGCGGTCACCACGCTCGCGCGCGGGCTCGGCGTCGAAACCGTCGCGGAGGGCGTCGAGCGCGACGATCAGCTCGAGCGCTTGCGCGCGCTCGAATGCAACGTGGTCCAGGGCTTCCTCTTGAGCCGCCCGCTCCCGGTCGCCGATTGCACCCGCCTCCTCGCCGGAACCGCCTGAAAGGCAGGGCCGAAAGCCGCCCCGCCGAATCGGGCACGGTCGCGTCGAGGTAGCTCAGTTGGTAGAGCATAGGTCTGAAAAACCTAGTGTCGGCGGTTCGATCCCGCCCCTCGACACATTTCAGAAAACCTCGTCATGATCGTTGGCGGGGTTTTCGTTATTCTGCGCTCACAGTGCCGTGATGTTGGCATTGCGAGGAGCTACGATGCAGACGTTATGGCGAGACAGCGAACCCTGACGTGCTCGAAATGCGGATCGGTGGAAAAAGCGCTTGTCGACCGGCGCTTCACGGTGCGGTCCGTGTAGTAAGAGAAACAATCGCGAGTACTATCGCTGCAACCCGTTATATCGAGAGAAAGCGCGGCGGCAGTACTTCCTGCGAGAATACGGTATGACGATCGAAGCACTAGAGACGATGCTGCAACAGCAGGACGGTTGCTGCGCGATCTGCGGGAAACACTGGACGGCTTGTAAGCCGGCAAAGCGTGCGCGCGACAAGAACGTCTTCCTTCACCATCTCTACGTGGATCACGATCACGCGCGCGACGCCGTGCGCGGCTTATTGTGCAATTCGTGCAACACCGCGATCGGGCTCTTCGAGGAAGACCTCGACCGGTTCGGTGCAGCCGTCGCGTACCTCACGCTGCACGATGCCGGGCCGCTCGAGCGGCGATGATCAGGCCGTCTCGGGTTGCGGCTCTTGGGGGACGTCGGAGCGTTCGTCGAGGGCTCGGCGGACGACGGCCGCCTTGCGGAGCGCGTCGTCGGCGCGGCTGGTGAAGTTCACCTCGGCGATCGGCAGCGACGCGCGGCGCGCCCAGGCGGCGAGCCGGCGCGAGAGATCGGCGTGCTCCTCGAGCGAGCGGACCGCGGTCCACAGCGACTCTTCGAGGTTGCGGCTCTGCTCGGCGTGCAGTCCCTCCGGCGAGTACGCGTGGCCGACGCGGCAGCGAAAGCGCATGACCTCGTCGTCGCCCATCCGGAACAGCGTGCCGCCGCAGTCGGGGCAGACGAAGTCCGAGGCGGGGTGGGCACCTTCCTCGCTGCGCGGCGCGCCTTGGTCATCGACGGAACCGTTGTCGGACACGACTTCTCCCCCGCCGCGCGTGACCGCGTCGGCGATCCCCGCCGCGATCTCCTCCGCGCGCAGCACGCGGTCTACGTTGACGTTCGCGATGGCGCTGGCCGGCATTCCGCGGAACAGTGCCTCGGCCGGATCCTGGACCAGCGCGATCCCGTCGGCGCGCTTGATCCAGCGCAGCCCCGCTGTGCCGTCGTCGAGCGTGCCGGACAGGATCACCCCGACGGTACGCGATCCGTACGCGAGCGCGGCGCTCCGGAAGAGCGCGTCGATCGACGGCCGGTGATGGTTCTCGCGCGGGCCCGCCGACGCGAAGACGCGGCCGTCCTCGATCACGATGTGGCGGTCGGGGGTCGCCACGTAGATCCGCCCTTCGGCGATCTGGTCGCCGGCCGGGGTGACCGCGCTCGTAGGATACCGGGCGATGCGGCCGAGAATCTCCGGTAGCCTGCTGTGCGCGCTCGGCGAGACGTGCATCGCCACGAAGAACGCCGACGGCAGCCCGGGCGTGAGGTCCCGCACGATGCGCATCAGACCTTCGAGCCCGCCCGCGGAGGCGCCGATGACCACTACGTTCCGCGCTGACATCGGCTCCCTTCCGGTTCGCTACCCGCTTGGAAAGGTGTACCCTCGAACGCGATGCTGAACCGGAGCCCCGAGCAGGCCTCGTCCCTCATCCTCTTCTCCGCGACCGAGGAGTCGTGCCGCAGCCTCGAGCTGATCCTCTCCGGCCTGGTCCCGCCGTTCCCGGGCGCGATCCTCGTCGCATGTCGAGGCGTCGACACCGAAGCGCTGGCCGAACGTCTCCGCAATGCCACCGTACTCGACGTCGCGGTCCCGAGCGACGGCCGGTGCCTGGCGCTGCGCGGGCGCGCGCATCTGGTCGCCTTCGACACGCCGGTCGTCTTCGAGGATGCGACGCGGCGCGGCGACGCGGGCGGAACGCGAGCCGAGTCCGCCATGCTGGCCGGCGCCCTCGCCTCCTTTGACGGGTACACCACGCTCGTCGTTCTCGCCGAAGAGCACCCGCTCTTCACCGAGACCGATCTGAGCGCGGTCCGCGAGGCGGGCGGCATGGTCGTGCACGAGCAGCGCGGCGTCTACGGCTGGGCGATCCCGCCGGAGCCGAGCGACATCGGCGTCCCCACCGAAGAGCTCGCCGCCACCTTGAACGAGCTGCTCTCGTTCGAGGAGGAGCCCGCCTTGGCGCAGCGCCGGATGCTCCACGTGCTCCTCGGCGAGGTCAGGCAGCGCGCCGGCATCGACTTTCGCGAGTACAAGCTGCCGACGATCATGCGGCGCATCTTCAGGCTCATGAACGGCGGGGGCTTCGGCAGCCTCGCTGAATATCTCGGATACCTCAGACGCCATCCCGACGAATACGCGCGCCTGGTCAGGACCCTCTTGATCAACGTCACCGAGTTCTTCCGCGATCCGCAGTTGTTCGAGTACCTGCGCGACGACGTGATGCCGCAGCTGATCGAGCACGCGAGCCGAAACGGCAACGAGCTCCGGCTGTGGTCCGCCGGCTGCGCGACCGGTGAGGAAGCGTACTCGCTGGCGATCCTCACGCTCGAGGCGCTCGGCGAGCGGATCGGCGACTTCCACGTCCGCATCTTCGCGACCGACCTCAACGAGGACGCGGTCGCCTTCGCGCGCCACGGCGTCTATCCGGAGTCGGCGTTCGAGGGCGTGCCGCGCGAGTACGTCGACCGCTATTTCGTCGAACGCCCCGACGGCTTCGAGGTCAAGAAGCTCGTTCGCAACCTCACCGTCTTCGGCCAGCACGATCTCGCGCAGCGGGCGCCGTTCCCGCGTATCGACTTGATCCTGTGCCGGAACGTCCTGATCTACTTCGCGAAGGAGCTGCAGCAGCGCACGCTCCAGCTCTTCGCGTTCTCGCTGCGCACCGACGGGTATCTCGCGCTCGGCAAGGCCGAGACGACCAGTCCGCTTCCCGAGTATTTTCGCCCGGTGCACCGAACCTTCAAGGTGTACGAGCGGTACGGTCCGCGCGTGCTGATTCCGCCGAGCTCGCTGCGCGACGCCGGCACCACGGCGCGCGAAGGACTGCGCGCCGGGCTGGCGCGCGAGAGCCAGGCCGCGACGGTGGCCGCGCTGCCCTCGGTTCTCAGCATGCTGCCGTCGGCCGGGCGTCTGAGCTCACCGTTCGGAGCGCAGCGCCTCGGCGGCTCGCGGGCGAGCGATCCGCTCGCGGCGCTCACGGAGAGCGCGATCGGGCTGGTCCTCGTCGACCGGCGCTACGACATCGTCGCGATCAATCACTCCGCGCGCGCGCTGCTGAACATCCACGGGATCGGCGTCGGCGAGGATCTGCTGCATTCCGCGAGCGGGATCGACAGCATGCAGCTGCGGCTCGCGATCGACGCCGCGTTCGGCGGCGAAGGGCGCGCGGCCGGGCAGGAGTTCGAGATCGTCGATCCCGTCAACGACGCGTCGCACTCGCTGTTGGTGACGTGCCAGGCCCAGCAGCTCGACGCCGAGCCGGCCATGCACGTCGCGATCGTGCTCGTCGACATCACTTCGCAGGTCGCGCGCCGCCGCGCGGCGGAGCGGCGCGGCGAAGACCTGCGAACGCAGATCGAGGAGATGTCCGCGAAGCTCGATCATCTCACCTCGCGCCAGCGCGCGCTGCTCAACGCGAACGACGAGCTCACCACGATGAACGTCGAGCTCCGCACCACCAACGAGCACCTGCTCATCGCCGCCGAGGAAGCCACCTCGGCCGCCGAAGAGATCGAGACGCTCAACGAGGAGATGCAGGCGACCAACGAAGAGCTCGAGACGCTCAACGAAGAGCTGCAGGCAACGGTCGAGGAGCTGAACGCGACGAACGAAGAGCTCGAGGCGCGCAGCACCGAGTACCAGGAGCTGGCGTCGGTCCGCGAGGAGCAGCGGGTGGAGAAAGAGCGTGAGTGCCTGCGGCTGCAGCTCGCGCTCGATGCGGTCGATCACGCGATCGCGGTGTTCGGGGACGACGGGAAGCCGGCGTACGAGAACGCCGCGTACCGGGGCTACTTCGAGCGCGGCGAGCCGGCGTTCGAGAGGGACGGCGACGGCGCGACGCACGACCCGATCCGCCGGGCACGGCGCGGCGAGGCGTTCAGCGAACGGCTCCGGCTGCGGTACGGCGACGGCACGGCGGTACCGGTCCTCGTGCGCGCCGAGCCCTATCGCACCGACGGTGTCTCGGGGCTGGTTCTGCGTATCGACCGAGTCGCCGACGGCGCCGCGGAGGGCGCCGTCTAGCTCAGATCAGCCCGCGGCGGACGCCCTGCACGGCGGCTTCGGTACGGCTGGAGACGTGGAGCTTCTCCAGGATCTCGCGCACGTGGAGCTTGATCGTGCCCAGGCCGAAGTTCATGCTGGCGGCGATGCGGCCGTTGTCGTCGCCGTCGGCGATCGAGCGCAAGATGGCGAGCTCGCGCACGCTGAGCGGCGGCGGCGCGTCCGGTGCCGCGCGCGTGGCGTACCGAAGCCGGCGAAACCTCGTGAACGACTCCTCGAAGTCCCGGACACGGTCCGCCAGCGTTTCCACGTTACGCTGCAGTCGCTGGATCTCGGCTTCATCGAGCATAGGAGGGCCTCGTCGAGCAGGTATTCCCCCTCGACGCCGTCATTCTTTCCTGCCCCACCCGAGGGGTGCCTCAAGCGTGCGGCTTCGCCGCCCCGCCGAGCGAGTCGTCGGTGAAGATGTTGTCGCTGAACCGCCGCATGACGGCGTAGCAGCCGCATGCCGCGGCCTCGAGCTCGGCGCGACCGGTGACCCGAACGGCCCCGATCCGGTAGTCGATCGCGCCCGCCTGCCGCAGTCTCGAGGCGGCCTCGCTGACGCTCGCGCGCCGCACGCCGAGCATGAGCGCGATGAACTCGTGCGTCAGCGGAAACTGTGGCGTGCCGACTCGGTCGTGAACCTGCAGGATCCAGCGCGCCAACCGCTGGTCGACGCCGTGGCTCGCGTTGCACGCGGCGCCCTGCGCGACCATCGCGCTGAACATGTTCGCGTGCCTCAGCAGCAGGCGGTAGAACTCGCCGCCGTGCTCCACCACTTCGCGCGCGAAGACGTCGGCCGGAATTCGCAGACCGTGTCCGGGGATCTGCACGATCACGGTGGCGTTCGCAATTCTCTGCCCGTACAGGAGCGGCAGCCCGACGACGCCTTCGGCGCCCATCAGCCCGACCTCGACCGTGTCACCTTCGGGCAATTCCATCAGCGTCGAGGTGACTGCGTTGGCGGGAAAGACCGCACACCGAATCGGATCGCCCTCGGACTCGAGCACGTCTCGTGACTCGAGCTCGACCGGTTCCAGGAACTCCGTGACGCGGGCGCGTTCGCGGGTGGAAAGCGCCTCGATCAAACGGCTCTGGCGGCCGGAATGATTCGTCACTTCCACCGCTCAACGGCCTTCCGCGGCTTGGCGAAGCGGTTCCGCCGCCCCCCCCCGGCGGGTTCCGCGCGCGAAACGAGACGGGCGACGACGGGATAGCAGGCACAGCTCGCGGCTAGCAGCGGGCGGCGGTCGCGGATCGCGATGTGCCCTCGACGGTATTCGAGCGCGCCGGAGTGGCGGAGCGCGTTCGCCGCCTCGGTGATCGACGCGCGCCGCGCCGCCAGCATGTCGGCGAGCCGGTCGTGCGTGATGTCGATAGCCTTCGGCGCGCGACGGTCGTCGAGCATCAGCAGCAAGCGCGCGAGTCGCTGGAGGAGAGCGTGGCGCGCGTTGCACGCGCCGAGTTGCGCCATCATGCGCTGGTACGCCGCGGCGAAGCGCAGGAAAACGCCGTACGGCTCGCCGTTGCGAACGACGACTTCCCGCCGGAAGTCGTCGGCATCCATGCGGCCGGCGTGCCCGGCGATCTGCACGACGACCGTCGTCGCGCTGCGCCGGCCACCGTACAGCGGATCCGTTCCGACGAGCGCCTCCGGCCCCAGCAAGCCGACGTCGACGGCCTCGCCCTCCGGCATGGGCACGACGGTCGAAGCGACCGCGTCGTGCGGAAACCAGACGTACCGGAGATCCGTTTCGCTCGTGCAGAGCGCGGTCCCGGCGTCGACCGGCACGAGCTCGAGGAAGCCCAGCAAGCGGCTGCGTTCGGCAGGCCGGATGCGCTGGAGAAGGTCGTTTGGCGGGAGCGACGCCGACGCCGCTCCCGCGAGGTCGTTGCGAAGCAGCGGCGTCACCCCCGACCGCTTCGCAGTCGCCCCCCCGCCGACCACTGTCCACCTGGACACTCTTTTCGGGTAGAGAAGGTCGGGATGGTCGAGGAGCGCGGGTCCACCGGCATCGCCGGCCTGGACGAAATCTTGTACGGCGGGTTCATCGCAGGCCGCAGCTACCTGATCAGCGGCCCGCCGGGTACCGGCAAGACGACGCTCGGCTGGCATTTCCTCCAGACGGGCGCGGCGGCCGGCGAGCCGGCGCTGTTCGTCACGTTCGGCGAAGCGGAGGCGGAACTCCGCGAAAACGCGCGGCGCACCGGCTTCGACACGAGCGGGATCGAGGTGCTCGACCTGAGCCCTTCGTCCGACCTGTTCGCCCAGATGCAGACCTACGACATCTTCTCGCCCTCGGAGGTCGAGCGCGAGCCGACCACGCGGCGCATCGTCGCGGCGATCGACGCGAGCGCACCGCGCCGCGTCTTCGTCGACTCGATGACGAGCCTGCGGTATCTCGCCGCCGACATGCACGAGTACCGGCGGCAAGCGCTCTCCTTCGTGCGCTATCTCGTCGGGCGCGGCGCGATCTTGCTGATGAGCTCGGAGACCTCGGCGGAGCAGCCCGACGACGACCTGCGGTTCTTGGCCGACGGTGTCCTCGAGGTCATGCTCGGACCGCGGACGCGGACGATCCGCGTCACCAAGTTGCGCGGCTCCGACTTCCGGTCCGGCCTGCACACGCTGCGGCTCACCGAGCGCGGCGCGGTCATCTTTCCGCGGCTCGTCCCCGAACCGAACGCGGCGGAGTTCGAGCCGAGCCAGATCGTTACCGGGATCGACGAGCTCGACCGCGTGCTCGACGGCGGGCTCGAGCGCGGAACCGTCACGCTGATCACCGGACCGACCGGCGTCGGGAAGACGACGCTGACGATGCAGATCGTCACGACGGCCGCCCGCGCCGGGCACCGCGCGGCCGTCTATACCTTCGACGAGCGCGGTGAGACGCTGACCCGGCGCTGCGAG
>DATHLN010000079.1:0-3941 GCA_035488115.1 Candidatus Limnocylindrales bacterium | reverse complement strand
CGCTGCAGATCCGGGCGCACGCCGAAGAGCAGCTGGAACTCGAACCGCTCGCGCGCGATCCCGCGCTCGCGCACGAACCGCTCGACCGCCGTGATGATGCGCTCGTCGTGCGTCGCGATCCCCGGGTAGTTGCCGCGCTCGAGCAGCGCCTCGGCCGAGCGCAGGTAGTGCGTGCGGATCGAGGGCATGTCGCGGTACGCGATCTCGGGCGGCTCGCTGTACGCGCCCTTGCAGAGGCGCACGCGCGCGTGCAGACCGATCATCCGCTCGACGTCGGCGGGCGTGCGTTTCAAGTACGCTTGCAGCACGGGGCCGACGTGCTTCGTCTCCGCGTACGCGCGCTCGAACAGGCGCAGCGTCGCGTCGGTCACCGCCGAGCTTTCCATGTCGATCCGTACGAACGGGTCGTGGTTGTGCGAGGCGGCGTCGAGGACCGCACACAGGTTCGCGAACGCGTACTCCTCGTCGATGAGGAGTCCCATCGCGGTGAGCTTCAGCGAGACGTTCGCGTCGAGATTGCGCTCGCGGATCGCGGCGAGCAGCTCGAAGTAGGCGTCGCGCGTACGGTCGGCTTCGGGCTTCGTGACGACGTCCTCGCCCAGGAAGTCGAGCGTCGCGGTCATCCCTTGGGCGTTCAGTCCCGCCACGGCGTCCATCGCCTGGCCGACCGTCTCTCCGGCGATGAAGCGTTTGGCGAGGAAGAAGAAGCGCTGCTGGAACGCCGGGGTCTGGATCACGTCGAGGACTGCCACGAATCGTCGGGCTTCGGCATGATCCCACGCCGCCCTCGGGGTACACTCCGCCCGGGCCCCCGGCGCCTTAGCATGCTCTTTTCACTCGCTCCGTAGGCGAGGGGTCGGAAAGCTGGAAAACGGTACACATGTCCTGGCGCGTCCTGGTCGCAGACGACGATCCGGAGATCTGCACGCTGATCAAGACGATCCTCGCGAAGGGACCGTACGACGTCACGCTGTGCAACGACGCGGAGAGCGCGCTCGTGCACATCCAGCGCGACGATCCGTACGACATCCTGATCAGCGACTTCATGCTGCCCGGGATCTCGGGGATCGAATTGATCACGCAGGTGCGCCAGAACGGTGCGACCTCGCGGATGCCGATCGTGATGATCAGCGGCCACAACAACTACGCGATGGACGCGCGCGCGAAGGCTGCCGGCGCGAACGCGTTCCTGAACAAGCCGTTCACGCTCTCGCAGCTTCGCACGACCGTGCAGCAGCTGCTGACCGACCCGCTGCACTCGGTCCTCGGCGCGTAAGCGCGCACGCTCGCAGAGCGAGGCGGTCCGGCGCGTGACGGTCACGGCGTTCTTCAAGGTGCTCTTTGTCGCGCTGTCGCTGGGGCTCGACGTGTTCGCCGTCTCCGTCGGCGTCGGGATGAAGGGTACCGACCGCGCCGTCAAGCTCAGGATCGGCGCGGCGTTCGCGCTCGCCGAGGTCAGCATGACGGTGATCGGCGTGCTGCTAGGGCAGGCGGCGGGAAAGCTGCTCGGCGACGCGGCGGGATACCTGGGCTTCGCGGCGCTGATCGGCGTCGGCGGCTACATGATCTACGAAGCGCTCCACGGAACCGAGGAGGGTGGCGGCTTCGACCTCTCGTGCGGCTGGGGGCTCACGCTCGGCGCGCTCTCGATCATCCTCGACTCGCTCGGGATCGGCTTCTCGATCCTCTACATCGGCGTGCCGCTCGTCTTCAGCTTGGTGTGCATCGGCGTCGCGTCGATCATCTCGACGACGCTCGGACTCGCGCTCGGGAAGCGGCTCGGCGTCGTGGCGGAGGAACGCGCCGCGCTGTGGGCGGGGATCGTCCTCGTCCTCACGGGTCTAGCGTTTGCCGGGCTCAAGTACTTCCACGTCGGCGCCTGAGGCGCTCTACGCGCTCGCGCTCGCGGCCTCGCGCAGCGTGATCGTCGTCGGGACCGCGAAGAACACCGGGAAGACGACGACCTTCAACGCGCTGCGCGCGATCGCGCGGCGGCGCGGCGTCACCGTCGCGGTGACGTCGATCGGGCGCGACGGCGAACCGTCGGACGCGCTCGACTCCGAGCCGAAGCCGCGTGTGCGGCTCGCGCCGGGCACGCTGGTCGCGCTGCCGTCGGGTTTGCTCCCGCGCAGCCCGGCGCTGGCGGTCCTCGGCGCGGGTGAGGCGAGCGCGCTGGGGACGATCGTGTTCGCGCGCGCCGCGCTGCCGACGGCGTGCGAGATCGCGGGGCCGCCCAGCGCGCGCGCGATGCGCGCGACGATCGAGCGGCTGCGCGCGATGCACGACGGACCGCTCTTCGTCGACGGCGCGATCGACCGCGTCGCAGCGCTCGCCGGCGGGGAGGACGCGGTGATCGTCGCGACCGGTGCGGCGAGCGGCGCGACGGTGGCGCGCGTCGCCTCGATCGCGGCCGATACGGTCGCGCGGCTCTCGCTGCCGGGGCGCGACGCTGCGCGCGAGCGCGCGCGCGTGGTGCACATCGAGGGTGCGCTCGACGTGCGTGACGCGGAGGATCTGCTCGCGAACGCGCGCGGCGCGACGGTGGTGGTCGACGATCCGACCCGGATCACGGTGCGCGGCGCGCTGTTCGCGAAGCTTCGCGAAGCGGTCGACCTGCGTTGCGAACGCCCACTGCGGATCGTCGCCTGCACGACCTCGCCGGTCGGCCGCGACGCGACGCTCGCACCGCGCGAGCTGGTCGAAGCGGTCGCGCGCGCGACCGGCGTGCCCGCGTTCGATGTCGTCGCGGATCTCGCCGCGTGAAAGCCGACGCATGGACGGCCGAGCGGATCGGCTTGACGTGGCTGCGCGCCGCGGTGGCGCCGGTCGGCGCGTTCGGGCGGCGTCACGACGAGACGATCGCATCGTACGGCCCGGGCGACGAGACGCGCGCGCGCGCCGAGATCGCGGACGTCGTCGACCTCGCCGCACGGCTCGACGGTGACGGCGTGACGCGGCTGCGCGCGGCGCTGCGCGCGGTCCCGGAGCCCGGCGCGATCGTCGCGCGAGCGCGCGCCGGCGATCCGCTGAACGACGTCGACTTCTACGAGCTCGGCCGCTTCGTCGACGCGCTCGATGTTCTCGCGCGTGCGTGGGAGAGCGCCCGCGGAGAAGCCTCGCGGCGGCCGCCGGTCCTCGAAGCGCTGCGCGCGCTCCTCGCACCGGGCCGCAGCGGCGGCGAGTTCTACCTCGCCGACAGCTTCGCGGCGGGGCTGCGGGAGTCGCGCGCCGCCGTCGAGCGCACCGAAGAACGGTACGAGGCGCTGCGCGAGGCAGTCGCCGCGCGGGTCCGCGACGCGCTCGGGATCGACGTGGTCGGCGAAGAGCTCGTCGTGCTGCGCGGCGACTACGATGGCCCGCTCCCCGACGAGCTCCTCGTGGTGCGCGAGACCCCGACGTACCGCGCCGCGCGGCTGCGCGTCACGGTGCCCGGCCGGGACGACGCGCTCGCACGTCTCGCGACCGAAGAAGACGCGGCTCGCCGCGCGCTGGCCGAGCGCGTCTCGCAGCAAGCGGAGGCGATCGCCGCGGTGACGCGCGCGCTCGGCGCGCTCGATCGTCTGCTCGCGCGCGTCGCGTTCGCGCAGCGCTGGGAGGGCTGCGTCCCGTCGTTCGCGCGCGCGATCGCGGTCGACGACGGCGTCTTTCCGCCGCTCGCCGACGCGCTCGCCGCGCGCGGTCGCGGCTACACCGCGCTGAGCATGCGGCTGGACGGCGTCGCCGTGCTCACCGGACCGAACATGGGCGGGAAGAGCGCCGCGCTTGCTGCGACGGGATTCTGGTGCGCCTGCGCCGCGCTCGGCGTCCCGCCGCCCGCGCGCAGCGCGACGATCCCGCTCCTCGAGCGCATCGAGTGGATCGGCGGCGAGGGACCGGCCGATCGCGCGCGACTGCTCTCGTCGTACGCGGTCGAGGTCGTGCGCGCGAGCGGCGTGCTCGCC
>DATHLN010000078.1:0-1959 GCA_035488115.1 Candidatus Limnocylindrales bacterium | reverse complement strand
GCGGGCGGGTGGCTGCTGTGGATGTTCATCCTCTCGCGGCTGCCGGCAAGCGTCGCGGGGATCGCTTCGCTTGCGACCCCGGTCGTCGGCGTTCTCGCCGCCGCGATTCAGCTGCGCGAGATTCCGTCGCCCAGCGAGGTGACGGGGATGGCGCTGATCGTCGTCGCGCTGGTCGTCAACGCGCTCCCGGCCGCGCCGCCGCTCCCCGCGCCGGTCATCGACTGAGCCCGCTGCGCAGCAGCGACCATACGTCCTCGAAAGCCGCCTCGATGGCCGGATCGCTCCACGTCGGCGCGTTGACCGGGGCGTGGAAGCGTGACGTCGCATTGAGGATCGCGCGCGCGGTCGCGACCGGATCGACCGTTGCAAACTCACCGCGCGCGACGCCGTCGGCGACGATGCGCGAAATCTGCTCGACGAGATCGCCGACGTGCGCCGCGACGACCTCGCGCGCGTCCGCGAACAGCGCCTGATACGTCGCGAACAGCTCCGGATCGCTCGCCGCGCGCGCGCGCTTCGTCGCGCTGAGCGTCGCGAGATAGCGGTGAAGCCGTTCCGCGGCCGGGCCCTGTTCTTCGACGATCGCGGTCTGCGGCTCCATGATGCGCGCGAGCCAGCGTTCCGTCACCGCGTCGCGCAGCGCGGCTTTGGTCGGGAAGTGGCGGTAGACACTGCCGTGGCTGACCCCGAGCGCGCGCGCGACGTCGACGACCGTCGCCTTGGCGGGACCGTAGCGGCGGAGGACGTCCTCCGCCGCTTCCAGGATGCGTTCGGGCGTGAGCGTGGTCTCGCTCACGCGGGTGCCGCGACGCTCCGCTCGCTGTCGAGCATCGCCATCTGCGCGGGCGCGTAGCGCTCGCCGGCGACCGCGTCGGGTGGAACCGCGCGCTCGATCCGCGCGAGGTCGCCCGGGGTCAGCGTCACGTCGAGCGCGCCGAGCGCTTCGGTGAGCCGCTCGCGCGTGCGCGCGCCGATCAGCGGGATGATGTCGTCGCCGCGTGTGAGCACCCACGCGATGACGAGCTTCGCGACCGTCGTTTGCTTCTCGTCGGCGATCGCGCGGAGCGCCTCGACGAGCTGCAGGTTGTGGTCGAGGTTCTCGCCCGCGAAGCGCGGGCTGCGGGTGCGGAAGTCGCCGGGCGTCACGGTACGTTCCTTCGACCAGTGGCCGCTGAGCAACCCGCGCGAGAGGACACCGTACGCGGTGATCGCGATGCCAAGCTCGCGGCAGGCCGGAAGAATCTCCGCCTCGATCCCGCGCGTGATCAGCGCGTACTCGATCTGCAGGTCGGGGATCGGGTGAACGGCGGCGGCGCGGCGGATCGTCGCGGCGCCGACCTCGGAGAGGCCGACGTGCCGCACGTAGCCGGCCTGAATCATCTCGGCGATCGCGCCGACCGTCTCTTCGATCGGGACCGCCGGATCGAGCCGCGCCGGCCGGTAGACGTCGATGTAGTCGGTGCCGAGACGCTTGAGGGAGTAGGCCAGGAAGTTCTTCACCGCGGCCGGGCGCGTGTCGAAGCCGCTCCAGTTGCCAGCCGGGTCGCGCATTCCGCCGAACTTCACGCTGATCAGGACGTCGTCGCGCTTGCGGCCCGCGAGCGCCTTGCCGACGAGCAGCTCGTTGCTGCCCATCCCGTAGAAGTCGCCGGTGTCGAGGAGGTTCACGCCGGCGTCGAGCGCGGCGTGGATCGTGGCGATGCCCTCGGCCTCGTCGGCCGGACCATAGACGTCGGACATCCCCATGCAGCCAAGGCCGATCGCCGACACGACCGGACCGGCAGAGCCGAGTTTGCGGGTAATCATGGGCTGAATGGTCGCATATCGAATGACAGATATCAATATCTGTCATTAGATTGAGCCAGCACATGACGAGGACCCTTCGACAGGCTCAGGGTGACGGGAGGGACGCTGGCTCAGGGCCCCGTCACCCTGACCTGCTCGACGGGAGGACGCTGG
>DATHLN010000077.1:0-9507 GCA_035488115.1 Candidatus Limnocylindrales bacterium | reverse complement strand
TCGAACGCGAGGTGAAAGCGCTGCGCGCGCAGCTCGCCGGCGGCGGATACACCGGCGCGGCGCCGCCGGGCTCGACGATCACGCCGACGTAGCTTCACACCGGCATGCATTACGGAGCGGACGACGAGCCGGCGCACCCGGTTCTCGTCGCGCTCAACGTGGTGTTCGGTGCGATCTTCGGCCTCGCATTCGGCGCCGGCGGCTTCTTCCTCGCGACGGCGCTGCCGCTGATGCTGCGCTCGGCGATGCCCGCGATGCCGGACACAGTGTTCGTCGCACTGTGGACGGTCTGCATCGCCGTGCCGCTGATCGCGTTCGCGCGCGCGTACCGGCGCGGCCGCGACAACGGCGCGCGCGCGTTCGCGGGGTGGGCATCGCGGTGCTGACGATCCTCTTCGCCGGCGAGCTGACCGGCACGATCACCGTCTATCCGTGGCACACGCGGTTCTACGTCGTCCCCGGCCCGTACGATCCGGGAGCCGCGCGAGCACGGCCATGAACCGCGCGCAGCAAGGCGGCGGAGCTGCGCGCAGGCAGCACAATCAGACGTTGAAGCGGAACTCGACGACGTCGCCTTCCTGCATCACGTAGTCCTTGCCCTCGGAGCGGAGCTTCCCAGCGGCGCGGATCGCGTCCATCGTCTCGTACGTCACGTAGTCGGCGTACGAGACGATCTCGGCGCGAATGAACCCGCGCTCGATGTCGCTGTGGATCTTTCCGGCGGCTTGCGGCGCCTTCGTGCCCTTCTCGATCGTCCAGGCGCGCGTCTCTTTCTCGCCGGTGGTGAGGAACGTCATCAGGCCGAGGAGATCGTACGCCTCGACGATGAGCCGGTCGAGCCCGCCGGTCGTGATCCCGTAATCGGCGCGGAACATCTCCACGTCCTCGTCGCTCATCCCGGCGAACTCCGACTCGATCTTCCCGTTGAACGCGATCGCACGGCTGCGCTCGCGCTTGGCGTGCTCGAACACCGCCTGCGCCATCGGACCGGGATTCGCGATCTGCGCCTCGTCGACGTTCGCCACGTAGAGCACCGGCTTCACGCTGAGCAGGAACGACTCGCGCGCCATCTGCGCCTCGAGCGAATCGGGCGGAAACGCGCGCGCCGGCTTGCCGTTCTCCAGCGCGGCGATCAGCCGGTCGAGCGCCTCGAGCTTCGGCGCCTCTTTGGGGTTCGCGCGCACCTCGCGCTGCAGCTTGTCGCGGCGCTTCTGCAGCGTCGCGAGGTCCGCCAGCGACATCTCGATGTCGATGATCTCGATGTCGCGCAGCGGGTCGGGATGTCCCTCGACGTGGGTGACGTTTGCGTCCTCGAAACAGCGAACGACCGCCGCGATCGCGTCGGTCTCGCGGATGTGCGAGAGGAACGCGTTCCCCAGCCCTTGGCCGCTCGACGCCCCGCGCACCAGCCCCGCGATGTCGACGAAGCGCATCGTCGCGGGGACGATCTTCTCGGAGCGGCTCAACCGGGCGAGGACGCCGAGCCGCGGGTCCGGGACGGGGACCTCGCCGACGTTCGGCTCGATCGTCGCGAACGGGTAGTTCGCGGCGAGCGCCTGCGCCGAGCGCGTGAGCGCGTTGAAGATGGTCGACTTCCCGACGTTCGGGAGGCCGACGATACCGCACGACAATGCCACGGAGCGCCCTCGTACGAGCAACCGGAGGATTCGGCCTGCGGCCCCCCGGAGTACCCGGCGATGCGGCAGATGAAGGTCGACAAGCTGGGGATCGATCTCCTCACGCACGACCCGGTCGTCATCCTCAAGGACCTCGAGGGCAAGCGCTACCTCCCCATCCTCATCGGACCGTTCGAGGCGACGGCGATCGCGCTCGCGCTGGAGGGGACCGCGGTGCCGCGCCCGCTCTCGCACGACTTGATGCGCACGCTGCTGGAGTCGCTCTCCGCGAAGCTCGAGCAGATCGTCATCCACGACATCAAGGACTCGACGTTCTTCGCGAAGCTGATCGTCCGCACCAACGGCGAGGTTCAGGAGATCGACGCGCGTCCGTCCGACGGGATCGCGCTCGCGCTGCGCATGCAAGCGCCGATCTTCGTGAGCGACAAGATCGCGCTCGAGGAGACCGTCGCCGACAAGACCGAGCCCGAGGACGCGACGAAGTTCAAGAAGTTCATCGAGGAGCTGAAACCCTCAGACTTCATGGATTAGGTGGCAGGCGGAGGCGGTCGCTCGTCCAATCTAGCGCGGCGCAATGTACACGACGAACGAACGCGCCGAGATCGGCGTCTACGGCGGCTCCGGCTTCTACTCGCTGATCGAGAACCCGCGCGAGGTGTGGGTCGAGACGCCGTACGGCGCGCCCTCCGACAAGATCGCGCTCGGCGAGATCGCCGGGAAGAAGGTCGCCTTTCTGCCGCGCCACGGCAAGGACCACCGCTATCCGCCGCAGTCGATCAACTACTTGGCGAACGCGTTCGCGATGAAGGCGCTCGGCGTCTCGCGGATCATCGGGCCGACCGCGTGCGGGTCGCTGCAGCCGAACGTGAAGCCCGGCTCGATGGTCGTCGCCGACCAGATCGTCGACCGCACGACCGGCCGCAAGGACACCTTCTACGACGGCCCGGTGACGACGCACGTCTCGTTCGCCGACCCCTATTGCCCGCAGCTGCGCCCGATCGCGGTCGACGCGCTGCGATCGCTGGACATCGACACGCACGACCACGGCACGATCGTCGTGATCCAAGGGCCGCGCTTCTCGACCCGCGCGGAGTCCCGCTGGTTCAGCTGGCTCGGCTGGGAGGTCATCAACATGACCAACTATCCGGAATCGTATCTCGCGCGCGAGCTCGAGATGTGCTACGTGAACATCTCCCTGATCACCGACTACGACGTCGGCTTGGAAGGCGTCGAGGGGATCAAGCCGGTCTCCCACCATGAAGTGATCGAGGTGTTCAACCGCAACAACGAGCGGGTGAAGAACGCGATCTTCACGATCATCGAGAACATCCCCGCGGAGCGCACGTGCTCGTGCGGAAGCGCACTGGCCGGCGCGCGCGCATAGGGTCCGCACGATGAAGCGCACGCCGTTGTCCGGGGTCGATCTCGGCGTTTACGTCAAGGCGCTCCCGCTGCTCGTGCGCAACCCGTCGATCATCGTCGTCCCGCTGCTGATGGGCGTCGCCGCGATCCTGATCGGGCTGGTGCTCGCGCCGACCGGCGGCGGGCTCGTCGGCTATGCGTCGAGCGGGATCGCGGGCATGATCGTGATCCTGCTCGAGCTCTTCGGTCTGGGTGCTGCGTGCATCATCGCGGACGACGCGTGGCGCCGCGGCCGCGCGTCGTTCGACAACGGGTGGACGGAGGCGCGCCGCCGCGCCGGCGACATCCTGTTCACCGCGCTCGGTATCACCTTCATCTTCGCGATCATCGGCTACGCGGGGGCGCTGCTCGGCATCGTCGTGCTGCTGCTCATGGCGGTCGCGCTCTTCTTCCTGATCTGGGCGATTCCGGCGGTCGCGGTCGGCGGGCTCGGCGGCGGCGAGGCGATCCAAGTCTCGATCGACCGCGTGCGCGCGAACCCGGTCTCCGCGGCGCTGACCGCCGTCGTCGTGGCGCTCGTGACGTTCGGCGCGTCGGCCGCGTCTGCGATGCTGACGGGATATGTCGCGCCCTACACGGGCGGCGGGCTCGTGAACGGCCTGATCGGCGCGCTGGTCCAGGCGATCGCGGACGGCTACATCGCGCTGATCATTACGAAGACGTACACCGACGCATCCTTCACGCGGCGGTGGTGAGTTCGCCTTCGGCGAACTCTTCGCGTTCGGCCTTCGGCCGAGCCGCCCGGGTTATCGTGACGACGGGGCCAGCGCCATTCGAACGAGGTCCGCGACCAGCGGCGGGCTGACGTTGGTGCGCGCGATCCGCTCGGCGTCGCCGATCGCGGCGAGCATCTTGGCGAACGCGGCGGGGTCGCGCGGCGGGAGCTCTTCGAGCCGCGAACGCTGATCGCGCGCGAGCAGCGGGACGCCGCGCCCGAGACCGAGCGCGACCCAGTCGCGCGCGAGCGTCTTCACCGTTTCGAGCCCGGCTTCGAGCGTCGGCCGCGTCGCCCACGCGCTCGCGTCGGCCTCCGCGCCGCGCGCGGCCGCGAAGAACCACTCGACCGCGGCGTCGCGCGTCGCTCCTTCGCCTTCGTCGAGATACGCGAGCGCGCGCGAGGCGCTGCCGTTCGCGATGCTCGCCGCACGCCGGGCGTCGTCAGCCGTCACGCCGCGGCGCTCGAGGACAGCGACGATCTCGTCTTCCGAGAGCGGCGGAAACGTCACCTCGATCAGCCGCGAGCGAATAGTGGGCAGAATTCGCCCGACCGCGTTGGTCGTGACGATCAGCACGACGTCGGCCGGCGGCTCCTCGAAGAACTTCAGCAGCGCGTTGGCGGCCTCGCGGGTGAAGTCGGCATCACCGAGGACGAAGACGCGCCGCCCGCCGGCGTACGAGTGCATCGAGAGCTGGCGGACGAGGTCGCGCGCGGTCGCCTCTTCGCTGTCGTGGAATCCGCCGCCGCCGTCGCGATCGCCGATCTTCAGCTGTCCTTCGGCGAAGTAGAAGTCCGGATGCGTCCCCGCATCGACGCGCGTGCAGCCGCTGCAATGCCCGCACCAGCCCAGCAGCGTGCGCTTCGGCGTCACGCACAGCAGCGAGCGCGCGAGCGCGCGCGCGAACGCCTTCTTTCCGACGCCGCGCGGCCCGCTGAAGAGGTAACCGTGCGAGAGCGTCGCGGCGGTGAGGTGCTCGAAGAACGTGCGCGGCCCGGCGGCGCCGACGACGTCGAAGGTTCCGTCGATCACGGCAGCGCCGCGCTCCGGCGTCGCGCCAGCTCCTCGCTCGCGAGCGCGGCGAGCCGCTCGGGCGGCAGCCGGCCGTCGAGGATCACGTAGCGGTTCGAGAACCGCTCGGCGAGCCGCAGGTAGCCTTCACGAACGCGCGCGTGGAACTCCGCGTCCTCGCGCTCCAGCCGATCGGCGCCGCCGCGCACGCGCAGCCGCTCGCGCGAGAGCTCGACCGGCACGTCGATCAGGAACGTGAGATCCGGCGCGATCCGGTGCGTCGCCGTGAGACAGAGGTCGAGCACGGCTTCGAGATCGAGACCGCGCCCGTAGGCCTGGTAGGCGACGGTCGCGTCGAAGAAGCGGTCGCAGAGCACGACGGTGCGGTCTTTCAGCGCCGGCGCGATCACGTCGGCGACGAGCTGGGCGCGCGCGGCGTTCAGCAGCAGCACCTCGGCGAGCGGGTCGATCCGCAGCGCCGGATCCAGGAAAACGGCGCGTAAAGAATCGCCCAGGGGCGTACCCCCCGGTTCCCTGGTGACCAGGACGAGATCGCCGCCGTTCCTAAGGTCTGCGGCCAGCGCTGCGATCAGCGTCGACTTTCCGGCGGCCTCGATTCCTTCGAAGGTGACGAGCACCCGCCGCTCTTCGCGATCGTGGCGCGACGGCCATCGCGGAGGCAGGATGCTCAACGAGTTGGTGAGGCGGCTCGGCGCCGGCAAGGCGGATCGCCGGGCCGCGGAGCGCAAGCGCAAGCGTTTTCCGATCGGGTGGCTCAAGGACGGCGCAATGCAACCGGCACTGGGGCTGGAGATCAGCGAGAAGGGGGTGCTGTTCGCTTCGCGCGACGCGCCGGCGGACTCGCACGTCGACGTCGCGATCGACCTCGGCGGCCGCCGCGTGCGCGCGCGTCTGAAGGTCGCACGCCAGGGGACGATGGGCCGCGACGGCGTCGACTGGACGATCATCGCCGGCGTCTTCGAGGGAATCGCCGCGGACGATTGGGACGCCGTCGTGCGCTTCTGCAAGGACGTCGCCGAGCCGCCGAACAAGGCCGCCGAGGAACTCAGCGCGCAGAGCGGCGACGACGACGCGTACCGTCTGTTGCCGCTGCGGATTCAGCAGCGGATCGTCGCGGCGCTCGTCGCCGCGGGACGCCTGGCGCCCGGAAGCGACGCGAAGAACCCGCTGCTGCGGATGTCCTACGCGGGCAAGAACCGCAGCGGAACGGCGCACCGCCTCGCCGTGACGAGCCGCCGCGTCGACGACGGCGAGGTGCTGCAGTTCGACTCGTTCGTGACCGTCGACGACGCCGGGAACGTCCAGCTGGAGCGCTGAGGCAGCTTTAGACGTCGGGCCCCTTGAAGATCCGCACTCGCCGGTTCGGTTCGAGCCCGGTCGAGCGCGACTGGAGCCGGTAGCGTTCGGCGAGCTGGTGCTGCATCCGGCGAATGTACGAGGTCTGCGGCGTCAGCTCGATGGCGCGGCTGTCCAGAAGCACCTGATAGACGGCTTCCTCGGCCTCGCGCATCGCGATCTCCTCGACGTCGATCGAGGGGAGGTTGAATACGTCCTTGAGCGCGTTCTGGATCTGCGTCGTCGTGTTCGTCTTGATCGAGTAGATCGGGACGTTCTCGGCCGCGATCTGCTTGAGCCGCTCGGACTCTTTGCGCTCGAGCGTCTTGAGCGTCAGCACGACGTCGGCGTCGTCCCACTTCCGCGCGATGGAGGCGTGCACGCGCAGATTGTGCACCGCGCGCTCGATCTTGTTGCGCGAGACACCGTACGGGAAGATCATCAGCGGCTTCGCGTCCTCGGGGACCGCCTCGCCGGCCGCCCCGAAGAGCGTCGACTCGTCGTCGCGCGGCTGCACGCGCAGCTCGCGAACCTTCTCCGGCGCGATCGCCTCGGGGTTCGCGTGCTGCACGATGTCGATCGCGCCGCCGACGGTGCGCTGCCGAAGCTCCGGCTGCGGCTGATAGCCGCGCAGCAGCGCGTCGACGACGTCGCCGACGTTCTGATGGATCGCGAGCCGGTCGCGGTCCTGGATCTCCACCACCACGTCGAACGTCGGCGGCTGCTTCCGCTCGAGGACGGTCTTGCGCGTCCCGCGCCGGCGCGCTTCCTCGTCGGAGAGCGTGACCGCGCTGATCCCGCCGAGCAGGTCGGAGAGGGTCGGGTTCATCAGCAGGTTCTCGAGCGTCTGTCCGTGCGCGGTGCCGATCAGCTGCACGCCGCGCTCCGCGATCGTGCGCGCGGCGAACGCTTCCGCCTCCGTGCCGATCTCGTCGATGACGATCACCTGCGGCATGTGGTTCTCGACCGCTTCGATCATCACGTTGTGCTGCAGGTGCGGATCGGTCACCGGCATGCGGCGCGAATGCCCGATCCCCGCGTGCGGCACGTCGCCGTCGCCGGCGATCTCATTCGAGGTATCGACGATCACGACGCGCTTGCGGTCCTCGGCGAGGACGCGCGCGCACTCGCGCAGCATCGTCGTCTTGCCGACGCCGGGACGTCCGAGCAGACAGATCGACTTTCCGCTGCGGATCACGTCGAGCACGATGTCGATCGTCCCGTACACCGCGCGCCCGACGCGACAAGTGAGGCCGACGATGCGCCCGGTGCGATTGCGGATCGCGCTGATGCGGTGGAGGGTCTGCTCGATCCCCGCGCGGTTGTCGCCGCCGAACGGCGAGAGCCGCGAGGTGACGTGCGCGATGTCTTCCGACGTGACCGACGTTTCGCTGAGAAACACGAAATCGTCGTCGAACCGTGCCTCCGGGGGACGCCCCAGATCGAGCACGACTTCGATGACGCGGTCGATGTTCGGAAGACGGACGAGCGCTTGGCGGATGGGGAGGGGGAAGATGTCCAGGAGCTGCGTCAGCTCCCAGTTCGGCACGAAGGACTCGGCGTTAACGGCCAACCTGTCTCCTCGTCGACGTCTGTCGATTGTCGATCGTCGCACCCTCCGTCGCCGGAGAACCGCGACGGTGGAACGGCTTCCCGCCCGCCTGCCCGATCACCTGGAACATGTGTCCTCAAAATACCCCGCGGGGCCCGTTTCGTTTCGGTTGCCCGGTCCGGCTAAAGAACGGTCGAGACGATGCCGATACATGCGCCGGCGGGCGCGGGACGCCGTCCGCCGCGCGACGTAAGCCGCCGCCATGGCGAGACGGTACTTGGAGGACTACGCAGTCGGCAGCGCGGCCGAGATCGGCGCGGTGCGAGTCACGGAAGACGAGATCCTTTCGTTCGCGAAGCGCTACGATCCGCAGCCGTTCCACACCGATCCCGAACAGGCGAAGCGCTGGCCGTACGGCGGTCTCATCGCAAGCGGCTGGCACACCGCGTCGATGATGATGCGCGTGATCATCGACGAGTTCATCGATCCCGAGACCAGCCTCGGCTCGCCGGGCCTCGGGCCGATCCGCTGGAAGCTCCCCGTGCGGCCCGGCGACGTGTTGCGCGTGCGCGCGCGCATCGTCGGCAGCCGCGTCTCGCAGAGCAAACCGGATCGCGGCACGCTGACGTTCGAGGTCGACGTTCTCAACCAGAACGGCGAAACCGTGATGACCGTCGAGGACTGGCTCGCGATCGTCCGCACGCGCCCCTCTTCGTCCCACGCTTCGACAAGCTCAGCGTGACATCGTGGCCAACGAGCTCCGGCCCCACGTGAATGTCACTCTGAGCCTGTCGAAGGGTGAGAGACGATCTCGCCTTCGGCAATCTCGCGCAGTGCTGCACGATACTCGCTCGACAGCCGCGCGACGAACTCCGCGACGCTCGGCACGTGTTGCACCGCGCCGATCCCCTGCCCCGAGCCCCAGATGTCGCGCCACGCCTTGGTCTTCTCGTTCGCAAAGCTCATCTTCGAGGGATCGCTCTGCGGCAAGTTGTCGGGATCGAGCCCGGCGCGCTCGATCGACGCGCGCAGATAGTTTCCGTGCACTCCGGTGAAGAGGTTCGTGTAGACGATGTCGTGCGCGCCTGACGCGACGATCGTCTGCTTGTAGTCGTCGCTCGCGTTCGCTTCTCGGGTCGCGATGAAGGCCGAGCCGACGTACGCGAAATCCGCGCCCATCGCGCGCGCCGCGAGCACCGCGCGCCCGTTCGCGATCGCGCCCGAAAGCGCGAGCGGCCCGTCGAACCACGCGCGGATCTCCTGCACGAGCGCGAACGGCGACCACGTCCCGGCATGACCCCCGGCGCCGGCGGCGACCGCGATCAATCCGTCGGCGCCCTTCTCGACCGCCTTGCGCGCGAACGTCACGTTGATGATGTCGTGCAGCACGACGCCGCCGTACGAATGGACCGCTTCGTTCACCTCGGGCCGCGCACCGAGCGACGTGATGACGATCTTCACGTGCCGCTTCACGCAGACTTCGAGATCGTGCATCAAGCGGGGGTTCGACTTGTGCACGATGAGGTTCACGCCGAACGGCGCCGACGGCCGCTCGGGATGCGCCGCGTCGTGCTCGGCGAGCTCGCGCTCGATGCGGTCGATCCACTCCTCGAGCGCGTGCTCCGGCCGCGCGTTCAGCGAGGGGAACGCGCCGATGATTCCGGCCTTGCACTGCGCGATCACCAGCTCCGGCTGGGAGACGATGAACATCGGCGCACCGATCACCGGCAGCGCCAGACCGGCCGGCGTGAGCTTCACCGCACGATGGTCCGAAGACCGCGCCGAGAACTCCTCCGCTAGAGCATCACCAGCC
>DATHLN010000076.1:0-2657 GCA_035488115.1 Candidatus Limnocylindrales bacterium | reverse complement strand
TCGTCGGTGAGGAAGTCGAAGAAGTCCTGGAACGTGCGCGGATCGGCGCCGACGAAGATCGTCGTGTTCGTGGTGACGCGAAAGCCGCGCGCCTTCGACGCCTTGATCGCGCTGACCGCGACGTCGAAGATGCCCTCGCGGGCGACCGTGTGATCGTGGACGTCGCGCGGGCCGTCGAGATGGACGCTGAACGTGAAGTACGGCGAGGGCGTGAACTTGTCGAGGCTCTGCTCGAGGCGGATCGCGTTCGTGCAGAGGTAGACGAACTTCTTGCGCGCGATCAGGCCGCGGACGATCTCGCCGATCTGCGGGTGCAGGAGCGGCTCGCCGCCCGGGATCGAGACGACCGGCGCGCCGCACTCGTCGACCGCGGCGAAGCACTGCTCGGGGGTGAGATGGCGGCGCAGGACGTCGACCGGGTGCTGGATCTTCCCGCAGCCGCTGCATGCGAGGTTGCAGCGGAAGAGCGGCTCCAGCATCAGCACGAGCGGGTAGCGCTTGCGGCCCGCGATCCGCTGACGGACCACGTACGAGCCGACCGCTACTGCTTGCTTGAGAGAGATCGCCATCCGTCCTCCGCGTGACGCGAGCCGCGGGCGACATACCCGCGATCTCGAAACCAGGTGACCGCATCCGAGAGCGCCGCGGTTACGGGCGACTGCGGAAGCCCCAGCTCGAGAACGGCCTTCGCCGCGCTGTAGAACATTCGCTGCCCCGCCATGCGGACGCTCTCGACCGAGACGTCGGGCGCGACGCCGAGCGGCTCCAGGACCCGTTCGCGCAGCGCCGCGTAGACCAGCGGCGCAACCATCGGCAGCCGAACCGCCGGGGCGGGCAATCCCGTGATCGCCGCGAGGCGCTCGAGCAGCTCGCGCAGCGTGAGGTTCTCGTTGCCGAGGATGTAGCGCTCGCCCGCGGCGCCGCGCTCGAACGCGAGCACGTGCCCCTCCGCGACGTCGCGCACGTCGACGACGTTCAGGCCGGTGTCGACGTACGCCGGCATCCCGCCGTTGAGGAACCGCACGACGATCTCGCCGGTCGGCGTCGGCTTCGCGTCCCACGGGCCGACCGGGGTCGCGGGGTTCACGATCACGACGTCTTGACCCGCCTCGAACGCGCGGCGCGCTTCGAGCTCGGCGAGATGCTTCGATCGCTTGTACGTGCCGACCAGCCTCTCCGGCGCGCTCTGGTACGTCTCGTCGGCCGCGACGCCGTCCGGGCGCACGCCGATCGCCGCGACCGAGCTCGTGTGCACCACGCGCGGCACGCCGGCCTCGCGCGCCGCGGCGAGGATACTGCGCGTTCCGCCGACGTTGGCGCGCATCACGTCCTCGCGATCGCGCCGCCACAGACTGTACGTCGCGGCGAGATGGAACACCGCATCGCACCCGCGCATCGCATCGGCGAGCTCCGGCGCGAACAGATCGCCGGGCACGATCTCCACATCGAGCCCCGCGAGCGAGGGCGCCTCGCCGCGAACGAGCGCGCGCACGCGCCATCGGCGCGCGAGCAGCGCGCGCACCAAGTTCGCGCCGATGAAACCAGCGGCGCCGGTCACGAACGCCGTTCGCATCGCGCTCAGCCCGCGAAGGTGAACGGGCGCTTGCGGACGCGCTCGACCAGCCAGCGCAGCGTGCGGTTCGTCAGCGTCGAGGTCGAGCCGGCGACGACCAGCGCGCGCACCTCGGCGCGCCCGATCTTCACGCCGCCGCCGGCGACCAGCATCGCGTCGGAATGCTCGAGCTCACGCATCGTCGCGACGGCGAACAGCACGGGCAGCACGCAGAACACCCGAATCCGCATCGCGGTCGCGGGGAGCGCTTCGATGTAACGCAGCGCGCGCTCGACATCGCGCTGCGCAAGCTCGATCACCGGCCCGAGCGCCGCGCGGTTCGCCGCGCGCATCTCCTCGCGCAGGATCGCGTCGTGCCCGCTGCCGTGCGCCGCGAGCAGATCGGCCGGGACGTAGATCGCGTTCTCCTGCTCGGCGTCCCACGCGACGTCTTTGAGGATGTTGATCGTCTGCAGCGCCTCGCCGAACGCCTCGCAGTCCTCGAGCAGCCGCGCGTACGTCGCGCTGCCGACGGAGGCTGAATGCTCGCGCCAGAGCTCGGTGAGCAGATGGCCGACGGTCCCCGCGACGTAGTAGCAGTACTCGCGCAGCTCGGCGACGCTCGCGATGCGTATCCCGCTGCGGTGCCGCAGCACGAAGGCGCGCATCCCGCCGACCATCTCGCCGATCCAGCGGCGCAGGATCGCGCGCGTCGGCGCGTCGAGCGCGCGGAACGTGGCGAAAACGTTCGCCGTCCCGGCGACCAGCTCGAGGTAGTCGTCGTTCGCCGAGAGCTCGGCGATGCACAGCCCGTACTCGCCGGCGGCGCGCTCGTCGTCGAAGCACGCGAGGAACTCGTCGAGGAGCTGGGCCTTCCGCTCCGGCGCGAGCGCCAGATCGTCCTCGATCGTGTCGGCGATCCGGCACAGCAGATAGCCCGTGCGGACCGGCGCCTCGAGCCGCGGCGGCAGCATCTTGATCCCCAGCGCGAACGTGCGGGAGACGCGCGGCAGGATCAGCCGCGACGCTCGCTCCACATCTCCGGGCGCCGTTTCGCGTGTCGTCACCCCCGGCGGGTGCAGTGCCTCCACGGCATCAGGGTTCC
>DATHLN010000075.1:0-3318 GCA_035488115.1 Candidatus Limnocylindrales bacterium | reverse complement strand
GCGAACGCGATGATGTCGAGCGGCTCGGTCCCGGGGAGGACGCGCATCGTGAACCGCAGCCGGATCACGCCCGCGGCCTGCACGGTGCCGAGGCGCAGGCCCTCGCCGAGGAGCGCATCGCCGTCGACCTCGAGGCCGTCGCGGGCGAACGAGCCGGGGACGGCCTCGCCCTCGGGCGGGATCGCGATGCGCAGGCGGACGTCGTCGGCGTCGGTGTCGCCCTCATCGCCGACCTCGGCGACGATCGTCACGACGGCGCCGGGGATGAGCTCGCCGAGCGGGCGGGCGTCGAGCGCGACGCGGAGCATCGGGCCGCGCGGCGCGATCAGCGGCGCGGCCCCGATCATCGACTCGGGGCCGAACTTCGCCGGAGTGAGGGAGGCAGGCGTCGCGAGGGGCGGCAGGCCGAGCTCCTCGCTCCGCCGCCGTTCCAAGAGCCGGGTGTCGGCGTTGCGGTCGAAGAGCTCGTCGACGTCGATCTCGCGGGCGCCGTTCATCGCATGCGGAACGCTTCCAGCCACGAGAAGCGCCACCACGGCCGCGCAGGTGCCGGCGCTTCGCCGTTCGCCGAGCCGGGCGGCGTCTGCGCGACCGCCGCGGACGCACTCGCGCCGGTGCTCGCCGCGCCGTTCACCGCCGGCGCCGCCCCTGCGGTCGCCGCGACCGGCGCAGCCGCGGACGCCGCCGCCGGGACGGTCAGCCCGCGCATCCGCGCCGCGGCCTCGGCGTCCATCCGAATCGCGCGCGGGCGGCCGAACGCGCTCGCCTCGCGCATCGTCGCGTGAGCGAGGGTCAGCAGCCGGCGCGGTGTCCCGCTGGACGCGCCGACGATCGCGTCGAGGACGTCCTCGTCGAACAGCGCGGTCGCCTCAGCGGTCCCGCCCGCGCGGCCGACGCGGTAGGCCAGCATCGCGCGCGCCTCGTTGGGGTCGAAGGCGCCGAGCTCGTACCACTCGTCGACGCGATCGGCCAGGTTCCGGCGCGCCTCGACGCGCGGTCGCAGCTCGCTCTGCCCGAACAGGATGATGTTCAGCAGCTTGCGCTGCGGGACGTCATAGTTCAGCAGCAGCCGCAGCACCTCGAAGATCTCGTCGCTCGCGTTCTGCGCCTCGTCGACCAGCAGCACGATCGTCAGCCCGTCGAGGACGGCCGCGTCATAGAGGTAGTTCTTGAGGGCGTTCTTCAGCGCGGCCGGCGAGCGCGGCGGAAGGGCGAGCCCGAACGAGCGCGCGACGCCGAGCAAGAACTCCGTCTCGGTCGCGAACGAGGGGTCGAGGATCTTGCCGAGGCGCACGTCGTCGCGGCCGAGCAGCTCGCGCTCGATCTGCGCCATCAGGCTGGTCTTGCCGGTCCCCGGGTCGCCGACGACGACTTGCAGCCCGCGCGACTCCAGCACCCCGCCGACGAGACGGTCGCGAGCGCGCGCGAGCGCCGGCGTCGTCCGGTAGAAGTGCGGATCCGCCGTGTCGAGGAACGGATCGCGCTCCAACCCGAAGTGCCGGTAGTACGGGGTCATCCGACCGCCCTGATTCGGCGTCGCGGTCGCGCGCGGCCTCTCCCAGCGAGCAAGCGTCTCCGGGAAGTTGTCCGACATGCCGATACTTCAAGACGAAGTGAAGGCGGTGATCTTGGCGGGCGGCCTCGGTACTCGGCTCAGCGAGGAGACGACGACCCGGCCGAAGCCGATGGTCGAGCTGGGCGGGCGCCCCGTCCTCTGGCACATCATGAAGTCGTACTCGGCCCACGGCATCGACGACTTCATCGTCTGCTGCGGATACAAGGGCTACGTCATCAAGGAGTTCTTCGCGAACTACGCGCTGCACGCGTCCGACGTGACGTTCGACTTCCGCAACGGCGCGACGCGCGTGCACAACACCAGCGCCGAGGCGTGGACCGTCACCGTCGTCGACACGGGCGAGACGACGCAGACCGGGGGGCGCTTGCGGCGCGTGCGGCATTATCTCGACGACGAGCCGTTCTGCTTCACGTACGGCGACGGCGTCTCGGACGTCGACGTGCGCGCGGTGATCGACCAGCACAACGCCTCGGGCGCGCTCGCGACGATGACGACCGTTCAGCCGCCGGGACGGTTCGGCGCGGTGCGGCTCGAAGAGCACAAGATCGTCGCGTTCGACGAGAAGCCGCAGGGCGACGGCGCCTGGATCAACGGCGGCTACTTCGTCCTCTCGCCCGGCGTCTTCGACTACCTCGGCGGCGACGAGACGGTGTGGGAGCGCGAGCCGCTGGAACGCCTCGCCGCGGAAGGGAAGCTCTCGGCGTTCGTGCACCGCGGCTTCTGGCACCCGATGGACACGCTGCGCGACAAGCACCTGCTCGAAGAGCTCTGGGCGAGCGGCCGCGCGCCGTGGAAATCGTGGAGCTCGTGAACGCGCCGGCCTGCCGGTTCTGCGGCGCGCCGCTGCGCGTGACGTTCGCCGATCTCGGCGTCTCGCCGCTGGCGAATAGCTACGTCGACCCGCGCGACGCCGGGAAGCCCGAGCCGTTCTTCCAGCTCCACGCGTGGGCGTGCGAGTCGTGCTTCCTCGTCCAGCTCGAAGCGTTCGAGACGCCGGAGAACATCTTCGGCGACTACGCGTACTTCTCGTCGGTCTCCACGTCGTGGCTCGAGCACTGCCGCGACTTCGTGCGCGGCGCGATCGCGCGCTTCGGGTTGAACGGTGAATCGCTCATCGTCGAGCTCGCCAGCAACGACGGGTACTTGCTGCAATACGGCAAGGAGGCGGGGATCCCGGTGCTCGGTATCGAGCCGGCGCGCAACGTCGCGGCGGAGGCGGAGCGCCGCGGGATCCCGACGCGCGTCGAGTTCTTCGGCGTGGAGTCGGCGCGGCGGCTCGTCGCCGACGGGCTGGCGGCCGACCTGATCGTCGCGAACAACGTGCTCGCGCACGTCCCCGACATCAACGACTTCGTCGCCGGCGTCGCGATCGCGCTGAAGCCGCTCGGCCGCGCCTCGTTCGAGTTCCCGCACCTGCTGCGGCTGATCGAGCAGCGGCAGTTCGACACCATCTACCACGAGCACTATTCGTACTTGAGCTTGAGCACGGTCCGCCGCGTCTTCGCGGCGCACGGCCTGGAGGTCGTCGACGTCGAGGAGCTGCCGACGCACGGCGGATCGCTGCGCGTCACGGCGGCGCGCGCCGGCGCGCACGATGCGTCCGAGCGCGTCGCCGAGCTGCTCGCGCGCGAGGACGCGCGCGGACTGAACCGGATCGAGACGTACGCCGGGTTCAAGGACGGCGTCGACGCGGCCAAACGCGCGCTGCTCGAGTTCCTGATCAGCGCGAAGCGCGCGGGCAA
>DATHLN010000074.1:0-2509 GCA_035488115.1 Candidatus Limnocylindrales bacterium | reverse complement strand
GTCGCCGTCGTCGTCGTACCAGTACAGGTGCGCGTAGCGGAACGTGTAGATCGTGTGGACGAGGAACCATCCGATCACGATCGCGGCGACGCCGAGCACGTAGGCTTCCCACTTCTCGGCGTCGGTCTTGACTTGCGGGCCGTGGCCGATGATCGCGATCGCGGAGACCATCCCGACGACCACCGCGGCCAGAACGATCAGCGCCACGGCGTTCTTGCCGGGATCGTCGAGCCCGGCGCGCGCGCGCGTCAGCTGCGGATCGGCATGCAAGCCCTTCAGCCAAAAGAACACCAGGAGCGTGAGCGCCCCGGCGTCGTACGCCGCGACGAACCGGGTGGCGCCGTGCAACCAGGTCGGCACGACGACGTGCACGATCAGCGCCACGAGCCCGGCCGTCCCGAACGCAATCAAGCGATGCCGCAAGCGCATCGCCGCGGTGAAGTGCGGAGCGACCGGTGCTTCGGTGCTCAGAACCCGTCGTCCGCGAGCCGGCAAGAGGCCATGATCGCGTCGCTCATCCCGTGGATCACGCGCTTGTCGGCCGGCGCGACCGTCGCCAGGATCCCGCCGAGCTGCGTCTCGTCGCCGCTCACGAAATAGTACGGGCACAGCCGCACGCGCCCGTCCATCTCCTTGATCTCGCCACTCGACGCGCTCAAGAACGGCACGCGCACGCGCCGCCCTTTGTGGAAGCGCTGGAGAATGTACGACGTCTTCCCGAACGACGCCGCGGCATCGTGCAGCGCCGCCTTCCACGCCTCTTTGGTGAGGTCGTTGGCGACCTTCACGCCGCGCGAGCCCCAGGCGAGCTCGCTGAACCCCGACGGTTTGAGCACGTAATCGCGCTCGCTCTTTCCGAGGTCCACCAGCTCCGACCAGTCGTGCACCGGCACGCCGTTCGCGCTCAAGTCGGCGATGACCGACTGCCACGGCGCCGGGCGCGGGTCGACGATCCACGTCCGCGGGAAGATCCCCAGCAGCCGCTCGTCGATCGCCTCGCCGAGCTCCGCGCGCCAGTACGCACGCAGACCCGGATGGTGGAACAGCGCGAACGACGCCTTCTCCTCGAGATGCGCTTTCGGCGGCGGCGTCATCTTCACGCGGTTGTGGCGCGCCGCGTACAGGATCAGCTCCTGCTTCGGCACGTTGAGCAGATCGAACAGCTCGAAGTTCCGGTAGAGTACGTCGATCTTCGCTTCGCGCCCGTCGTCGCGGCGCACGAACAGCGCCTCTTCGGTGAAGACGACGTCCTGCGGCGCGCACACGAGCGCCTCCGCGAGCCCGAGCGCGTTCACGCGGGACGCGAGCCAGGTCAGCTCGCCGCGGTAGTCGTTCGACTCCTGGCTCACGACGATCGCCGCCGTCGGATGCTCCACGCCGGCCGCGGCGGCGAGCATCTCGCCGAAGCGCTCGGCGATCCCGTCGGCGCCGCCGATGCTGTCGGTCCCGATCTCGCAGTACGTGCGGGCGAGCGCGCCGGTGAACCCCATCCCGCCCGGGACGCTGTCGAGCTCGCTCGCGACGTAGCCGTCGTCGGTGAGGATCAGGTCGGGCCGGATGACGCGCGGGACGTCCTGCTTGAAACGGTTCTGCCGCGCCAGCTTGACGATCTGCTCGGGCTTGCCGCGGTCGAGCTCCTCGGCGATGAACGCCGGCGCGGTCCCGCGGGCGCTGCGCAGGTAGAGCGCATTGAGCGCCCGGTAGAACGCCAACAGGTCGTTCCCCAGCGTCTCGATTGCCGCGACGGTCTTGGGGGAGAGGGGGAAGGGCTCCGGGCTGACGCGCCAGGCGACGTTGGCGTCGGCGCCGTCGGGGACCCGGAACAGCCCGGGAGGGAGGTGCTCGGTGACGTACCGTGCTCGACCGGCTGGGTCGAGCTCCGGGGCCACGCTGGTACAGGGCATCAGCTGCCTCGACACCGCATTTCTGTGCCCTAGAACCCTGCGGCGCCCACGCGGTTGCGGCGGGCAGCCTTACGTCACTTGAGCGGGACGGCTCCAGGGAGCAGCAGCGCGTGCTCGATCGAGACCGCGGCTTGGCGGTACGCCAGGGTGAGGTGCAGCGTGTATTGCAGGCCGAGCGGGGCCAGCGAGACGTCCTCGACCGTGCGCGAGGCGGTCGCGCCGGGCAGCACTTCGATCGACGAGCTGTGGTTGAAGGATGCCGCGGCGGTCTTGAAGGTCTCGGCGACCGCGACGGTCTTGCCGCTGTCGGGCGCGCCGGCGCAGACGCTCACGGCGACGGACTGGCCGCCGACCGAGAACGTGTCCCGCGAGCACCGCTGCGCGGGCTGCGGGAGCGCGGGGGCGATGCTCGCGGCGAGAAGCGCGAGTACCGCGACGAAGGTGCGCATGCTCCTGGAACGTATTCCGCGAGGCCGCCGTTGCGCATCCTCAGGACCCTCCGAGGGTATCGTGCTTTTCCGCCGATACCGATTGATGGACGAGATGCCGCCGAAACCGATTCAACCCCCTATCGACCTCATCGCGCTCGACCTCGACGGGACGCT
>DATHLN010000073.1:0-4816 GCA_035488115.1 Candidatus Limnocylindrales bacterium | reverse complement strand
CGGCCGCGAGCGCGACGCCGGCGCCGGGACGCCGCGGCCGCCGCGCGCCGGCCCCTTCGCCGGAACCGAGCGCCTCGGAGACGCCGGAGCCGCCGCAGTTCTCGACGATGGACGGCGTCTGGGAGGTGCAGATGCAGCCGCTCATGACCGGAAAGACGATCTACTCGCACCTCGCGATCACGCAGAAGGGCGACCAGCTGAGCGGGACCTGGATGCGCGGCGACAAGGACAAGGTCCCGTTCACGGGGACCTTCGACGGCCGGCTCTTCAAGATCACGACGACCGATCCGACCGGGAAGATCACCTGGACGCTGGCGGGCTACGCCGAGAACTTCTCCGACATGGTCGGTCTGCTGACCACGCCGGACCCGAAGGACAAAGGGACGCCGTTCACCGCCTCGCACCGGAAGAAAGAGCGTCTCGGCCTCTGACGTGATCCGCGCGACGCCGGCCGCCGACGAGCTCGACGCGCGGATCGTCGCGGCGATCGAGGCGTATGCGCTGAGCGACGACGCGTTCCTCGAGCTTGCGCGCGACCTGTTCGCGTACCAGATCGCGCACAACGCGCCGTACGCGGCGTTCGCGCGCGCGGCCGGGTTCGACGCGCGACGGTTGCCCGCGGCCGTCGAAGAGATCCCGGCGGTGCCGGCTGCGGCGTTCAAAGAGGCCCGGCTGGCGACCTTTCCGCCGGGCGAGACCGCGGTGTGGTTCGAGACGAGCGGGACCCTTCGACGAGCTCAGGGCGGGCTCGGCAGCGGCGGGCGGCACGAGCTGCCCGCGACGCAGCTCTACGAAGCGGCGCTGCTCGCGTCGTTCGACCGGATGATGCTGGCGGACGGGGCGCGGTTGAGGTATCTCAACTTGGTCCCCGATTCGCGCGAGAACCCGCACAGTTCGCTGGGATTCATGATGCGCACGGTCGCGCGCGAGCGCGGCGACGGCGCGGACGGCTGGTATCTGCACGGTGACGCGCTCGACGTCGACGGGTTCGTGCGCGACGCCGCGCGAGCGCGCGACGACGGCGTCGCGGTGTGCGTGGCCACGACGGCGTTCGCGCTCGTCGCGCTGACCGACGCGCTAGCCGAGCGCGGCGTCTCGCTCGCGCTGCCCGAAGGCTCACGGGTCATGGAGACCGGCGGCTTCAAGGGCCGTACCCGGGTCGTCGAACGCGCCGAGCTCTACGGTGCCGCCTCGGAGCGGCTCGGCGTGCCGGTCGAGGCCGTCGTCGCGGAGTACGGGATGACCGAGCTCTCGTCGCAGTACTACGACACGTTCGATTCGCGCGCGCGGATCGAGCCGCGCGTGAAGGTCGCTCCGCCGTGGCTGCGTCCCGTCGTCGTCGACGGCGAGGGGCGGTCGCTGCCGCGCGGTGTCGTCGGCGCGATTCGCCATATCGACCTCGCCAACCGCGGTTCGGTGATCGCGATCGAGACCGAAGACCTGGGCGCGCTCGTCGACATCGAGACCGCGCCCGGCGTGACGCCGGCGGCCGGGCTGGTGCTGCTCGGCCGCGAGCAGGGCGCGGAGCTGCGCGGGTGCTCGCTCGACGCGGAGTCGCTGCTCGCGCGCCGTGGCTGAGCTCGGCGCGCTTCGTGCGCTGCCGGCGAAGCGGGTCATCTCGTCGATCGCCGACGCCGCGGAGCGCTGGTGCGCCGCGGACTATCCGCCGCGGGTCCGCGCGACCGCGGCGATCGAGGCGCGCCTCGGCTACACCACGCCGGTCGTCGAGTACGCGCTCGACCGCCTCTTCTTCAACGTCACGCGGGACGCGCTGAACGCGACGATCGTCTCGGAGCTCGGCAGCATCGACGCGCTCGACGGCGTCTTCGGCACGCCGCCCGCCTGGGCGCGGGGAGTAGACCGCGTCACGATCGTCGCGAGCGACACGACGATCGGCGTCGCTTTGCCGCCGGCGATCTTCGCGCTCTGCGCGAAATGCGACGTCGTCGTGAAGGACCGCTCCGACACGCTCGTCGCCGCCTTCTTCGGGACGCTCGCCGAAGAGCATCCGGCGTTCGCTACCGCGGCCCGCGCGCGAGCGTGGACCGGTGGTGACGATCCCAGTGAGGACGAGCTGTTCGCGAACGCCGACGTGGTGGTCGCGTTCGGCCGCGACGAGGCGCTCCGCGCGATCCGCGCGCGGTGCGGAGCGGGGACGCGCTTCGTGCCGTTCGGCCACCGCGTGAGCGCCGGCCGTCTGACGCGCGACGATCTCGCCTTGCTGGAGGGCGCGACGCTCGCCGAGCGTATCGCGCAAGACGTGCTGCTGTACGACGGCGAAGGCTGTCTCTCGCTGCACGGGCTCTTCGTCGAGGCGGATGGTGATGAGCTGGCGCGCGCCGCGCGCGTCCTGGCGGCGGCGTTCGAACGCGTCGCGGTGGAGTTTCCCGGCGGTGCGCGCTCGCCGCAGCGCGTCGCGGAGATCGCCTCCTACCGCAATCTCGCGGCGTTCCGCGCGGCGGGCGGGCGGGGCGCGGTGTTCCGCGCCGCCGACGCGACGCTCGTCGTCGATCCTCCGCGCGAGGAGCCGCCGCCGCTGCTGCCCCGTGTGCTCCCGCTCATCGCCGTCGACGGAGACGACGCCGTCGCCAAGTATTGCGCCGCGCATCGCTTGCCGGTTCAGGCGCTCGGCGTCGCGGCGCCCGACGCGCGCGCGGTTGCGCTTGCGGAGCGGATCGGCGCGGTGCGCGTCGCGCCGTTCGGGACGATGCAGGCGCCGCCGCTCGGCGGGCATCACGGCGGCGAACCGCGTATCGCGGATTTCGTGCGCTGGATCGACTGCGAATGACCGCCGGCGACGGCGCGGACGGCGAGCTCGAGTCGATCGTCACCGCGATCCCCGGCCCACGCTCGCGCGCGCTCGCGGAGGAGCTGGCGCGCTACGAACCGCCCGGCGTGACGTATCTCGGCGCGGACTATCCGGTGTTCTGGGAGCGCGCGTCCGGCGCGCTCGTCACCGATGCCGACGGCAACCGCTACATCGATCTGACCGCGGCGTTCGGCGTCGCCGCGACCGGCCACACGAACCCGCGCGTCGCGGACGCGGTCGCGGAGCAGGCGCATACGCTGATCCACGGGATGGGCGACGTCCACCCCACCGAGGTGCGCGTGCGATTGCTCGCGCGGCTCGCCGCGCTCGCTCCCGGCGACCTGCGGAAGACGTATCTGTCGACCTCGGGAGCCGACGCGGTCGAGTTCGCGCTGAAGACGGCGCTGCTCGCGACCGGGAAGCCGCGCGTGATCGCGTACCGCGGCGCGTACCACGGCCTCTCGCTCGGCGCGCTGGAGGTCGCGGGGATCGAGAAGTTCCGCGCGCCGTTCGCGCCGCTGGTCGCCGACCGTGCGACCTTCCTGTCGTATCCGGGCGCGGATGCGAGCCTGCTCGGCGCGATCGGCGCGGTCCGCGACGCGCTCGCGCGCGATCCCGAGATCGGCGCGATCGTCGTCGAGCCGGTCCAAGGCCGCGGCGGCGTGATCATCCCGCCGGACGGGTTCCTGCGCGCACTGCGCGAGCTCTGCGACGAGCGCGGCCTGCTGCTCGTCCTCGACGAGATCTACACCGGATTCGGCCGTACCGGAACGATGTTCGCGTGCGAGCGCGAGCACGTCGTCCCGGACATCCTGTGCGCCGGCAAGGCGCTGGCCGGCGGGCTCCCGCTCGCCGCGACGATCGGCACCGCGCGCGTGATGGATGCGTGGCCGCCGAGCACCGGTGAGGCGCTGCACACCTCGACGTTCCTCGGCAACCCCGCCGCGTGCGCGGCGGCGCTTGCGAACCTCGACGAGCTCGAGCGGCTCGACATCGCCGGCCGGGTGCGCGCGCACGAGGCCGGGCTCGGCGCGCGGCTGCGGACACTTCGCGCGTTCGCGAGCGTGCGCGACGTGCGCGGGCTCGGCTTCCTGTGGGCGGTCGAGTTCGCCGACGCGGCGTTCGCGAACCGTGTCGTCGTGCGGGCGCTCGCCAACGGCGTGATCCTGCTGCAATCGGGCCCAACCGGGACGTCGATCACCGTCGCGCCGCCGCTGACGATCGGCGAGCGGCAACTCTCGCGCGCGCTCGAGCTGTTCGAGCGGACGGTGCGAGAAACGGAGGAGGCGTCGTCGTGAGCAAGCTGCGGGTCGGGATCGTCGGCTCGGGATTCGGCGGTACCGTGCACGCGCCGGCGTTCGCACTGCATCCGCGCTTCGAGGTCGTGGCGATCGCCTCGCCCTCGAACGCCGAGCGCGTGGCGCGCGAGCGCAAGATCCCGCGCGCGTTCGGTTCTGCCGAAGAGATGCTCGCCGGCGCGGAGCTCGACGTCGTCTCCATCGCCTCGCCGCCGTTCGACCACCATCGCTCGGTGATGGCCGCGCTCGCGGCCGGAAAGCACGTGCTGTGCGAGAAGCCGCTCGCGCTGACGCTCGCCGAGGCGGAGGAGATGCTCGCCGCGAGCGAGCGCGCCGGCGTCGTCGCGGCGGTCGCCTTCGAGTTCCGGTACGTTCCGGCGGTGATCGCGATCAAGGAGCTGATCGACAACGGCCATCTCGGCGCGCTGCGCGAGCTCGAGGTCGCGCGGCTCAGCCGCGAGCTGCTCGCGCGCAACCGGCTCGGCCGCGCGCCGTGGTGGTTCGAGCGCGACCGCGGCGGCGGCGTGGCCAGCGCGGTGATGCCGCACGTCTTCGATCTCGCGACCCATCTCGCGGGCCGGCCGCCGCGCGCGACGCACGGCTTCCTGCGCACCGCGAACCCGCAGCGCACGTCGCCGGACGGCGAGCGATTCACCAGCACCGTCGCGGATGGCGCGTTCGCCTACGTCGACTTCGGCGACGGGCTCGT
>DATHLN010000072.1:0-21259 GCA_035488115.1 Candidatus Limnocylindrales bacterium | reverse complement strand
GCCCACGAGCCGCCGCGCCCGTTCTTCAAGCTCGAAGCCGGGGAGGCAGCCGGAGACGTCGCCCTAGCCGAGCCCGCCCCGGCGCCGCCGGAACCCGCCCGCGTGCTCGACACGGTCGTCGACGAGCCGGCCGCACCCGCGGTGCTGCTGCCGGAGCCGGAACCCGCAGCGGCGGTCGAACCCGAACCGCTTCCCGAACCACAGCTCATCGCGCCGCCGGAACCGATCCCGGAGCCCGAGCCGATCCCGGAGCCCCAACCGATCCCGGCGCCGGAACCGATTCCGGGACCCGAGCCGATCAGCCCGCCGGAGCCGATCCCCGAGCCGGAGCCGATTCCGGCGCCCGAGCCGATCCCCGAACCCGAGCCGATCCCCGCACCGGAACCTATCCCCGAGCCGGAGCCGATCCCCGAACCCGAGCCGATTCCGGAACCAGAGCCGATCCCGGCACCGGAACCGATTGCCACGACGCAACCGATCTCGGAGACCGAACCGATCGCCGTTCCGGAAGTGGAAGAGCCCGCGGTGCACGAGGACCTTCAGCTCGACGAAGAGCTGCGCCGGGAGCTGGAAGAGGCGCGTGCGTCGGGGCCGCTGCTGTGGGGCGAGTACGAGGACGAGTCCGAGTGGGAGTCCGAGATCGAGACGGCGCCCGAGCCGGAACCGCCGCCGGAGCCGAAGCCGGTTTCGCACGTTCTCGCGCGCGTGCTCGATGCGGACGAGGTTCGCGCGCTCGAGCGCGTCTTCACCGGCGCGGTTCCGCACGGACTCGCCGCGCTCGCGCTGCTCTCGTCGGTCGCAGCCGCGGACGCGCCGCTCGGACGCGCGCTCGGGGTCGCGGATTTTGCGCGTTCCGTTGCGTCGGCGCTACCGCGCGCGCTCGTTGCGGCGCGAATGGGGCGGCCGACGCCGGCGGTCGTGACGCCCGAAGCGATCGCCGCGATCCGCGCCTTCGCGCCGGCGCCCGACGACGAGTTCGCCTACGAAGGACCCGTGCTCGTCGCGCGCCTCGAACAGCGCGAGCTCGACGCGCTGCGCGCCTTGCTCGCGCGCGATCTCGAGGACGCGTTCTTGCGCGGCGTTCAGGTCTTGCTCTCGGTTGCGCCGCGCACCGTCGAAGGCGTCGACGAACACGCGATCCGGCAGGCGCGCGACGCGCTCGCCGCCTACCGCGTCGCCGCGGGCGCGTGGCTGATGCGCGTGACCGTGCGCCGCGCCGTCGACCGCCGGTACGATCCGCTCACCGCGGACGACGCGACGCTGCACGAAGCGGGCCGAACCGTCGTCGCGGCATTGCGCCTCGCCGTCTCGTGAAGCTGCTGATCGGGATCCCGACCGGCGGTCAGCCGACGCGCCCGTTCCTCGACGCGCTCGCACAGCTGCAACTCCCGGACACCGTCACGGAAGCCGACCGGCTCGTGTGGAGCGGGAATGCGGTCGCGGTGCAGCGCGACATGATCGCGCGCGACGCGGTCGCGCGCGGCAGCGACCTGCTCGCGATGATCGACGACGACATCGTCATGCCGCCCGACACGCTCGTCCGTCTGATCGCGGCGCTGCAAGACGATCCGCAAGCCGCGGTCGCCGGCGCGCTGTACTACAGCCGCGACTCGGCGTGACCGATGGCGGTCGCGCGCTGGAGCTCGGACGACACGACGACGGCCGCGATCCCCGCGTACGGCGGCGGGCGCGTCTCGGTCGTCGACGGCGTCGGCTTCGGCTGCGTCGTGATCCGCGTCGGCGTGCTGCACGCGATGAGCACGCCGTACTTCGCCTCGCACGTCTTTATCGACGCCGCTTCGCGCACCGTCCGCCAATGCGACGAAGACTATCTCTTCTGCGAGCGCGCCCGCGCCGCGGGCTATCGCGTGCTGTTACATGCAGGCGTGCGCGCCGAGCACTACGACCGCGGCACGAAAACGACCGCACCCGCGCGCTGGGAGAGCGACGCCGAGACCGATCGTCTGCGCATGATCGTGCTGCAGGACGGCGTCACGAAGCTGGTCCCGTTCGACGAGCGCGTCCCGCGCGACGCCGAACGCCACGAACGCTTCGAGACGACTCTCTTATTCCCCGGGGCTCAGCGTCAGTAGGCGGCTCGGCCGTAGGCCGAACGCGAAGGGTTCGCGGAACGCGAACCCACTTAATACTGGCCGTCGTACAGACGTGCGGCCGCCGCGTGCTTGCCGAGGCTGCGCGCGAACGCGTTCACTTTCCCGATCGAGGCGAGGCGCGTCGAGATCTCCTCGCGGTACGCGTCGAGACGGCGCAGTTGGTCGTCGCGGTAGGCGAGGATGCCGCGCAGGCGCTGCGCGACCTTCGCGTCGTTCGCCGGTGCGAGCTGCGGTGATGCGTCGAACAGGCGCCCCAGCTCCGCGGTCAGCTCGGCTTGCGCGCCGAACGACGCATCGACGTCGCTCCAGCGGCGCTCGAGCAGCGCGGCGTCCGCTTCGAGGCAGGCGCGCTCGAGCGCGACGATCGTCCGCGCGACCTCGGCCCGCGGGCCTTCAGCCGACGAGGGCACCGAGCTCGGTACCGGCGGCGGCCTGCGCCCGGTACTTCTTGATCACCTCGACCCACGTCTCGCGCATCCCCGCGATCAGCGGGAGCAGCTCGCGCACCTTCTGCGGGTCGCCCTGCATGTTGGCCGCGACGAGCTGGTGGTGCCAGAACTCGTAGATGCGGAACAGGTTGATCGGGATCTCGCTGTCGAGATCGAGCCGCAGCGAGCCCATCAGCAGCGCGCAGGCGCGCTGCGCGCGGCGCAGCAGGTCGTGGCGCGCCTGGATGTCGGCCGGACGCGACTCCATCACCTCGATCGCCTGCCGTGCGAAGAGCAGCAGCGCGTCGTAGACCTTGATGATCAGCTCCTCGGGGCTCGCGGAGTTGATCGAAGCCTCCAGATAGCGGAGGTTGGCGTTCGTAGCGGTCACGTTACCCCGACGACTTGGCGCCGCCCGTGAGCGCGCCGAGCGAAGATTGCATGGATTGCAGCGAGGCGATCGTCGACTCCGCGCTGACGAACTCTTGGCGCAGACGGTCGGCCTGCATGTTCGCCTGGTCGGTGACGAGCTGGATCTGCTGCTGCAGCGAGGTGATCTGGTCGTTCGTCGACGACGAGAGCACCGTGAAGAGCGGCTGCGCCGGGATCTTCCCCGCGAGCGCGCCGGTGAGCTGGGTCGGAAGCCCGGAGACCGTGGTGAGGTACGCGCCGAGCTGCCCGATGATGCTGCCCGTCCCGGTGAAGAGCTTCGCGACCGCGCTCGAGTTCGCGGCGAGCGCTGCGGTGAACTTCGAGACGTCGAGGTCCTGGAGCCGTCCGCTCGTTCCCGCGAACGTCTGCGTGCTGACGTTGTCCTGCGAGGTCGTGTTCTGCGCGTTGCTCGATGAGGCGGACTGCACGGTGAACGACGAGTCGAGGACGAGCCCGATCGAGGAGAGCGAGTTGTACGAGCTCGATCCGGTGTTCCCGAACCCCGAGACGAAGTTGACGAGCTGATCGCGCAGCGAGAGCACGTCCTGGTTGTTGAACAGGACGCCGCCGCTGGTGAGCTGCGTGCCGCTGGTCTTGCCGCTGGTCGCGTCCGTCGTCGAGCCGACGACCGGCGCCTGCGTCGCGGTGTTGATCTCGTCGATCACCGCGTTGTACGCGGCGACGAACGTCTTGATCGCGGTCTGCAGCCCGGAGCTGTCCTGCGAGACGGAGATCGTCACCGGCGGGACGACGACGCCGTCGACGGCCTGCTGGAGCTTCAGGTCGACGCCCGGGATCGCGTTCGTGACGTCGTTCGAGTTGCTGTAGACGTCGTGCGCGGTGCCACCGTTGTCGGTGTACTGGACGTGGGCCGACTTGCCGACCTGGAGCTGCGCACCGGCGCTGATCTGGTTCGGGTTCGTGTAATTCGTCAGGAATCCGGCGGCCTGCAGGAAGTTCGACGTGTCGCCGGACTGCCCCAGGCTGATCCCCTGCGGCCCGCTCGTCTTCGAGGTGAGGATGATGCGGTCGCCCGCGGCGTCGTACGATGCGATCACGCCGGCCGAGGAGCTGTTGATCTGCTGGATGACGTCGTTGAGGTTGTTCACGGTCGGGTCGACCTTGAACACGACGCCGTTGATCGTGAAGTTGCCGGCCGTGACGGCCGTCGCGAAGCCCGCGTTTCCGGCGGTGTTGAGCGTCGCACCGACGTTGATCCCGCCGATGTTCGTCGTGCTGGTCGCCGTGTAGACGCCGCCGCTGAAGCTGACCTGCGCGGTGTCGAGCTTGAGGACTTGGAGCAGGTTGCCGCTGTCGTTCGCGCTGCCGAGCGTGAGCGGCTGCGTCGACGTGACGGTCACCTTCCCGTTGCTGTACGAGAGCGCGGCGCCGACGCCGGCGGCGGCGAGCGCGGGGTTGGCGATGTTCGTGATCCAGCTCTGCAGGTCGGTCGTGTTGACGTCGTACTGCAGCGCGACGCCGTCGATCGTCACCGTGCCGTGCGTGGAGCCGGCCGGGCCGTTGTTCGGCGTGATCGAGGCGCCTGCGTTCACCAGCGGTTTCGTCGGGTCGAACGTCCCGTTCGCGGCCGGATCGTTGGTGAGCTGCGTCGCGGTCGCGAGCGTCGCCTTCGTGATCACGTAGGTGCCCGGCGTGGCGACCGCGTTCGCGACTGACGATGCGCCGATCGCGCCCGAGTTCGACGACGTCGGCGCGGTCGCGTTGAACGCGGCCGGATCGCTGACGGCTTGGAAGGTATCCTGGAACTTCGAGATCAGGTCCTGGATCTTGAGCAGCTCGGCCTGCTGGTCGTTGAGCGCCGTCACCTTGTTCTTGAGCGGCGTCTCTTGCTGCAGCGTGAGATCGGTGTACTTCTGGATGATCGAGTTGTAGTCGATCCCCGACGCGATCCCGGGAAACGAAACCGGCGGAACGTTCGTCCCGTACTGGGTCGGCGAGCCGGCCGTGCTGCTCGAAGCCGAGCTGAGTCCGCTCACGTCAGGCCGTCCGGTCCACGACGGCGCCGGCGAGCTTGTTGAAGAACTGCGCGATCAGCACCATCGCCTCGGACGGGAACTGCGTGATCTCTTCGCCGGTCTCCGCGTTCTTGAACACCGTCACGATCTCGTTCTGGCCGACGACCTTGAACTGCACCGAGACCTGCGAGCCGCTCCCGACGAGCTGCGAGAGCGCGTCGTGCAGCGTCGCGTCCGAGACGCGCTGGTCGCCGCGGGCGCCGTCGGGCGGCGCGGGAAACGCCGCCAGCCCCGGCGCGGGCGCCTGGGGCGTCGCCGCAGCGGCGGCGTGAGAAGTGTCGATCGCTTGAACGTCCATGTTCGTCAGCATCCTCCTCGTAGTGGTATCGGACGGGCGCGAATCGCGGTTTAGGCGACCGGGCTCTCGATCGCCGCATAACCGCGCACGATCGCGCGCACTACGGCGCCGGGGGCGAGCGCGGCGAACGTCTCAGGGTCCGGCCGCGCCGGGCCGCGCAGCGCCTCGTCCCACGCCTCGCCGAGCGCTCGGGTCAGCGCGCCCGTGTCGGCCGGGTCGAAGCGTCGCGCCGCGATCCCGGGGACGGTGAAGCGGCGGCGGTCCGAGATCGCGAGGCGCGCGCCCGCGAGCGCCGCGGCGGCGAGGCGCGCGCCGCCCTCGCCGGCCCAGGCGGCGTCGATCACGACGGCGGCCGAGGCGTACAGCGCCGTGGCCACGGCCGGGGAAGGCTCGCCGGGGAGCAGGATCAGGCCGGGGCCGCCGAACTCGCGGATTCGCTCGAGATACGAGGCGTCGGCGACCGGCCCGGCGAGGACCAGCGGGATCCCGGCGTCGGCGGCGCACCGCGCGACCAGCAATTGGTTCGCGAGCGGCGCGAGCGGCGCGTGGACGAGCGCGAACGGGTCGGGCCCGACGAGCGCGCCGATCGGCGCGCGGTCCGCGTGGTCGTGCACGGCGGATGGGCCGGCGATGAGCGGTGCGGCGATGACGATCGTGCCGCGACGGCCGGTGCGGGCACGGATCGATTCCGCTTCTTCTTCGGTCGCGGCGAACACCACGGCGGCGTCGCGCAGCACCGCGTCGGCGTCGGCGGCGTTCGCTTCGGGCGGCGCGTAGCGCACGTCGGCCGACGCGGCACCGACCGCGACGGCGCGCCGCGCCAGCATCGCGAGATAGGACTCGACGGCGCGCTCGTCGTCGCCGTACTCGAAGCAATGACGCGCGACCTCGCCGCCCCACCAGCCGCCGCCGGCAGCGTCGTCGTCGTGCGCGTGCACCGCGAGTGGAGCACCGGTACGGCGCGCGGCCGCGGCGATCTCGCGCGCGCGGCGTCCGTCGCGCGTTCCGAACAGGTGAACCAGCGCGGCGCCGGCGAGCTCGCCGGCGTCGGCGGCGAGAACCGCGTCGAAGCCTTCCGCGGCGAGCGCGGAGACGAGGGCGCGCGCTTCGTCGGTGTCGGCGGAGGGGCGCGAAGGACCGTCGGCGCGTCCGAGCACGACTGCGATGCGACCGGCGGAACCGCCCGCCGCCGCGAACGCGAGCGCGGGAACGGTGCGCCGCGCCGGTTCGACCGCGCGCTCCACGGCGAACCACCGGCGCGTGGGACCTTCGGCCGGATCGAAGCTGATCGTGACATCGAGCGCGAGCGGGTCGACGACCTCGACCACGGTGCTCGCGGAGCGCAACTCGGACGGCGCGTCGCCGGGGCCGCCCGCGTCGAGCCGAACGATGCACGCCGCGTCGCCGGGATCGCCGCCGGCGGAGACGATCGCCACATCGGCGCGGTCGCCGGCGACCGGCGCGTCGCCGTACCAGCGCAGGTCGGCGGCGTCGCGGCGCGCCGATGCGACCGCGACGGGGCCGAGATCGCGCAGCACCGCCCAGCCGCCGGCGGCGTCCGGCGCGTCGATGCGGACGCTGCGGCCGCGCGCGAAACGCCGCGCGTAGCGATAGGGCGCCAGGCGCACGAGCGACTCGCGCAGCGGCGCGGCGCCGAAGCACCCGGCCGCGCGCGCGGCCTCGAACGCGGGCGAGGCCGCCAACATGAGGACGTGCTCGGCGATGCGCTCGCCCGAGAGCACGAGACGTTCGAGATGCGGGAGCACGCGCTCCGCGACCGCGGCGGCGAACGCATCGTCGCCGGGCGTCCCGGCCGGAAAAACGAGCGGATCGCGGTCGCGCTCGGCGATCGTGACCGGATCGGCGAGAACGAGCGGCACGACGGTCGCGCCGTCACCGTCCGCAAGGTAGAGATCGAGCACGAGCGCCTGGCGGCGCTGGCGCAGCACCGGCTCGATGCGAACCGCGGCGAGCCGCTCGGCGTCGACGACGGCCGCCGGAGCGGTGCTCCACGGCGCGACGATCGCGTGCGTGCGGTGCGTTCTCATCGTGCCACCGCCACCAGCAGATCGCGCAGTGCGTTCGCGCCGACCGCGCGCACATCCGCGAGCGCGTCGCGCTCGTGTCCGGCCGCGACGACGAGGCGTCCTTGCGATTCGGCCTGCGCGCGCCAGGCGCCGAGATCGCCGACGCGCTCGATGCGCACCGCGACGGTTTCGTCCATCGTGCGGCCGCCCCCGGCGAGCACCGGGCGCACGCGCGCCGCGATCTCCGCGGGTGCGATATCGCCGTCGAGCAGCAGGTGGATGCGGACCGGTGCGCTCGCGTCGAACGCGCGCGCCGCCGCGGCGAGAAAACGCACCGCGCGCTCGAGCTCCACGGCGTCCGCGACGGCGACGGCGATCGCGACCTGCGCATCGGCCGATCCGGCGAGCGAACGCGGATCGCGCGGCGGCGCCGCGACGAACGGTACGCGCGACGACGGATCGAATCCGCGCGCGATCGCGGCGAGATCGGCTGCGGGAACCGGCTGGTGTGCGTCGGCGGCCGCCGCCGCGTTGCGCGAAACCGCGGTGTCGAAACGGTGCACGAGCGCGTCGTCGCAGCGCGCGACGGTGTATCCGGCGGCACGCAGGCGCAACACGAGATCGGCGATCCCGCGACGGGTCGGGCCGAAGGCGGGGTCGATTCCGCCGACGGCGTGCAGCGCTTCGCGCGTGACCGCGAGCGCCGGCGTCACCGCGACGTCGAGCGGCTCGGTATCGCGCGCGCGCTCGTGCGCGCGCCGTTCGGCGAGCGTGCGCAGCTGCGCGATGTCCGCGTAGTTGACGTCCAGCACACCCTCGCCGCCGGGTGCGCCGGGAACGGCGGGAAACGCGGCGCCGAGCGCCGGGATCCGCGCGAACGCCGCGCGGACGCGCTCCAGCGCCCCGCTCGGAAAGAGGACGTCGTCGGCGACGAGCACGACGAGCTCGCGCGCGGCCACGCCGGCGACGCGGTTCAGCGCGCCGGCGAGCAGCGGATCGACCGCGTCGGTCTCGAGCCGGATCTGCGGAAACGACGCGACGATCCGCCGCGCGGTCTCGGCGCTCGCCGCGCAGACCGCGACGAGCTCGTCGCCCGGGCGCGTCGACTCGACGATCGCGGTCAGCGTGAGCCGCATGATCTCCGGCGCCGAGCCGGCGGCGAAGACGATCGTCGCGCGACGTTGCGGTGCGCCGTGCGCGGCGGCGGGCGGAACAAAGCCCGGCGCGCGAACCGCGCGCCGCATCGCGGACGCGGCGCCGGCGAGGCTGGTCATCGCGGCTTCGATCGTCGTTCCCGCCGCTTCGACGTGCTGCGGAAAGCGCGCGAGCGCGAGCAGTGCGCAGCGGCCGTTCAGCGCCTCCGTGTCGGGCGCAGCGACCGCGACGAACGCCGCCGACTCGATCTCCTCGACCAGCGCGGCGAGCCGCGCCGCATCCGGGACGTTCGCCGCGTCGGCGAGCAGAACGTACCGGTCGCCGCGCACGCGCATCTCCGCGCGCAGCGCGTCCGCCGCCCGCGCGCCCTCACCGATCGCGCGCGCGGTCGCGCCGGGTGCGAGATCGCGCGCGCGGCGCGCGGCGAGCTCGGCACAGCAGCCGTGCACCAGCACGGTGAGCTGCGGCAAGGCCGTTCGCACGCGCTCGCGGCGGCCGCCCGGAAGACGAACGGCACGATCGACCGCGGTGCGCCGAATGCCGACGGGCAGACGATGCGCGCCGATCAGCTCGGGGCGCCGCTCCGCCAGCGCGCGCAATGCCGCCGCGCGCCCGCGATCGTCGGCGTCCGGGGCGGCCGCGTCGCACGCGAAAGCCGGATTGCACGTCACCGTGCGCCCGAACGCGCGCGCGCGTGCGCAGAGTTCGACCGCCGCCGCGACGTCGTCGTCCGGAAGCGGCTCGATCAAGAGCTCGCGCGCGGCGAGCACCATCCCCGGCGCAACGACGTCCAGCGGCCCGCGCAGCGCGGTGTCCGCACTCATGTCACCGGCCGTGACCGCGAGCGGCGTGAGCTCGAACGGCAGCGGTCCTGCCTGCGCCGACGCGAGCATCCAGCCGAAACGGCGCGTTCGCGCGTCGTGCTCGGTGCCGCCCAGCACGCCGAGCGCCTCGCCGGTCACGGCGCCGACCACACGCGACGCACCGGCGCGCACGCGGACGCCGCGCCCCAGCATCACGATGAACGGATCCTCGCACGCGCGCGCCGCGGCGGCGACCGACGCGGCGTCGCCGACGGCGATCACCGCGGATGCGCCTGCGCGCAGCTCGCCCGGATCGCTGCCCGGGCGCGCGAGGACCGTGAACCGCATCGTCTCGTTCAGCCGAGCGCGAACGCGGCGACCTGCGAGGCCTCGGCGATGCGGCCCGCTTCGAGCAGCGCGGTCGCGAGGCCGAGCGTCGCATGCCGCAGCATCGGCTCGTCGGGCGCCGGCAGCGTGCGAACGCGCTCGAGCGTCGCGCGCGCCGCGTCGAGATCGCCGGAGCGCCGCTCGATCTCCGCGCGCAGCGCGAGCGCCGCGGTCGCGTGGCGGTCGGCGTGCGCGACGTCGTCGAGATGTGCGAGCGCCTCCGCGTCGCGCCGCAGGCGTGCCGCCGCAAGGCCGGCGTTGTACGAGAGCACCGCGTCGTGCGGCGCGACCGCGAGCCCCGCGCGCGCCGCAGCGAGCGCGTCCTCGAGCCGGCCCTCTTCGAGCAGCCGGTGCGAGCGGCGTCCGTAGTCGGCCGCGGTCGCGACCGGCGCGTCCAGCTCGGCCGCGCGCAAGCGCGCCGCCTTCGCGGTCTCGCCGCGCGCTTCGTAGAGGTCTTGCAGCACGCGCAGCGCGATGCCGTTCCCGGGCTCGAGCTCGAGCGCGCGCAGCGCGAACGGCTCGGGATCACCGAGATTCTCGCGTTGCGTGACGGCGGCGGCGGAGAGCAGCAGCGTGACGTACGCGGCGTCGCTGATCCCGTCGCGCCGCTGCTCGAGGCGCTCGAACGCCTCCGCGAAGCGGCGCCGGCGCATCAGATAGTTGACGTACTCGGTGATCCCCGATTCGCCGGCGCGGTCGGCGCCGTCGCGGAACGTCCGCTCCGCGTCGTAAAAGCGGCCGGCGCGCTCGTAGGCGTTCGCGAGCAGCGTGCGCAGCATCGCCGAGTCCGGCTTGTTCGCCAGCGCGCGCTCGAACCACGGGAGCGCCTCTTCGGTGCGTTCTTCCTTGACGTAGGTCGAGGCGATGTTGAGGGCGGACTTCCAGGTGAAGATCTCGTCGTCGACCATTGCGTGGTGCAGCGCCTGCGCGCGGCACGCGATCGCGCGTTCGTACTCGGCGCGCGCCTCGTCGAAGCGGCGCATCCGTGAGAGCAGGTGCGCGCGCGTGAAGACGACGTTCCCGTGCTCGGGCGTGTCGCGCAGCGCCTGGTCGATGATCTCCAGCGCGCGCTCGAGGTCGCCGCGCCCGTCCGCGTAGGCGTACGCGAGCATCACCTTCGCGATCGGGAAGAACGCGCGGGTGGGGCCCGGCATCGCGAACATCTTCTCGAGCACGTCGATCCCGGTCGCGTGGTCGCCGGCCGCGATCGCCGCGACGCCGAAGTTGAACCACGAGAACGCGTCGTCCGCGGCCTCGCGCAGCGCGCGCTCGAGCAGCGGCTGGTTGCGCTCGTACTTGCCGCGCGCGTCCATGATCTCGCTGGTGTAGCCCTTGTGCCTCACGACGACCGGCGACATCACCGAGAGCAGATGGCGCTCGCCGTCGACCATGACGTTCTCGTGGATCACGTTGCGGTAGCGGATGCGCGGCGTCGTCGGAAAGATGCGCGGCAGCATGTGCGTCATCGTCGACGCGGCGCCGGAGAGGTCGTCGACCTCGTTCTGGATCTGCACGTATACGCCGGTCAGGTCGGCGGGCGTCTCGCGGAGCGCGCGCAGCAGCGGCAGCGACTCGGCGGCGACCTCTTCATCCGCGTCGAGGACGAGCGTCCAGCGCTTCGTCGCGAGCTGCAGCGACTCGTTGCGCGCCCAGCCGAAGTCGTCGCGCCACTCGCGGACGATCACGTTCGCGCCGAACTCGCGCGCGATCTCGACGGTGCGGTCGGTCGAGCCCGTGTCGACGACGTTGATCTCGTCGACCACGTCGCGCACGCTGGCCAGGCACTCGGCGAGGAAGCGCTCCTCGTTCTTCACGATCATGCACAGGCTCAGCCCCGGATCGAGCTGTTCACGCTCGCTCGGCGGGACGGGCAAGTTGAAGAGCAGACCGGTCTGCGCGCGCGCGAACTCGCTCCCGGCGGAGTCGTCGACGATCTCTAACGGCACACCGATAGTATCGGTCGCCGGCGCGAGGAAAAACAGAAAGGACCCGCCTGAGCGAGCCCTTTCCATTGGACTTCCATTTTCGGACCGCGGCCACGGGCCGCGGGAGGGCTTTAGCGCTCGACTAGAGCGCTAAAGCCTAGCGGAAGAGGCTGACGACCGACTGCGCGTTCTGGTTCGCCTGCGCGAGGACCGAGGTACCGACCTGCACCAGGATCTGGAGCTTCGTGTACTCGGTGGTCTCCTGGCCGACGTTGAGATCGCGGATCGTGGACTCCGAGGCCGTCAGGTTGACCGAGGCGACGTTGTCGTTGTTCAGGTCTTCCTGGAGCCGGACGATCGTCGCGCCGAGCTGCGAGCGCTGCGCGAGGACGGTCTGGAGGGCGTTGTCGATCTGACCGATCGAGTCTTCCGAGGCGAGCGAGCCGTTCGGGAACGTACCGGCGACTCCGGCGGGCCCGATCAGGTTCACGTTCGCGATCCGGAGCGAGTTCGTCGAGGTGTTGATGAACCCGACCTGGATCGTCGCGCCTTCCGAGGCGCCCGACTGGAAGTTGAACGCCGGGGCCGTCGGGTTCGACGCCGCCGCGACGTACTGGCTGACCTTGACGAACGAGGTCGTGCCGACGTCGAGCGTGCCGACCGTGCCGAAGCCGATCGTGACGTTGTCGATCGAGACCGCCGCCGCGTAGCCCGTGTTGCTGACGTTCAGCACGGTCGTCGCAACCGTGTTCGCCTTGCTGTCGTAGAACGAGACGATGAGGCCCTGCGTCGTCGAGGTGAGCTGCGCCACCTGGACTTCGATCGTGCCGTCGACCACCGTCGCGCTGTTCGCCACGAACGACACCTGGGTCGCGTCGACGAGCGTGCCGCCGCCGGCGAGATCGGAGTTCGAGGTGATCACCGCGTTCACGTCGGTCTGCTGCTGGAAGCCCGCGTGCGAGCCGTCGAGCAGGTTCTGGCCGTTGAAGTTGGTGTTCTGCGAGATGCGGTTGACCTCGAGCAGCAGCTGCTGCACTTCCGACTGCAGGTTCTTGCGGTCGTCGGTCGAGGTGATGTCCGACGCGCCTTCGACGGCGAGCGTGCGGACGCGCTGCAGGATGTCGGTCGTCGTCTGGAGCGCGCCTTCGGCGACTTGCGCCGCGTTGGTCGCGTCCTGAACGTTCCGCGCGCCCTGGTCGAAGCCGTTGACCTGGGCCTGGAGCGACTCGGCGATCGCGAGACCGGACGGGTCGTCCGCCGCCGTGTTGATGCGCAGACCGCTCGACAGCCGCGTGACGGCCGTGCTGAGCGCTGCTTGGTTACGATTGAGATTGAGGCTTGCGCTGTTCGCCAACAGGTTGTTGGCGATGGAAAGCCCACCAATGCCCGGCATGTGTTTCCTCCATGATCACACAGTGTGGTGAGGCGGGTGCTTCCTGACCCGTCCTATACACATCGTTCGGCCTGACGGCGGGAACTCTTTAGGCTTTCGGCGCCGGCCTGCGGCCCTTTCCGCCCAGGTCGGCGACCTTCGGTCCCTCCGCGCTCGGCTGCACGGGCTCGCCCGCCGCGGCGCGGTTCGTCCGCTGGATCTCGTCGTAGACCTCGGAGCGGTGGACCGGGATGGTGCGCGGCGCTTCGATCCCCAGCTTCACGGTGTCGCGATCGACCGCGACGACGACGATCCGGACGTCGTCACCGATCATGATCGCTTGGTTGAGCTTGCGGCTGAGGACTAACAGAAGACGCCCTCCGTGGCTGTGACGGAGGGCGCCCTTCCCGCTTCTTGCTCTACGCTCCCGCCGCTGGGGCGGGGGCTTTCCGTGGGATCGGTGTACGGACCGAGTACCCTCCCGTCTCGAGGGTGATCTGCCGGCCCGTCTTCGTTCGCAGGTTGACCACGATCGGCGCCAGCAGGTTCATCGTCATCTCGGCCGCCCCCGGGGTTACCACGACGACACACAGCGTCGCGAAATCCTCGGGATTATGCAGGTCGAGCGAGCTGGTCGCGTACGGCGGCAGGTGCGGTGAGTAGTCGGCGAAGATCTGCCACGGGTCGGCGGTCGGCAGCGCGACCGACGGATCGTCCAGGCTCTGGAGCCAGACGAACTTCTCCTGGCCGCCGAGGTTCAGCGCGATGAAGCGCCGCAGGTTCGCGAACCCGGGCAGCCCCCAGGGGAACGTCAGAACCTCGGACTCGCGGTAGGTGCACGTCCCGAACCGTGGCAACTCGACGGTGATCTCGCGGTCGGCGGCTACGGTGGTTTCGGTCATCACGCTCAAAATTCGGCCTCAGGTAAGATAGTCGAAGAGGGTCTTCGACTCGAGCTTGGTGGTCGTCGAGTAAGCGGCCTGGAGCGCCGTCTGGGTCTGCGAGAGCTGCGTGACCGCCGAAGCGACGTCGACGTCCTCGATCCCGGACTCGCTCTTCTTGTTATCGGTCAGGTCGGTCTGGAGTTGACTCTGGATGGCGCCCAGCGCTTGGATGCGCGCGCCGACGACCGAGCGAGCGTTCAGCACGCCGTTGAGCGCGTGGTCGACGTCCCCCAGTTGCGTTGATACGTTCTGCACGAAGTCGGCTTGCGGCGCGAGGTTCAGCACTTTGGTCAGATTGCCGGTGTTCGCCGCGCCCGGCGAGGGCGCGTCGCTGACGTAGAACGAGCCTTGCCCGGTGAGCACGACCTTCTGCGTCTTCGCGTTGAACGAGGCCGTGACGCCGGTCGTCGCGCTGACCGCGTTGATGCGGCCGACCAGGCTGGTCGCCGTACCGTCGTCGATCGCCGTCCCGGCCGGCATCGTGATCGTCGAGACGCCCTGCACGCCGTTCACGCTGCCGTTCACCGTGATCGAGTAGTTCCCGGTGGTATCAGCGACCGGCGTGACGGCGAACGCGTTCGGGGTCCCGATCGTCGTCGGCGCGGGTGACGCCGGCGAACCCTGCGGCCCGTAGACGACCGCGCCGGCTTGGTTGATGGCGGCGGCGCTCTGGTCGACCGCCGTGCCGTTCACCAGCGTGTTGCGCAGCGTGATCAGCGTCTGGAAGACGTCGGGCGAGCCGTCCGAGGACTGGTAGTTGAACGCCGCGCCGAACGTCGTCGAGAGCGCGAAGCTCTGCCCGTTGTAGACGAGCTGTCCCTGCGTCTGCTCGTTGCCGAGGAACTGGACGGCGGAGACGGGATTCCCTTGCTGCTGCACCGGCGGGTTGACGGTCTTCGCGCTGCCGGCGAAGACGTAGCGGCCGCCGTACGCGGTGTTTCCGACCGCGATCGCCTGCTGCAGGAGCTGATCGATCTGGTTGCCGAGCGCGGTGCGCTGCTGCGAGGTCAGCGTGTCGGACGAGCCTTGGATGGCGAGCTGGCGCGCGCTCTGCAGCACCGAGGTCAGGCTGCTCAGCGCGCTGTCGGTCGTGGTCAGCTCGGAGACGGCGTTCTGCACGTTCGTCGACTGCTGCGTCGCCGCGTCGATCGTCGTGTGCAGCGTGAGATCCTGCGCGATCTGCGCGGGGTCGTCGCTGGGCTGGGTGAGCCGTTTCCCGCTCGAGAGCTGCTGCCCGAGCGAAGCGTAGAGTGCCGTCTGGTCGTCGATCGCCTGCGTCTGCTGCGCGTAGAGCGTCGAGGTCGCGATGCGCATGCGTTATCCTCCGGGAATGAGACCGAGCGCGGTGGTGAGCAGGGTCTCCAGCACGTTCATCGTCCGGGCCGCCGCCTGGTAGGAGTTCTGGTACTTGATCAGGTTCTGGGTCTCTTCGTCGAGGTTGATCCCGTCGATGCCCTGGCGCACTTTGTCGATGTTCGCGGCGAGCGTCGTCTGCGCGGTGCTTCCCGTCGTCGCCGTCTGCACGTCGAGCCCCAGTTGGCCGACGAGCCCGCCGTAGTACGCGCCGAGCGTCGTCGTCGCGGTCGTCGCGATCGCGAAGTTCGCGGCGTGCGCGTTCGCGGCGGTGAACGTGATCGTTCCGGTTGTGCGGTTCACCGCGGTGACGACGACGTTCTCCTGGGCCGGCGTCCCCGCGCCGATCGTCAGCTGGCCGCCGACGTCCAGCTGCGCGAAAGCGGTCGGGTTCCCGGCCGGCGGCGCGACGGTGACCGAGCCGGCGCCCGCGATCGCGGTCGGCGAGGTCGTCTGCAGCGCCGGCGCGCCGACGTTCTTCGAGAACAGCTTGAGCAGCGCGTTCGCGCCGCCGTTGTCGCCCGCGCCGACCGCGTTCGTCCCGTTCTGCTGCACGCCCGAGATCGCGGTCGCGCCGAAGATCTCGAGCAGCGAGCTGCTCGGCGTCCCCTGCGAGCCGCCCGCCGGCGCGTTCGAGTCGGCGATCGTGAAGGACGGCGTCGTCGGGTTGGCGCCTTGCGCGGCTCGGTGAGCCGGCCCGGTGTTGTTCGGGTCGCGGGTGAAGACCATCTTTTGCGCGACGCTGTCGAAGCTCGCGCTCACGCCGAGCTGCGCGTTGTTGAAGCTGGTGACGAACGTGTCGACGCTCGCGGCGTTGCCCGCCCCGCTGAAATCGTAGGCGAACGTCTGCGCGACGCCGTCGACCGTCACGGTCAGCGTCCCGGTCGTCGGCCCTACGGTCGCGCCGGGGTGCGCGAAGGTCGCGTTGTTCTGCACCGCGGTCGCGGTGTTGACGACGTTGTTCGCCGAGTTGATCCCGGTCGTCAGCGAGCCGGCCGCGGTCGAGGCGAGCGCGGCCGGGATCTGCGAGGGATCGGTGATCCCGACGGTGATGTTCGTCGCCCCGATCGCCTGGGTGCCGACGTTCGGCTGGAGCAGCGCGATCCCGGGGTTTCCGCTCGCGTCGTAGCTCGCCGTCGTGACGCGGTCGATCTCGCTCGCGGCCGCGTTCGCGAACGCGTCGAGCTTGCGCGCGTACGGCGTGAGGTTCTTGTTGTAGACGTCGACGTAGCCGGCGAGCTCGCCGCTCCCGAGCTGGACCGGCGCCGGGTTCGAGGGCGTCGGATCGCCCTGCATCCCGATCACCAGCGTCGCGTTGCCCGACGCGTCGGTGCCGACGACCGGGTTCGCGAGGTGGTACGCCTGCGTGTCGTTCACGAGCGCGCGGCCGCCGACGGTGACGAGCGCCGAGCCGTTCGACTGCACCGAGGTCTGCGTCGAGAGCAGCTTCGAGAGCGCATCGACGTCCTGGTCGCGCTGGTCGAGATACGTGTTCGGGTTGTCGCCCACCGCGCGCGAGGCGCGGATCTGCCCGTTGAGCGCGGCGATCTTGTCGATCAGCGCGTTGGCCTGCGCGACGACCGTCGAGGCCTGCTGGATCACCGTCGCCTGCTGCGTCTGCACCGCCGTCCCGACGCGGTTCAGCGCGGTGACGAACGCCTGCGCCGAGGTGATCACCGACTGGCGCTGCGAGGTCCCCGTCGGGTCGCTGGCCAGCTGCGAGATCGCGGTCTGCAGGTTGGTGAACGCCGCGTTGATCCCGTTCGAGGGCTCGCCGAACGAGGACTGGATCGCCGAGAGCTGCTGCTGCTGCACGTCGAAGTAGCTCTGCGCCGAGGACGCGCCGCGGAAGAGCCCGTCGTACGAGTCCTGGTGGATGCGCGTGATCGACTGCACGATGACGCCGTCGCCCTTCGTCCCCGGTCCCTGCCACGTCGCGTAGCCCGGCGAGCCGGTGACCGGCGGCGCCTCGGTGAGGTTCACGACCTGGCGCGAGGCGCCCGGCGTGTTGAAGTTCGCGATGTTGTCGGACGTCGTGTTGGCGGCTTGCTGGAACGCGTCGACCGCGCCCCCGATCAAGTTCAGGCCGAAGAAGCTCATGCTCGGCGGCTCACGATGACGCTCCCGTCGGGAGGAGGGACGACGCCGCGGCGCCGGTAGGTGCCGGTCTGCTCGGTGCCGGCGCGCTGGAGCACCGCGACGGTGCGCGCGAGGCGCTCCATCCCGGCCAGGATCAGCGCCTTGTTGTTCGCGACGGTCAGCTTGAGTGCGATCCCGCGCGTTCCGAGCTCGTGCACGCAGCCGTACATCGTGCGGCGCAGCGCCGGCGGCGCGTACGCGCAGACCTGTGCGAGCGTGAGCGTGCCGAAGCCGCGGCGCTGCATCGCGATGCGTTGCGCGTACGCGGTCCCGTGCAGGACGCGCTGCGCCTCGACGCGCCGCTCCGCCGCCTCGATCGCGTCCGGATCGTTCGCCACGAGCGCGTCGGTCAGCCGCAGCGCGGCCTCGCCGAGCGCGCCCAAGAGCCGGTTCTCCTCGAGGAGGAGATCGGTGAACCGCTGCCACTCGCTCATGGACGGAGCTCCGCCGCGCGAGTGCGCAGCGTCAGGCCGCTACCGCGGCCTCGACGATCAGGCGTCCCAGCAGCTTCTCGACGATCGCGTCGGCCGGCACGTAGTAACGCCCCTCCGAGATCTGCCGGCGCAGATGCTCGACCAGATCGTTGCGGTAGAACGGATCGGTGCCCGCCTGGAACAGCTCGCCCAACGCGGACGCCGCCTCCGAGCGCTCGAACGAGTCGAGCGCATCGAACGTGAGGGACGCCACGACGGCCGACTTCCGTTTCACCGTCTTGTAGGCGGAGACCGCGGATACGATCTCGGCCCTGGAGATCATCATAAAGGGTAACGCCTCTTTCGCACGCTTCCTTGCTAGAAGGCGTATCGTCGGGGCGGCATTGGGACTTTAGGCCCAACGACGGGACCGGGACGCGGATCACTGTTCGCCCTCCCGGGGCGAGGGAGGAGGCGCGCCCGTGCCGCCGAGCACGGCGGCGCGGAGCTGGTCCTCGAGGATCTTGCCGATCCCGAGCGAGCCGGTCTTGGAGAGCTCCTCGGCGCGCTTCGTGTCCAGCATCTCGCCGAAGGTCTGCTCGGCGTTCGAGACCTTCCCCGTCAGCGTCGTCGACGGCGAGCTCTTCCGCATCTCCTTGAAGAGCATGTCGACGAATAGCGACTCCATCTGCTGCGCCGCCTGGTGCAGCTTCTCGAGCGCCTGTTTCTGGTCGGCAGTCGGTCCGGCGGCTTGGCCCGTCAGGGCCAAACGCGACGGATTCGACGAAGTCGGATCCACCATCAGATGATCTCTACATCGGCCTGAAGCGAGCCGGACTCGCGCAGCGCCTGGATGATCGCGATGAGATCGCGCGGCGAGACGCCGATCGTGTTCAGCGCGCGGACCACCTGCGCCAGCGTCGCGGCGCCGTTGATGTAGACGAGCCGGCGGCCCGACTCGGCGGTCGTGATCCGCGTGTTCGTCTGGGTCTGCGACGGCGCGTTGGTGAACGGGCCCGGCGCGACGACGGTGTTCTGCGTCGCGATCGTGATCGAGAGGTTGCCGTGCGCGATCGCGCAGGGCGCGAGCGTGATGTCGCCGCCCATGACGACCGTCCCGGTCCGCTCGTTCACCACGACCTTCGCCAGCGCGTCGGCGTTGACGCTCAGATCGCCGGCGTCGGCGAGGAAGCTGACCGGATCGCCGGCGTAGCGCGCCGGCAGGTTCACGCGGATCGTCTCGGCGTCGTTCGCGCGCGCGGTCCCGGCACCGAAGCGCCCGTTGAGGCTCTGCGCGACGCGCGCGGCGGTCTTGAAGTCCGGCGCGGTCAGCACGTACGAGAACCCGGCCTGGTCCTGCTGGATGTTCGTGATCATGTCGCGCGCGAGGACCGCGCCTTGCGGGATGCGGCCGGCGGTGACGTGGTTCTTCTGCACCGAGTTGAGCCCGCTCTGGTCGGCCGCGTAGAACCCGCCGACGGAGACCGGTCCCTGCGCGGTCGCGTAGACGAGGTTGTTCGCCGCGCGCAGCTCGGTGAGGATGAGCGTCCCGCCTTGCAGGCTCGTCGCGTCGCCCATCGAGGAGACGGTCACGTCGACCGTGTCGCCCGAGTGGGCGAACGCGGGGAGCGAAGCGGTGACGACGACCGCCGCGACGTTGCGCGTGCGGACGTCCTGCGAGTTCGTCGAGAGCCCGAACGACTGCAGCACGTTCTGGATCGTCTTCGAGGTGAAGAGCACCGAGGTCGAGTCGCCGCTCTGCGCGAGGCCGGTGACGATCCCGTAGCCGACCAGCTGGTTCGCGGTCACGCCCTGCACGCGCGCGACGTCCTTGAGCCGCACGGGTTGCGCGGCCGCGCTCAGCGGGAACGCGAACATGACGATGATCGCGGTGAGCAGCGCGGCAATGGCGCGGCGGGTGGCGGACCCTTCGACAAGCTCAGGGTGACGGACGACGAGCTCAGGGTGACGAGTCTTGATTTGCATCAGAACAGGAAGTCCAGGATCTTTTGGATCAGGCCTTTGTGCTTTTCTTGGAAGTTGCCGTCGAACTTCGCGGTGACGGCGGCGACGCGGGTCGAGACGACGGCGTCGGTGTTGTCGATGTCCTCGGGGCGCACGATCCCGGTGATGTGGAGCATCTGCTTCTCGCCGTTCACGATCAGCGCCTGATCGCCGGCGATGCGCAGTGCGCCGGACGGCAGCACGTCGACGACTTGCGCCTCCATCGTGCTGACGAAGGTGTTCTGGCCGGTCTGCGTCTTCGCGGACTGCGTCTGGCGGCCGCCGCCCAGGCCGAGGCCGAAGCGCAGCAGCGAGACGTTCGCGAGACCGCTGCCGGGATTCACGCCGAGGTTGTAGTTGTTGTTGACGCTCGTGACGTCGGAGCTCGTGCTGTTGACCGCGAAGTTGAAGATCACTTGCACCAGGTCGCCGACCTGCTGCGCCTTGTGGTCGGCGCCCAAACGCAGCGGGTGGCCCGGCGCGGCCGGTGGCGGCGCGGCTTGGTACAGCGTGTCCGCGGCGGCCGGAGCGCCGTTCGACAAGCTCAGGATGACGGCCGCTGCGGCCGCGATGCCGAGGGCGGAGAGCAGGCGGGGTGCGCGCTCGATGATCATTGCGGCGATGCTCCGGGAAGGACGAGCTCGACGCGGTTCGGTCCGGTGACGACCGCCGCGATCGCTCGCTGCGTCTGCGGGTTGAAGACGGTGACGGTGTCGCCGACCGCGCCGCCGGTCCGCGCGATCACGTCGGCGGTGAGCGCGACATTGCCGTCGCGGATAACGAGCACCGCGGCCTGGCCGGGCTTGACAACGGTGTCGGGGACGGTCTGCTCGACGTAGAGCGGCGCGCCTTTCGGCGTCGCGCTGTTCAGCTTGCGGCCGACCAGGCTGCCGATTCCAACGACGGGGCGGCCGTTCGAGGCGACGCGCGCGAGCGCGAGATCGTCCTCGCTCAGCACCGCGCCGGGCGCGAGATCGTGCGCCGCGACCGCGGTGCGCACGTACGTCGTGATGCGGTAGCCCGCGACGACGGTGCGCGCGATCTTGCCGCCGACGCGGATCGCGACCGAGACGCCGACGTAGGTCGGGCTGACGAACGGCGTGCCGGCCGGCGCGATCTGCACCGCGCCGAGCGGCAGGCTCTGGTCGGCCACCTGATACGCCGCCGAGACCGAGCGGTCCGGTCCGGTGACGAGCTCATGCGCGACGCGATCCGCGACCGCGGCGATGGACTTGCCCGTCACGATTTGCGTGTCCACCGAAGCGTCGGCACGCGCGCAAACGCCGAACGGCCCGCAGAGCGAACCGGTCAGGAGTGCGGCGGCGAGCGCGAGCGCGCGGCGGGCGAACATCAGCGCTTCGTCTGGACCGCGGTCTGCAGCATCTCGTCGGCGGTCGTGATCGCCTTCGAGTTCGCTTCGTACGCGCGC
>DATHLN010000071.1:0-16272 GCA_035488115.1 Candidatus Limnocylindrales bacterium | reverse complement strand
TAAATGTCATCCTGAGCTCGTCGAAGGATGAGAGAGCATGCTGACGCTCGAGTCCCGCTCTCACCCTTCGATCCTTCGACAAGCTCAGGACAGGCTGAGCTCAGGGTGACATCAGACAGAGAGGCGCGCGGTCAGTGCGTCGGGGTCTGCGCGATGCGGCCGTTGATGAAGTTCAGCGCGGCGACGAGCTGCGGGTCCTGCCCGATGTCGCCGGGGCGGATCTTCTGGTCCTTGGCGATCTCGCTCTTGATCTCGGGCTCGATCCCGACCGAGTTGATGTCGCGGCCCTTCGGCGTGAAGTAGCGCGCGGTCGTGATCTTCACGGCCGAGCCGTCGCGCATCGGGAAGATCGTCTGCACGACGCCCTTGCCGAACGTCTTCGTCCCGACCAGCGTCCCGACGCCGCTGTCCTGGATCGCGCCGGCGGTGATCTCGGAGGCCGAGGCGGTGTACTGGTTCACCAGCACCGCGAGCGGCCGCGGCGCGATCGCCGTGTTCTCCGCGTCGTACTCGGTGTCGGTCCCCGCGCGCGACTGCACGCTGACGATCGGTCCGCTCGCGATGAACTTCGAGGAGACGTCGACCGCGGCGTTCAGATAGCCGCCGCCGTTGTAGCGCAGGTCGAGGACGTACGCCTTCGCGCCCTGCGAGTCGAGCCGCTTCAGCGCGGTCGTCAGCTCCTGCGCGGTCGTCGAGCCGAACACGGCGAGGTCGACGTAGCCGATGCTGCCCGGCAGCATCTTCGCGGTGACGCTCGGCTGATGGATCGTCTCGCGCGTGATCGTCACCACGCCGAGCGGCTTGCCGCTGCGCTCGATGTTCAGGCGCACGCGCGTGCCGGGATCGCCGCGCAGCGCCTTCGTGACGAGTTGCTGCTCGGCGACGAGACGCTTGTCGGACTCCTTGTGCGCCGCGATCGCGGGCGCGAGCAGCGCCGGGACCGGCGTGCCGTCGATCGCGGTGATCACGTCGTCGTTCGCGATCCCCGCCTTGTCGGAGGGGCCGTCGAGGATCACGTTCTGCACGTGCAGGTTGTTCGTCTTGTCGTCGATCTCGTACGAGATGCCGACGCCGCCGAACGACGTGCCGTCGAGCCCTTCGTTCAGTGACGCGTACTCCTTCGGCGTGAGGAAGACCGTATAGCGGTCCTTCACCGAACCGAGCACGCCGTTGATCGCCGCGTACGTGAGCTGCGTGGAGCCGGAGAGCGAGTCGGCCGGCTCGATCTTCGAGCCGTACTCGCTGACCGCGGTCGAGACCTCGCGGTTGAGCGCCTCGACGTTGGAGTAATCGTCGTCGCTCGCGCGCAGCGCCGGCAAGTTCGGGTTGGCGACGTGGTGCTTCTTCAGCAGCTCGACGAGCGCCGTGCGCGCGCCGTCGAGCGCGGCCTGGCGGTCGACCTTCTTGTAGAAGTCGCCGGTCAGGTGGCGGTAGCTCAGCACGAGCTCTTCGGTCTGCGTCTGGCTGAGGCTCTGCGCGGCGGCGGTCGCCGCGGGGACGTGCGCGGTCGCGAGCGTGAGCAGGGCGGCGAGGGCGACGGGGACGAGGCGTTTCATGTGGCGGTACTCTTGCTTTCGATGATCTGCTTGGCGGCGCTGAGCTGCTTGTCCCCGGGCGTGTCGATCAGCGGCTGATCGGTGCGCTGCGGGATCACGACGTCGGGGACGATCCCCTTCTTGTGGATGTCACGGCCCTTCGGCGTGACGTAGCGCGCGGTGGTGATCTTCAGCGCGCCGCGGTCGGGGAGCGTGTAGAGGCTCTGCACGACGCCTTTGCCGTACGTCTTCTCGCCGACGAGCGTCCCGACGCCGTAGTCCTGGATCGCGCCGGCGGTGATCTCCGAGGCGCTGGCGGTGTACTTGTTGACGAGCACGACGAGCGGCTTCGCGTCGATCGTTTGTCCGCTCGCCGTCTTCACGTCGCGGTTGCCGGCGCGGTCGATCGTCGACACGATCGTCCCTCGCGGCACGAACAGGCTCGAGATGTCGACCGCCGCGTCGAGCAGCCCGCCGCCGTTGTAGCGCAGGTCCAAGATGTAACCGCGCACGTTGTGCTTCTTGCCGTCGAGGAACGCGCTGCGCACTTCGTCGGCGGAGTTCGAGCCGAAGTCGGAGAGGCGGACGTACTCGATCCCGTTCTCGACCTTCGCGCGCACCGACGGAACGTGGATCTCGTCGCGCGTCACGTGCACCGTCGTCGGCGCATCGCTGCCGTGGTGCTTCACGGTCAGGGAGACGACGGATCCCTTCGGACCGCGGATCTCTTGCTCGACGACGTCGATCTTCTGCCCCATCGTCGAATGGCCGTCGACGGCGAGGATCGCGTCACCCGGGCGCACGCCGGCGCGGATCGCCGGATTGCCTTCGATCGGGTTCGCGGTGATCGCGCCGGTCTTCTGGTCCTGCTGGATGTAGACGCCGATACCGCCGAAGTTTCCGCCGCGCAGCTGCTCGTCGAGCCCGCTGATCTCTTGCGGCGTGAGATACGTCGTGTACGGGTCGCCGAGCCCGCCGAGCATCCCGATGAGCGCGACTTGGGTGTACGTCTTCGCCGGCGCGAGGTTCGCGTAGCGCTTCTGCACCGTGGTGAGCGTCCGCTCGAGGATCGCGAGGTCGCGGTCGCGGTCGCCGGTCGCGACGTTCTTCGGAACCTGCGGTTCGGAGACGCTCTTCGCTTTGAGGAACGCGGTCAGCGCCTTCTGCTCGCCGGTGACCAGCAGCTGGTCGGCGACCGGCTTGTAATACGCGTGCTCGACCCGCTCGTACGCGAGCGCGAGCATCTGCTTCTGCTGGTCGCCGCGGCCCAGGAGCGTGGCGAGGTCGAGGCCGACGATCTGCTGGCCTCCGCCGATGACGATGGGCGGCGGCTCGGCGGACGCGGCGGCGCGCTCGGCATAGACGGCCCCGCCGAAGGCGGCGACCGCGACGACGAGGGCGGCTGACAACAAGCGGGTGCGGGCGGTCAAACGGCGGTCCTTCGGGGTGCGTGGGCGGCGAGTCGGTACTCCTTGAACCCGCACGATGGACGAATTGTTCCATCCGCCCACGAGGGTCTAACCATACGACCCAGGCCTGTGATCATCGTGAGACCGGTGGGTTCGCCGCAGGCGAACCTACCGGAGGTAGGACATGGGATCGACGGGGCGGCCGTTGATCCGGACTCCGAAGTGCAGGTGCGGGCCGGTCGAGTTGCCGGTCGATCCCGAGGCGGCGATCGCCTGGCCGCGCTGGACGCTCTGCCCGACGCCGACGAAGATGTGCGAGAGGTGGCAGTACTCGGTCGAGAGCCGGCCGCCGTGGTCGATGACGATGTAGTTTCCGCAGCCCCCGTCGTCCCAGCCGGCGATGATCACCCTGCCGTCGGCCGCGGCCGCGACGGTGGTCCCCGTGCCGACCCCGATGTCGATCCCGGCGTGCAGCCGGAAGACGTGGGTCACCGGGTTGACGCGCATCCCGAATCCCGAGGTGATCGGGCCGGAGGCCGGCCACATCAGCTGTCCCGGCGCGCCGGGCTCCGGCGGAAGCTCCTCGCCCGCGAGCTGGCGCGCGCGGCGCTCGGCGAGGCGGCGCTGCTCCTCTTCCTCTTGCTTGGCGCGGATGAGCGCCTCGAGCTGCGACTCGCCGGCGGCCGACTCTTCCTCGAGCTCGTTGACCTCGGTCTGCGCGACGCGGCGTTCCTGGTCGGCGGCGGCGAGCAGCTCGCGGCGCTGGACCGCGAGCGAGTTGAGCGCGAGGCGCTGGCGCTGCGCGTCGGCCTCCTGGCTCTGCAGCTCCGAGCGGATCCCGAGCAGCCGGCCCTGGATCCCGACGACCTTCTTCTCGTCGGCCTTGCGCGCGCGGATCGTCGCCTCGTTCGCCTTGATCAGATACCGAACGTCGTTCCAGCGCTCCACGAAGTCGCCGAACGAGCGCGCGCGCAACAGCACGTCGACGTAGCCGAGATCGCCGTGCTCGTACGCGTCGACGAGCCGGCGGCTCAGCACGTCCTCGTGGCGCCGGAGCGTCGCCTGCGCGGCGGCGAGCTGGATCTTGTTCCAGTCGAGCTTGCGCTGCGTCGACTTCACTTGCGCCGTGATGTCGCCGAGGTGCGCGCTGACCGAGGCGATGTTGCGGTTCGTGTCTTCGAGCTCGGCGGAGATCGAGCCGACCTTCGCCTTCGCCTGGTTCAGCTGCGAGCGCTTCTCCTGAAGCTTCTCGTGGACGGCGTGGATGTGCGCCTTCTGCGCCTGAATCTTGTCGTCGATGCGGCTCTTGCTATAACCCGCACTCGGAACGAGCGCAACCGCTACGACGAGTGCGGCGACGGCGTAGCGAGTCATGCGCGCAGGTGCCGTCCGACGCTGATCCACGACGCGATCAGTCCGACTGCGGCGCCGGCCGCGAGCAGCTCGAGGCTCAGCGCCAGCTCATCGACGCGGAAGGTGACGAACGCGAGCGTCGCGGCGAGCTTCGGCACCACTTGGTGCTCGGCGAGCGCGAGGACGCCGATCGCGACCGCGGCGCCGAGGACGCCGGCCAGCATCCCTTCGGCGATGAACGGCATGCGGATGTACATGTTCGTCGCGCCGACCAGCTGCATGATCGCGATCTCGCGCCGCCGCGCGAACACCGTCAGCCGGATCGTGTTCGAGATCACGATCGCCGCTGAGATCGACAGCAGCGCGATCAGCGCGATCCCGGCGCGGCCGAGGACCCCCGCGACCTTCAGCAGCTTCTGCACCGTGTCGGCCGCGTAGTCGACCTTCGCGACGCGCGGGTCTTTCGCGATCCAGGCGGCGACGTTCGGGACGCTGTCGGGGTCCTTCACGCGCACCTTGTACGTGTTCGGGAGCGGGTTCGCGGTCAGCAGCGAGGTGTCGAAGTCCTTGCCCAGGACGTCCTGCATCCGCTTGAGCCCCTCGCGCTTCGGGACGTAGGTCGCCGACGCGACGCGCTTGTCGGCGGCGAACTTCGAGCCGAGGTCCTTCGCCTTCGTGTCGTCGACGCCGTCCTTCAGGTAGACCGCGATCTCGATCTGCGAGAGGACGCCGGTCCCGAACGTCTGGATCGTGTCGCGGACGAACAGGAACGCGCCGAGGAGGACGATCGTGACCGCGACGGTTCCGATCGCGGTGAACTGCATCCCGGCGTTGCGGGTGAAGTTCGCCAGAACCTCACCCAGGAAGAACCGCAGTCTGCCCAAGTCCACGGAAATAGTACCCTCGCTCGTCGTCGTGCAGGATGCGTCCTTGCTCCAACCGGACGACGCGACGGCGCATGCGGTCGACGACGGCCTGGTTGTGGGTCGCGACCACGACGGTCGTCCCCTTGAGGTTGATGCGCTGGAGCAGCTCCATGATCTCGGTCGTGTTCGACGGATCGAGATTCCCGGTCGGCTCGTCGCAGAGCAGGATCTTCGGGTTGCCGACCAGCGCGCGCGCGATCGCGGTCCGCTGCTGCTCGCCGCCCGAGAGCTCGCTCGGGAACATGCGGCTCTTGTGCGAGAGCCCGACCAGGTCGAGCGCGCGCGGCACCATCCGCATCACGTCTTTGGTTCGCGTCCCCGTCACCTGGAGCGCGAACGCGACGTTCTCCCACACCGTCTTGTGCGAGAGCAGCTTGAAGTCTTGGAAGACCACGCCGATGTTGCGGCGCAGCTTCGGGACGCGGCCGCGGCGCAGCGTGTCGACGCGCACGTTGTCCACGTACACCTCGCCGTGCGACGGCAGCTCTTCACGGTAGAGAAGCTTGAGCAGCGAGGATTTCCCGGTCCCTGAGTGACCGACCAGGAAAACGAAGCTGCCTTTCTCGATCTCGAGATCGACGTCGTCGAGCGCCCGCGTCCCGTTCGGGTACGTGAGCGAAACGCCGCGGAGTCTGATCATGCTTGGGACGGCACTCCGGCGCTGGGGTTGAACAGGTATTGGGCGATCCGCAGCCCATACCTCCGGTGTTGTATGAACTTTGACCTGAGCGACGAGCAGAAGGCGATCCGCGACCTGTGCCGCGAGTTCGCGCGCGAGGAAGTCGCGCCGCAAGCGGAGCGGAACGACCGCGAGGAGCGCTTTCCGTACGACCTGGTGCGGAAGATGGCCGAGCTCGGACTGATGGGTCTGCCTTTCCCCGAGGAGTACGGCGGTGCCGGCGCCGACACGGTGAGCTACGCGCTCGCCGTGATGGAGATCGCCCGAGCCGACGCCTCGACCGGGATCACCCTGGCCGCCCACGTCTCGCTCGGCGCCTCGCCGTTCTTTCTCTTCGGCACCGAGGCGCAAAAGCAGAAGTTCCTCGTCCCCCTGGCAAGGGGCGAACAGCTGTGGGGCTTCGGTCTGACCGAGCCGGGGGCGGGGAGCGACGCCGGCGGGACCCAGACCCGAGCCGAGCTGCGGGACGGCAAGTGGGTGATCAACGGGACCAAGGCCTTCATCACCAACAGCGGCACCGACATCACCGGCGGGACGACGATCACGGCGGTGACCGGCGGCCTGAACGGCCGGCGGGAGATTTCGACCATCATCGTGCCGCAGGATACTCCGGGTTTCACCCGCTCGAAGAAGTACAAGAAGATGGGCTGGCGGGCGTCGGACACCCGCGAGCTCTCGTTCACGGACGCCGCCGTCCCCGAGGAGAACCTGCTCGGCGAGCGGGGCCGGGGGCTGAAGAACTTCCTCGCGATCCTCGACGGCGGGCGGATCTCGGTCGCGGCGCTCTCGGTCGGGCTGGCGATGGGGGCGTACGACGAGGCCTACAAGTACGCCAAGGAGCGGCAGCAGTTCGGCCAGGCGATCAGCAAGTTCCAGGCGATCCAGTTCAAGCTCGCCGACATGCTGATGGAGATCGAGCACGCCAAGCTGATGGTGTTGAAGGCCGCCTGGGAGAAGGACCAGGGGCGGGAGTTCGAGCTGAGCGCGTCGCTGGCGAAGCTCTTCTCGGGCGAGGTCTCGCACAGGGTGGTGAACGAGGCGCTGCAGATCCACGGCGGTTACGGCTTCATGGACGAGTACCCGATCTCGCGGATGTACCGCGACCAGAAGATCAACGAGATCGGCGAGGGGACGAACGAGGTGCAGCGCCTGGTGATCGCCCGCCAGATCGGCCTTTAGACTTTCTTCAGGACTTTTCGCGAGGGTGCACGCATGAACAAGCTCGCCGTTGCAGCGCTGGTCGGACTGGTGGTTCTCGCCGGTGTGGCGTTCGTGGGCGTGCGCCACGCGACGGCGCACCTGGAGCACGGCGCGACGGCGCCGGAGTTCACGCTGCAGGCCGCGCAGGGCGGCGACGTCGTGACGGTCGACCTGAAGGCGGCGCTGGCGAAGGGCCCGGTGGTGCTGTACTTCTTCCCGAAGTCGTTCACCAGCGGCTGCACGACCGAGGCGCACATGTTCTCCGAGCACGTCGCCGACTACAAGAAGCTCGGCGCGCAGGTGATCGGCGTGAGCGGCGACGACATCGAAACGCAGAAGAAGTTCTCGACGCAGGAGTGCCGCTCGGCGTTCCTGGTCGCCTCCGATCCGGGGCTGAAAATCGCCAAGCAGTACGACGCCGCGCTCGCGCCCGGCTACGCCAACCGCACCAGCTATGTGATCGCGCCGGACGGAACGATCGCGTACGCCTACACGAACCTCGACCCCGAGAAGCACGTCGAGAACACGCTGGACGCGCTCAAAGCCCTGGCGGCGAAGAAGTAGCCGTACCCCCGCTGTCACCCTGAGCTTGTCGAAGGGTGAGAGATCGTGTCGAACGCCGAGCCGAAGCCGGGTACGAGCGCTTCATGGAAGTCGGCTGGCCGAGCGAGCTGTTCCTGATCCGGCACGCGCAGAGCGCCGGTAACGTCGCGCGCGAGCGGGCGCTCGCGTCGGGCGCGACGGTCATCGACATCGCGGCGGCGCGCGACTGCGACGTCGAGCTCTCCGAGCTCGGTGAGCGCCAGGCGGCCGCGCTCGGGACGTGGTGCGCGCGGCACCTCGACCGGATCGACGCAGTCATCGCCTCGCCGTATGCCCGCGCGCAGCAGACCGCATCGATCGCGCTGCGCGCGGCCGGCTGGACGGTGCCGGTGACCGTCGACGAGCGGCTGCGCGAGAAAGAGTTCGGCTCGCTGGACCGGCTGACGCGGCTCGGCATCGAGCAGCGCTTCCCCGAGCAGGCGGAGCTGCGGCGCGTTCTCGGAAAGTTCTACTACCGGCCGCCGGGCGGCGAGAGCTGGTGCGACGTGATCCTCCGCGTGCGCAGCGTCGTCGACTCGCTGGCGCGCGACTATGCGCGCTGCCGGGTCGCGATCGTGACGCACCAGGTGATCGTGCTGTGCTTCCGCTATGTGCTCGAGAAGCTCACCGAGCAGTCGCTGCTCGAGATCGACCGCCAGGGCGACGTCGCGAACTGCGCCGTGACGACGTACGCGTACGACGAGGTGGCAAAAGCGCTGACGCTGCGTGCCTACAACGTCGTCGCGCCGATGGAAGAGTCCGGCGAGCCGGTCACCACGCGCCCCGACGTTCCGCTCGCGCGCTGACGCGGCCGTTGGTCTTGCGGCAGCGCGATCGACTCTTCGCGCGCGAAGAGCCGTTCGAGCTTTGCGACGACGGCGTCTTCGTCGATGCAGTGTCCTGCCCGTGCGCGCCGGATCGTGGCGCGGGTGAGCGAGACGATCTTGCGCTTCGCCGCCGGTGAGACCCAAGCGGGATACGGCATCCGCTCGAAGTCTTTGCTCTGGATGTTGCGCGTGTGGTTCAGCACCGACTTCAGGATGCGGTTCGCGACCGGCGTCAGCGTCCAGGCCAGGATGAAATAGAGCTCGTCCTCCGCGACGCCTTCGCGCAAGAACGCGCACGGGGCGCCGCTGTCGAGGATGTATCCCGGCGGCAGGTAGCGCGTCTTGAACCGGTTCGCGATCAGCGCCCACGTGAGCCCTTCGCGCTCGAAGAACGGTCTGCCGCCGACCCCGTGCAGATACCAGTTTCCGTTGCGCTTGAACGTGTAGACGTACGCTCCGCCGTCGCGCCAGAAGATCGCGTATCGCGGCGGGGCGTAGAACGACGATCCGTCCGCCTTGTTGTACGGACGATAGTCCCGGTGCGGGAGCGCGACGCGGCGCGGGCGCCGGAGACGCTCCCAGCGGACGACGCGCTCGGTCGTGCCGCGTGCTTCAGCGTCTCGGATCTTTGCGATCTTTCCGGCGGAGAGCTTGCCGAGGCGTGCTCGTGAACGTTCCTTCGCCAGGGTGACGGGCTCGTCGGCGTACGCGAATCGGTACGGCTCCGCGACGCGGCCGTCGCGGATCTCGCGCAGGAACAGCTCGTTGTTCCCGATCGTCATCCCGGAGGTCGCCACCATGAAGTCGCCCAGGAACGACCCGCTGAAATACGTCGCCAGGGTTTCGTCGATGCGCCAGCTCAGATTCGGCGTCGCGGCGATCGCGCGCGGCGGTATGGTGCAGCCGAACACCTTCACCGAACCGCATCCGGACGCGGTCTTCCGCGCCTTCAGCAGGACCATCGGCTGCGCGGTGTGCTCGAACGGCCCCGGGAGACGCTCGATCTCGACGTCGCACGACGATTGCAGGAAGTTCCGCAGCCCGCGCATCGTGTTGATCGTCAGCAGCGTGTCGCTGCAGACGAAGCACAGCAGCCCGTTCGGTGCCAGCAGCTCGACGCAGCGCACGATGAAGAACGAGTACGTCTCCTTCTTGATCTTGAGACCGTGCCGCCAGCCGTACGCCCGGTCCAGGTCGTCCTCGACCGCGGCGTCCAGCGTGCCGCCGAACGGCGGGTTTCCGACGATCAGATCGAACCGCTGCCGCGGATCGCGCGGGCGCCACCGGAAGAAATCAGCGTTCCGCAACGCGGGCGGAAGCGCGCCGAAACCGTCCGCGCGCCAGCGCCGCCGCATCGCCGCATGCGCGCGGCCGTCCAGCTCCGTGCCGAACAGGTGCGCTGCGGCCCACGCCATGGGATCGGCGCCGGTGCGCGCGATGCGTTCGACGATCTCGAACACGAACGCGCCTTCGCCGAACGACGGCTCGAGCACCGACGTCGTCTCATCGACCGGCAGCGCGGCGACGATGCGGCGCGCGACGTCCGGCGGCGTGAAGAACTGGCCGAGCTGTCGCCGGTCCTCGCGCGCGCGCTTCGCGGTGCTCACGCGGCGGGTATACCGTCCGCCATGACGGATTCCCGCTCGTCCGACGGTATCCCGATCGACGCGGCGCTGCTGCGTTCGTGGCCGCTGCCTCACCCGGGCGACGGCGGAAAGGACGAGCGCGGCCGGATCTTCGTCGTCGCCGGTGCACCGCAGATGCCGGGCGCCGCGATCCTGTGCGCGACCGCGGCGCTGCGCGCCGGCGCGGGAAAGCTGCAGATCGGCACGTGCGCGTCGGTCGCCGCGCACGTCGCAAGCGCGGTCCTCGAGTCGCTCGTCGTCGCGCTCGACGAGACGCCGTCCGGCGCGATCGCGCTGCCGAGCGCAGCGAAGATCGTCGAGCACGCGAACGAGGCGGACGCGCTCGTGATCGGCCCCGGCCTGGTCGACGAGCGCGCGTCATCGGAGCTCATCACCGCCGTCGCGGCCGAGCTCGACGTCGCCGCGGTGATCGACGCGGCGGCGCTCGCGTGCTTCGCGGGCCGGCCCGGCGCGTTCGCGGCCCTGCGCGGCCGGGCGGTCTTGACCCCGCACGCCGGCGAGATGGCGACGATGCTCGGCCTCGACCGCGACGCGGTCGAATCCGATCCGCCGCGCCATGCCCGTGAAGCCGCGCAAAAGTTCGGAACGATCGTCGTTCTCAAGGGCGCGACGACGTACATCGCCGACCCGTCCGGCGCACTGTACCGCAACGACCACGGTGACGCCGGCCTCGCGACGTCGGGTTCGGGCGACGTCCTCGCCGGCATCATCGGCGGCCTCCTCGCGCGCGGCACCGAACCGCTCCACGCCGCCGTCTGGGGCGTCTCATTGCACGCCCGAGCCGGCGCCGCGCTCTCCGATCGCATCGGCCTGGGATTCCTAGCCCGCGAGCTGCCGGGCGAGATTCCGCCGTTGATGCGCGCGCTGAGCGCTGAAGCCGACCGCAGCCCGATCAGTTCCCGCGCATGAGCGGTACGGCGGCGAACTGTCGCTCCAGCGCCTCGACGAGCTCGCGTTCGGGGATCTCGTCCTTGAACGCCGTCCATACGTCCTTCAACCGTTCGACGGTTTCGTTCGCGACGATGACGGTGCGCTTCGGTGAGAGCTCGGCGCGCTCGGCGAACGTCCGCAACGACGCCTTGTCGATTGCCTCGAACGCTCGCTGTCCTCCCACGGTCAGCGCGAGACCGGCCGTCGGATAATACCGTCTAGTGCACACATAATCATACATCGGCGCGAGTCGAGCGTTGCGGCCGTCGGGATAGATCAACGACCAGTTCTTGAGGTGCATGTCGTTGTTTCCGATGCAGATGCCGAATACGAGGCGGCGGACGAGCTCATCGGCGTCTTCAACGGGGCACAGCGTCGCAATCACTCCCGCGACCCAATGCATCGGCTTGTTTTCGTACTTCTCGGCCGGCGACTGATTCGCTACTTGGTTCAGGTCTTCGGTGTGAAGTCGGGTCTGGTCACCGGTACGGTCGAACCGCTCGATGGCATACGCTACGCGAGGCTCCTCCGAACGAAGGACAGGAAGATCTGCGGGAAGTCCGCCGACGTCGTCGAGCTCGACAAGGCGGATCGGCGGTACGTCGAGCCCGATCCGTTCGGCGAGCGACATCATCGCGAACTCGTTCTCCGGTAGCCTCGGCCAAGCGTTGGTCGGAAGCTTGACGATCCAGGACCCGCCTATCCCGCGGACCGGGATCGTCAACCGCTCTGCGAAGCTACCGGCGCTGAACTTGATCTGGACGCCCGCGAGCGAAAACTGCAGTGGACGGCTTTCGGGCACGGTCTCGTCCATCTCCGCAGAACGCTGGTCTTCCGAAGCTTCGCCTTGTTCGGTGCGTATGACGACCGCGCCCGGCAGATCGGGTCCGAGGGCCGCGAGAAACGGGAAATCACGCGTGCGGTTGATACCGTTATGCCGCGCCAATAGCGATTGCAGAACCGTATCCGCCTCGGGAAGCAGGTTCGCAAAAAACGGCGGAGCGACTCGGTGAGTCCGAGGAACCACGCGGCGTGGTGCACCGCTCGCGCCGATGAGGCTCTGACTCAGTACCGGGCGCCTCGAATCCTCGGCGTACGCGCTGTCGAAGACGAAGATATTGTAATCGCCGGGAATGTTCGTGATCGTGCCCACGCGCCGGTCGGCAAGCCATACGCTCAGCGTCCCGGGCATCAGGCGAAGCGTCCCGGTTCTTCTTCGTACTCCGCGTTCGAGAGGACGGCGCGCACCGCCGGTACCATTTCTTTCGGGACCAGGAGCGGCTCGAGTTGGAGCTGCCGAGCGATATCGAGCAGAGTCGATACGCGGAAATCGGCCCCATGTTCGATGCGCGAGAGGTTCGAGACCGACATACCGAGCCGCTGGGCGAGCCCGGCTAACGTCAGCTTTTTGTCGTGCCGGCGTCTCCGGAGCGTCGGGCTAGACCGCTCTCTTGCTCTGTTTGCTCCATAGAGGTAAATTCCTAACCGAATTTACTGAATAAAGCAAACTCCGCGGCTGCGTCGTTTGCTCTATGCAGTAAACTCTCGACCGACCTTCTTAAAAAGAAGAAGCGGGGCGAGCGTGCTCTATGGAGCTATTGGCCAGGGTGCAGTCGGCGAGGCTGAGGCGAGTGCCCCCTGCTCCGGCGATCGCCCCCGCCAGCTCCGAGCTGGCCGTGAAAAGGATGCACTGCCCGTCGCGGGCTCCCCGGACCAGGGCGGGGAGGCAGCGCGCGATGCGGTCGGCGTCCCAGAAGGCGAAGGGGTCATCGAGGAGCAGCGGCGGCGTCTCGAGGCCTTCGGCGAACATGCGGGCCGTCGCGAAGCGGACGACCAGCGCGATCTGATCGCGCGTCCCCGAAGAGAGCTTGTCGACGTCCTCGATCGCGCCGGTCTCGGGGATGCGGACGCGGATCGCCAGGGTCGACGCGTCGAGGCGGATCTCGCCGTAGCGGCCGCCGGTGATCTCGCCGAGCACGCCGGCGCTGTACTCTTCGAGGCGGCGCGCGAACGCGCGGTGCGCCTCGTCCTTGTGCGTCTCGATCGTCGTGCGCGCCAGCTTGACCGCGGCGTCGAAGGCTTCGAGACGCGCGATGTCCGCGCGCGTCGCGGCCAGCGCTTCGTCGAGCGCGGCGATGTCCGGGACGTTCTCTTCACCCGCGCGCAGCTCGCCTTCGAGATTCGCGACGAGCCGCTCCGCGTCGCGCGCGCGCACGTCGAGCTCGGCGCGCTTCGCTTCGAGCGCGCGCAGCAGCCGGGGATCGTCGGCGGCGGCCGGTTCGGCGCCGCTCGCGACGAGCGTCTCGTACTCGGCTTGCAGCGCGTACTCGTCGTCGCCGTGCAGGATGTTGCTGCGCTGCATCGCGAGCATCGCGAGCCGTGCGTCGAGCCCGTCGCGCTCGCGGCGGCGCGCGGCGCATGCTCGTGCCGCGGTGCGCCGCGCCTCGCGGTCGCCGGCGACTCCGGGGACGATCGCGTCCGCGAGCGCGTCGAAGCGCGCCGCCTCGGACGCCGCGGCATCGCGCGCCACGCGGGCGCGAGCCTCCGCTTTCGAGGCGGCTTGCGCGCAGGCGTCGAGCGCGACGAAGCGATGACGCCGGCGGACCAGCTCGTCCATCGTCGCGATCCCGAGCGGCTCGAGGACGCGCGCGACCGCCTGCGCAGCGGTGCGTTCTTCGGCGAGCGCCGCGTCGGCGACGCGCTGCTTCGTCTCCGCGTCGCCACGCCGCGCGGCTCGCGCGCGCTCGCGACGGAGTCCCGCAACGGCGAACACGACCGCTACGACCGTCGCGAGCGCGGTCCACAGCCACGCATGCGCGATCGCGGCCCCGGCGTCGCCGGCGACGGCGAGCAACGCCGCGCCGAGCAGCGCCGCGCTCGGCGTGCCGCCGCCGTCTCCTTCGATGCGCGCGACCGCCGCATCGCTCGCCGCGGCGGCGGAGCGCGCCTGCGCGGCCTCGGCCTGCGCCGCCGCAGCGCGGAGCGCGTCGAACGCCACGTCGTCGAAGCTGCCCGCGTCATGCCGGCGCTCGTCGAGCTCGCGGCGGTCGTCCGCGGACAGCGCTTCTTCAGCGGCGTGGCGGGCCGCCGCCGCGGCGACGCTCTCCGCGGAGAGCCAAGAGTTGTACGCGTCCTCGAGGTCGGCGACGCGGTCGGCCGGGAAGTCCGCGACGTCGTCGAACGCCGCGCGCGCGCACTGCAGCGCGGCCAGCTCGTCGCGATAGTCTTTCAGCGCGTCGAGGCGCGCGCGCAGGTGGGCCGCGCGGAGCGAGCGCGTCCGCCGCTCCAGCTCGCTCGCCGCGACGGCGGCACGTTCGCGCTTCGTGCGCTCCTCCGCGATCCGCTCGCGCAGCGTGGCCAGCGCGTCGAGCGCCGCGCGCGCGCCGTCCGCCGCGCGGGACTGCTGCTGCTCGAGATCGCGCAGCTTCTTGAGCGGGATGTTCTTGTGCGCGAGCTTCGTGCCGACGTACGTGCGCTGCGCCAGATCGAGCCGCTGGATCGCGCCGAGCGCGGCGTCCTCTTTCGGCCCGCCGTCGAGCGCCTGCGCGAGCGCGGTCGCCACGTCGCGCGCGCAGCCCCCGTCGAGACCGATGGCGCGCTGGCGCGCGCACGCCGTTTGCAGGAAGACGTCGAGCGGGATCTGCAGGTGCGCCTCGCCGGGGCTCAGCGAGCGTCCCTTGCCGAGGCGCGCGGCTGCGTCGGCGCCCTCCGCGTCGAAGACGCGCACGCCTTTTCCGTCGCGCTCGAACGCGCGGTGCACCTCCCAGCGCGCGCCGTCCGACGTCTCGTACGCCAGCGCGGTCGCGTACGCGTTCCCGGTCCACGGCCGCCAGCGGTCCTTCTCACGGCGCTGCAAACCGTACAGCGACGCGACGATCGCCGCCGCGAGCGTCGACTTCCCGGCTTCGTTCGGCCCGACGACGACGTTCAAGCCCGGACCGAACTCGAACGTGCGGTCCGCCAGCCGCCCGAATCCGTCGACGCGCAGCGACCGCAGGATCACGGCCGGATCTCCGTGCCGGCGAACGCCGCGACGGCGTAGCGCAGCGCCGCGCGCGCATCCGCGTCCCCCGATTCGGCGAGCGCGAGCAGATCGCGCACCGCGCGCCCGCGCACGTTCGGCTCGCGCGCGATCGCGGCGTAGTCGGCGGCGAGCGTCTCGTCGACGACCTCGATCGCGCCGACGAAGCCGCCGAAGCGGTCGGTGATCAGATCGCGGTCGACGCGCGTCCCGGGCGCGATCGTCCCGTGCAGCCGCACGCGCAGAAAGTCGTCGCGGCCGTACGGTGTGAGCGCCTCTTCGAGCGCGGCCAGCACGAAATGCTCGCTCGCGGCGTCCTCCAGCGGGACGTCGAGATCGATCAGCCGCGTGCGTGCCAGCTCGACCGGCTCGATCGCGACGCGCGCGTTCTCCACCGTCACGACCAGCGCGCCGTGCGCGCCGCGCTCGCCGAACTTGATCGGCTCGGGCGAGCCGGGATACGCGAACCGCGGCGCGCCGCCGGCGTCGCTCACGACGGTGCCGCCGTGGAAGTGCCCGGTCAGGGCGCACGTCGCGCCCGACGCGACGATCTCGGCGAGCGTGAACGGCGCGGTCGGACGCTTTCCAGGCGGGATGCGCGTTTCGTCGCTCCCGTGGACGAGCGCGATCCGTACCCCGGGGCGATCGAAGCGCGCGCCGGCGAACGGCCGGCCCGGCTCGGCCGGCGCGTGGCCGAAGCCGTAGATCGTCACGTCGTCGTTCAGCGGGTACGCGCTCCAGCGCGGCTCGGCGAAGACGCGCACGTTCGGCGGACGGTCGTCGCGGGCGTAGAGCGCGCGGGCCGAGTACGGGTCGTGGTTCCCCGGCACGACGAAGACCGGGCCGCCGAAGCGCCCGAGCTGGGCGAAGACGAAGCGCGCGGTCTGCGGACCGGCTCGCTCGGCTTCGTAGAGGTCGCCGCCGATCGTCAGCGCGTCCGCGCCGCGCGCCAGCGCGAGGTCGACGACCCGCTCGAACGCGTCGGCCAGTGCGGCACGGCGGCGCGCCCCGCCGCGCAGCTCGGTGAAGGCCGTCTCGAGGTGGACGTCCGCGGCATGGACGATCGTCGTCGCCATCGAGCCGGACTTTCGCCGCGCCTGGCCGGGGCGGCCCGCCCGGTCCGTCCGGTAACGGTACGCCTTAGCGCTCGGCTTACGAAAAGCC
>DATHLN010000070.1:0-7260 GCA_035488115.1 Candidatus Limnocylindrales bacterium | reverse complement strand
CATGTCCGACGTACGTGTCGTGGGGCGAGGAGATGGACTCGCCGCGCGGGCGGATCGACTTGATGAAAGGCGTCGCCGACGGTGTGATACCGCTGGACAGTGTGGTTACGCAGCACATCGACCAGTGCCTGGGCTGCATGGCCTGTGTCACGGCGTGCCCGTCGGGCGTGCGGTACGATCTGCTGATCGAGTCGACGCGCGCGCGGGTCGAAGAGGCGGTGGAACGGCCGCCGGAAGAGCGTGCGTTCCGGGAGTTCGTGTTCGCGACGTTTCCGTATCCGAAGCGGCTGCGCGCGATGATTCCCGCCCTGTGGCTCGGGACGAAGCTCGGCTTCTCACGTGCGGCCGCGGGTCCGCTCGGCAAAGTCTTGCCGGCGCGGATGCGGCAGCTCGCGGCGATGGCGCCGCCGATCTCGCTGCGCGATGCCGTCGCGCGGCTCCCGTACCGGACGCCCGCGAAGGGCGAACGCCGGGCGCGCGTCGCGCTGGTCGCCGGATGCGTGCAGCGCGCGTTCTTCCCGAACGTCAACGCCGCCACGATCCGTGTTCTCGCGGCGGAGGGATGCGAGGTCATCGTCCCGCGCGGGCAAGGCTGCTGCGGTGCGCTCTCGCTCCACAGCGGGCGACCGGACGAGGCGAAGCGGTTCGCACGCGGGCTGATCGAGCGCTTCGAGAAGGACGGTGTCGACGCGATCATCATCAACGCCGCCGGCTGCGGTTCGACGCTGAAGGAGTACGGCGAGATCTTCGCCGCCGATCCGATGTGGAGCGCGCGCGCGCAGCGGTTCGCCGCGAAGGTGAAGGACGTCAACGAATATCTCGCGACGCTCGAGCCCCGCGCGCCGCGCAAGCCGCTCGCGCTGCGGGTGGCGTATCACGACGCGTGCCACCTCGCGCATGCGCAACGCGTGCGCGAACAGCCGCGCGCTCTGCTGCGCACGATCCCGGATTTGCAGTTGCTCGAGATCCCGCAGGGCGACCAGTGCTGCGGCAGCGCCGGGACGTACAATCTCTTCCAGCCGGAGTCCGCGCACGAGATCGGCCTCCGAAAAGTCGACAATGTGCAGAGCGTCGATCCCGACCTGGTCGCAAGCGCGAACCCGGGCTGCACGCTCCAAATGCAGTCGATCTTCCGAGAGCGGGGCGTGGCGTTGCGCGCCGCTCACCCGATCGAGCTGCTCGACGCAGCGATCAGCGGTACGCCGCTCGCTTCATAACGCGCCCGCCGCTCATATCGCGATCTCGGAAGGGCCGGCGTGTGCATTGGCGAGCTCAGCGCCGCGCCCGAACGAATACGACATGCTCGCGTCGTACGCGCCCGCATCGAGAATGACCAGCCGGTCGCCGGGCGCAACGTCCGCCGGAATAGCGGCGTCTTCGGCCAGAACGTCTGCCTCCATGCAAAGGCGCCCAAGCACGCGGCCGCCGCCGCGCGAAAATACCTTGACGCGGTTGCTCGTTCCGGAGACGAGGCGGCCGATGCGGTGCGGGTGCCAGTACAACACCGGAAGCTCGGCGATCGACCCGTCGACGACGACCTCGCATGGCAGCGTATCCGCGTCTCGGATGACCTGCAGCACCGTGCATGCGACGACCATCGATTCTTGCACGAGCGCCTTTCCCGGTTCGACGACGAGCTGCTGCAGCTCGGGAAAACGCGCGGCGGGACGGACGATGCGCTCGAAACCGTGTGAGGCGACCTCGTCCCATTGCTTTGGAGTCCAGCCGCCGCCGACGTCCAGCGTCGCGATGCGCCGCCGCGTGCGCCGCTCGAGATCCGCCGCGACTTCGAGGAACGCGTTGAAGATCTCGTACCAGTCGCCGGTTCCGACCGCTGCGGCGGCGATGTGAAAGTGTAACGCGAGCATCTCGCCGCGCGGCATGGCGCGCAGCGCGTTGACGAGCTCGGTGCGGTCAGCGGCGGAGCGGATCGGGACGCCGAATCGCGAGCGTACCGTGCCCGGCCGCAACCGAACGCCGACGGTGAGCGCGATGCGCCCCAGATCGTCGCGCCTGCGCAGCTCGCGCAGCTCCTCGAGAGAGTCCGCGAACAGCATACCGGCCGGTGACGGCAAGCGGAGCCGAGGCCAGAGCTTCGCGGGGCCGTTCAACGTCAACGTGCTCGGCGAAAAGCCGCACTCGTGGGCCCACGCCGCTTCGTCCTGCGAGATCACGTCGGCTGCCATCCGGGAGCGCACCGCCAAGCGCACCAGCGTCTCGTCGGGATTCGTCTTGACGCTGTAGGAGACGACGACGCGCGGACCGTGTCCACGAGCTCGGGCGGCATCGGCCGCAGCGACGAAACGGCGCTCCGCAGCGTCCTTCAGCATTACGCGGGCCGGCGTCTCGCGCAGCGCTTCAGGCGACAGATCCACTCCGCTGAGTACGATCACGTCGCCCGCGACGGCGCGTTCCTCCGTACCCGGCGCCCCGAGGATGCGCGTGAGCTCGGGCATTCCAGACGGATGAAGCAGCGCACCGGCATCGCCAATCTCGCACGGCGCGGCCGGTCGGCGCGGCACTTCCACCACGATACGAACGAACTCCGAAACCGGCTCGCGTTTCGCTTCGACCGGCGCGAGGCCGGAATGCGCACGCACCAGCGCCGCCGGGAGATTGTGACCGGCCAGCGAGGCGCGCCGTATATCCACGCTGGAAAGCGCGGGTTGACCTCCATCAACCAGCGCCGCCCTTCCTCGTCGTCGATGCACTCGATCTCCGCACCGCCGGTCCAGCGAAGATTCGCCACGGCGCTGCTCAGGACGAACCGCGTCGCATGGTCGAGCGGCTTGACGCAACCCGCCCAGGTCTTTCCTTCGCCCGTCGTCGCGGTCTTCTCCATGGTCACCGCGTCGAGTAGCGCTCCTCGGTATGCCGCGAAGCAGATCGAGACGTGCGTCCCGTTCACGTGGCGCTGAACGAACAGCCCTTCGTCGCTACCCCAGACGTCGGTCATCTTCGCGCGCCCGGCGCGAAGCTCGAGCCAACTGCGAATCGGCAGTGCCGAATAATTTGGCGCTTTCAGCCAAAGACGCCACGAGTGGCTCTGCGCGAAGTCGAACAGCTCGTCGTCCGGCGCATCGAACGAGAGATGCGGAGGGACCAGGAGCTCGAGACGCTCGGCGAAGCGCTCCGCCGGTTTCGCCACTTCGGCGAGCGCGCTCACGGGCGGCACGAGCATACCCTCGGGGTGCGACCGTCCGGCGAGCCACCGAACCTCGAGATCGAGTCCCGAGAGCCACAGTCCGTCCGGCCGGAGGCGCGTCGATATCTCAGCCGCATATGCGTCGAGATCGAGGTTCGTCCAGCGCCCAGGCACCCAGACGTCGTCGAACGCCGAACCCGAGAGCCCGCTGCTCTTCCACGAATAGTCGACGCCTATCAGGCGCGCCGCAGGATACGCATCCCGCAAAGCTCGCGCAATGCCGACGCCTGGGAGAGGATTCCCGTCACTGTGCAGTCCCGAGACGTAGACCGCGCTTGGGCACACCGCCGCAGCCCGGCTAAGGGCGGCGGATCAGCGCTTCCTCCGGCGGCAAGAACGAATGCCGCGCGGCCGCGAACGTCTCGTTCGCGCCTGATCGGCCGTCTTGCGGATCGAGCGCCGCTTTCCCGGGCGCTTGGCCCTTCCAACTGGCCTTCGACTGCAGACCTTCACCCTTCAGGCTGATCACTTTGGGAAATTCAACGATCATGGCGTCCTCCCGTGCCGGAAGTATAGTCGATCGCAGCAAGCTCGTATAGAGGGGAGAAAGGACCATCGACTGCGTGCCCCGACTCCGGGCGATGACGTATGAGGGCTTGGTTGCCGCTTGGCGCGCGTTGCGCCCAGCGGGCGTGCGTGTCCGCGAGGTCGCGTGCGTCGGCGCGCCGCGCACGCTGCTGCTCGCCGAGCTCGGTGACGGGAACGCGCCGCTGATCTCGCTCTCGGCGGGCGTGCACGGCGACGAGCCGGCCGCGTGCTGGGCGCTGCTCTCGCTGGTGCGCGACGGTCTGCTCGACGCGCGCTTCTCGTACCGGCTGTGGCCGTGTCTCAACCCGAGCGGCTACGTCGCGGGTACGCGCGAGAACGCGGACGGCGACGACGTGAATCGCAGCTTCTCGCGCGGCGGGACGACACCCGAGGCGCGCGCGGTGTTCACCGCCAACCGCGACCGCCGCTTCGACTTCGCGATGGATCTGCACGAAGATTACGAGGCCGAGGGGTGCTACGTCTACGAGCCGCTGCGCCCGGGCTTCACCGCGCTCTTCTCCGAGCGCATCGTCACGGCGCTGGACGACGCGGGGCTGCCGGTGCAGGCGCTGCACGACGAGTACGAGCTCGGCGCGCCGGCCGGCGCCGACACCCGCGCGATGTACCGTCTCCATCGCGGCACCGTGCTGGTCGACTACGAGACCGAGCTGCGCGTCTTCGACGGCCTGCCCGGTTCGATCGCGCTGATGTACCGCGGCACCCCCGCCGCGCTGACGTTCGAGTCGCCGGCCCCGCGCCCATGGGACGAGCGCATCGCCGCCCACCGGATCGCTGTGACGACCGCGCTCGCTGCGCTACGCTGACGAGCAGCCTCGTCGCTCACCCTTCGACAAGCTCAGGGTGACATGGTGGCCCGGGGAGCCGATGGGATGATCCGCGAAGCGGGGCGGGTCATGGCACAGCGGGATTCCCTCGAAGTCGACGTCCTGTTCGTGGGCGGCGGGCCGGCCTCGCTGGCCGGCGCCATCCGGCTGCAGCAGCTCGCGAAGGCCGCCGGCGCGGAGCTCGCGATCATGGTGATCGAGAAGGGCGGCGAGATCGGGAACCACGGCTTCTCGGGCGCGGTCGTCGATCCGAAGTCGCTGCACGAGCTGTTTCCGGACGAGGACATCACCGGCGGGCTCGACACGCCCGTGACCAGCGACGCGATGTGGTTCCTCACCAACGGCGGGAAGATCCAGGCACCGTTCGTGCCGCCGGTGCTGAACAACCACGGCAAGTACGTCGCCTCGCTCTCGAACCTCACGAAGTGGCTCGCGGCGAAAGCCGAAGAGGCCGGCATCGACGTCTTCCCCGCGTTCCCGGGACAAGAGCTGCTGTGGGATGGTGAGCGCGTCGTCGGCGTGCGCATCGGCGACAAAGGCGTCGCGCACGACGGTTCGCACAAGTCGAACTACGAGCCCGGTCCCGATCTCATGGCGAAGGTCGTCGTGCTCGGCGAAGGGCCGCGCGGTACGCTCACCAAGGCCGCGGTCCAACGGCTGCGCCTCGATGAAGGGCGCGATCCGCAAGTCTACGCGGTCGGGATCAAAGAGCTGTGGCGTGTCCCGAACCGGCTGAAAGCCGGCAGCGTGATCCACACGCTCGGCGGGCCGCTCTGGAACACCTTTGGCGGCGGCTGGATCTATGGCATGACCGGCGACGTCATCGACATCGGTCTCGTCACCGGGCTCGACTACGCCGATCCGACGACCGATCCGCACGACAATTTCCAGCGCTTCAAGCTGCACCCGGCGATCCGCGCGCTGCTGGACGGCGGCGAGATGATCCGCTACGGCGCGAAAGCGATCCCGGAAGGCGGCCTGCACGCGATGCCGCGGTTCTACGCCGACGGGCTGTGCATCGTCGGCGACTCCGCCGGCTTCCTCAACGGGCTGCGCCTCAAAGGGATTCACCTCGCGATGAAGTCCGGGATGATGGCGGCCGAGGCGATCTTCGACGCGCTGCAAGCGGACGACACGTCGGCGAGCAAGCTCAAGGCGTACGAGGACAAGTTCGCCGGCTCGTGGGCGCGCGCGGAGCTGCACGCGGCGCGCAACTTCCATCAGGGATTCAGCAGCGGCATCTGGGGCGGTCTCATCAACGCGCAGCTCAGCCTGATGACCGGCGGGCGCGGCTTCGGGATCAAGGACAAGCTCGCCGGCGAGGACGGCTACGCACGGATGAAGAAGCTCGACGAGCTCACGCCGACCCAGGTGACGCGGCGCGTCGTCCCTGACGGCAAGCTCACGTTCGACAAGCTGACCGACGTCTTCAAATCGGGGACCATGCACGACGAGGACCAGCCGCCGCACCTGCACGTCTCCGACACCAACATCTGCGCCGACCGCTGCACCGTCGAGTACGGCAACCCGTGCCAGTACTTCTGCCCGGCGAAAGTCTACGAGCCGCAGTTCACCAAGACGAACGGCGCGCCGGCCGAAGGCCGTCTGCAGATCAACTTCTCGAACTGCGTCCACTGCAAGACGTGCGACATCATGGACCCGTATCAGATCATCACCTGGGTCCCACCCCAAGGCGGCGAAGGCCCCGTCTACACGGGGATGTGAGCAGGATGCGGGACGGAGGGCGTGACCGCAGCCGCGAACTGCACGGCGTGACGATCACGGTGAACGGAGAGGCGCGGACCGTCGCGCGCGGAGCGACGCTCGACGCGCTGCTCGAGTCGCTCGGCGTGCGGCCTGACGGGACGGCCGTCGCGCTGAACGACGACGTCGTGCCGCGCGCGCGGCATGCGGCGACGGCGTTGCGCGAGTGCGACCGCCTCGAGATCATCGTCGCGGTCGCGGGAGGCTGAGATGCAGGCGAGCACCGACACCGACACGCTCAAGATCGGCAAGTACGAGTTCCGCTCGCGCTTGTTCGTCGGCACCGGGAAGTACCCGTCGCTCGAGATCATGCAGCGCGCGCACGAGGTCAGCGGCGCCGAAGTCGTCACGGTCGCGATCCGCCGCATGCACCTCGACGACAAGTCCGGCAAGACGCTGGTCGACTACATCGACCGCAAGCACATGGTGCTGCTCCCGAACACCGCCGGCTGCTACACCGCGAAGGACGCCGTTCTGACAGCGAAGCTCGCGCGCGAAGCGCTCGGCACCGACCTGATCAAGGTCGAGGTCATCGGCGATCCCGACACGCTCTACCCCGACACGCGCGAGACGATCGCCGCGGCCGAAGAGCTCGTCCGCGACGGTTTCACCGTGCTGCCGTATGTCGTCGACGACCCGGTCGCGTGCAAACGACTCGAAGAGGCCGGCTGCGCGGCGGTGATGCCGCTCGCGGCACCGATCGGCAGCGGTCTGGGCGTCTGCAATCCCTACTCGATCCGGATCATCAAGGAGCGCGCGAACGTCCCGGTGATCGTCGACGCCGGCGTCGGCACCGCGTCCGACGCGGCGATCGCGATGGAGCTCGGCATCGACGCGCTGCTGATGAACACCGGAATCGCCGCGCCATGCCGAAGCGGCTCTACGCGAACGCGTCGAGCCCGATGCAAGACCTGATCG
>DATHLN010000069.1:0-18012 GCA_035488115.1 Candidatus Limnocylindrales bacterium | reverse complement strand
GGTCTGTCCCGGGTTCGCCGGCGCCCAGTCGGTATCGGGATGCTGCGCGCGCAGATCGGAGATGCGATAGCGCGCGGCGCCCGGAGCCTGTGAGTCGGCTCCGGATGCGACGGCCGGCACGTCGACGACCCCGACTTGGTGTAGCGGTTGCGTTCCGCGCGCCTGGATGTTGTAGCCCGTTCCGATCGTCGGAATCGCTTTCGAATCCCGGTACCGCGCCAGCCGAACGCCTTCGTTGATCTCAAGCCGCCGGCGCAGCTCGGCGCGCGTTTCCGGCGTCATCACACGGCCTCGGAGCTCTGGAAATGCACGTGCGGGCCGGTGCCGGCGTCTTCGAACAGAGCCTTGCTGGTCGCGTTCGCGACGGCTTGCAGGTCGGCGCGGTTGGCCACGGCGGGCAGCGTACCGACCTTCGTCACCTTTTCGCAGGCGAGCAAGTCTCGGATCAATTGCCGCGTCTGGTGATTGTCACCGACGTCGATGCCGTCGACGGTCGCGACGTCGATCGCCCATCCCGGGTTGTGTCCGGGGTGATGGCCGTGCGGCCCGAGATTGCTGTCGTCGCAGTGATCGGAATACACCGCCGAGAGAAACAGCTTATGGCCCAGTCCGTCCGGCGCCGGCGCGGTCATCTCGTCGAGTGCGAGGACGAGGTTGTCGTGCGTGCGCGCCGGGTCCAGCAGGTCGCCCTTCGCGACAGGATCCTTGACGGTCACCCGCGTGCTGACATTTTGCCGAATTGCGGTCATGGACGGCATGGCGACCTCCCGACAGACGCTTGCATTGGGAAGCAAGAATAACATAAATTGCCGCTTGGTGCCAAGGGCTGCCGCCCTCCGTCACCGCTCAGCTCGGCTATGACGGCAGAAGATGCGCGATCAGCCAGGCCCGGCGGTCGTCGTGGGCGGTCTCGTCGTCGAGGGCGTGGTCGAGGCGGTACGCCTTGAAGGTGCGGTCGCGGTTCGGCGTGGCGTTGCGGATCGCGACGCCCGTCGACTGCGCGACGTACTCGTCGTTGGTCGCAAACTGAAGCAGGGTCGCTTTTTGCTGGCCCTTCGCGAGCCAGCCGGGGAGGTCGAAGGCGCTCATGCGCGCGACGTAGGCGGCCGGATCGGCGGGCTGCTTCCCGAGCAGGTACCACTCCCAGAACGACAGCGTCGGGGTCATCAGAACCGCGTACTGCGGGCGGTCGTCGATCGCGAGCAGCAGCGCGCCGTCCATCGCGCCGAAGTCGTGGCCGACGTACGCGATCCGCGCGCGGTCGACGCCCGGGACCGCGGTCAAGCAATCCAATGCGCGGCGCAGCGTCATCACCTGGGCGATCGTCGCGGCGTAGTCGGTCTCCGGCGTACGGATCCCGGTGAACCAGTCCTTCTGCGACCACGGCATGTCGACGAGCAGCGAGACGACGCCGTGCTTCGCGAGCTCGCGTGCATCGCTCAGGAACTCGGTGTGGTTGGTCGTGGCGGCCTCGCCGAGCCAATGCACCCAGAGCACCGCCGGCGCGTTACGCGGGTTTGCCGGCGCGATCAGCACGGAGTTCGTCGGCGCCGTCTCCGGCCCGCCGAACAGCAGCGTCGCGCCCTGCACGCCGTCGTACTTCGGGCGCACGCACGCCGCGGCGGGCTGCGGGCGGTAGCCGGACGTCAGCGCCCCGAGCGCCGAATCGGACGGTTCGGGCGCGGCGGCGATCAGCGCGAGCGCGGCGAGCGGGGCGGCGAGATGACGCATCGGACGTAGCTCACCGGGGGCCTCGGCACGTTCCTGCCGGCGGCAGTTGCTCGTCAGCGGCCTGTCATGCTGAGCCTGTCGAAGCATGAGAGCCGCACCCGCACGGAGGGCGCGATACCGACTCACCCTTCGACAGGCTCAGGGTGACGGTTTGAAACATGGAGGGCCGCCTCACGCCTCGGCGGCCCTGCCCACGACTTGCGACGCCCGGTTGAGCCGGCGGGTGCGTGGGTCGATGTTCTCGGAGGGTAGGTTCTCCGGTACTGAACCCATCGGCCCGCGCCGGCGCGATGTTTAGCGCCGCGGCACGAACCTTTACTCGGCGATCGCCGCCGCCGCGCCGCCCGCGCCCGCATCGCGGCGCCAGCGGAGCATCAGCGCGAGCGGTGTCGCGACCACGAAGATGATCCCGCACAGCCGCAGCACGACGTCGTACGAGATCACCGTCGCGTTCAGCATCACCATCGAGTACAGCTGTGCCGCGCTCCCGTGCATGTCGCGCAAGAACGTGTCGACGCCGGCGTTCGACGGAACGACGCCGGACGCCAGCGCGGCGTACGCGCCGTCCTGATAGCGCGTCTGGAGGAACTGCAGGATCGCGATCCCGAGCGAGCCGCCGAGCTGGCGCACCAGCGTGTAGATCCCGGTCGCGTTCGCCATCTGCGCGCGCGCGATCTCGCCGAGCGTCGCGGTCGAGAGCGGCACGAACAGAAACCCCAGCGCGAACCCTTGCACCGCGCGCGGCCAGAACACGTTCCAGTAGCCCGAGCTCTGGTTGAGCCCGCCCATCCACCACGCGCTGATCGCGAAGACCACCATTCCGAACGCGATCATCAGCCGCCCGTCGACCTTCGCGACGAGCCGCGAGGCGATCGGCATGCTGACCGCGGTCGCCAGCGCGCCGGGCAGCAGCGCGAACCCCGTTTCGGTCGCGGTGAAGCCGAGCACGTTCTGCAGGAACAGCGGGATCACGAGCGCCGTCCCGAACAGCCCGAACCCCGTCACGACGCCGATCAGGTTTCCCGCGGTGAACGCGCGCGACTTGAACACGCGCAAGTTCACCAGCGGCTTCGGGTCGTACCACTCCTTGACGCAGAACACGACGAGCGAGACGACCGCGACGACGGTCAGCAGCACGATCGTCGTCGACGAGAACCAGTCCTCGCGCTGGCCGCGTTCGAGCACGTACTGCAGCGAGGCGACGCCCGCGGTCAGCAGTCCCAGACCGGCGTAGTCGATCGACGACGTGTCGCGCTTGAGGTACACCGGGTCGCGGATGAACGCCAGCGTCATCAGGAACGCCACGATCCCGATCGGGATGTTGATGTAGAAGATCAACGGCCAAGAATAGTTGTCGACGATGATCCCGCCGAGCGTCGGCCCGAGCGCCGGCCCGACCATCGCGCCCAGACCGAAGATCGCCATCGCGCCCGCCCGGCGCTCCGGCGGATACGACTCGAACAGGATCGCCTGCGCGGTCGGCTGCAGCGCGCCGCCGCCCAAACCCTGGATCACGCGGTAGAAGACGAGCTGCCACACGTTGGTCGCGGTCCCGCACAGCAGCGAGGCGACGGTGAAGATCGCGACGCAGGCGGCGTAGAAGTTGCGCCGCCCGAAACGCGCCGTGAGCCAGCCGTTGAGCGGCATCACGATCACGTTGGCGAGGATGTAGCCGGTCGCGACCCAGCCGATCTCGTCGACCGACGAGCCCAGGTTCCCGGCCATGTCGTTCAGCGCGACGTTGACGATCGACGCGTCGATGATCGCCATGATCAGCCCGAGCATCACGGTGAGCGTGATCATCGCGAGCGGCGGGTTGGCCTTGCGCTCGCTCGGTCCCGAACGAGGGCTCGACGGCATCTCGAAGTTGTACCCCGGGACGCGCGCCGGCCGCCGCGACGAAAGTAGCCGCGCGGCCGCCCGCGAAGCAGCCAGGATGACGACGACCGCCGTGCCCGTCTCGGCCCTGCGCGAACGCCTGCTGGCGTTCATGGACGCGGAGATCTACCCGAACGAGCACGTCTACGAGGAGCAGCTCCGCAGCGGGCCGACGCCCTGGGCGCAGCCCGCGGTCATGGACGAGCTGCAGGCGAAAGCGCGCGCCGCGGGCCTCTGGAACCTGTTCTTGCCCGAGCCGGAATGGGGCGCCGGACTCACCAACCGCGAGTACGCGCCGCTGTGCGAGATCATGGGCCGCTCGCACATCGCGCCCGAAGCGTTCAACTGCAGCGCGCCCGACACCGGCAACATGGAAGTCTTCGCGCGCTACGGCAGCGACGCGCACAAGAAGCGCTGGCTGGAACCGCTGCTGAACGCGGAGATTCGCTCCGGCTTCTCGATGACCGAGCCGGACGTCGCGTCGTCCGACGCCACCAACATCAGCGCCGAGATCGTCCGCCGCGGCGACGAGTACGTCATCAACGGGCGCAAGTGGTGGACGTCCGGCGCCGGCCACCCGCGCTGCAAGGTGCTGATCTTCCTGGGGCGCTCGAATCCGAGCGCGCCGCCGCACCGCCAGCACACCATGGCGGTCGTCCCGATCGACGCGCCGGGCGTGCGCGTGCTGCGCACGCTCTCCGTCTTCGGCTACGACCACGCGCCGCACGGGCACGCCGAGATCGGCTTCGACGACGTGCACGTTCCGGCGGAGGACGTGCTGGTCGCCGAAGGCCACGGTTTCGAGATCGCGCAAGGCCGGCTCGGCCCGGGCCGGATTCACCACTGCATGCGCGCGATCGGGCTCGCGGAGCGCGCGCTCGAGGCGATGGTGAAGCGGGTGAAGTCGCGTACCGCCTTCGGCAAGCCGCTCGCCGAGCAGGGCGTCATCATGCAGTGGATCGCCGAGTCGCGGATCGAGATCGACCAGTCGCGACTCCTCGTCTACGACGCGGCCGAGAAGCTGGACGCGCACGGAAACAAAGTGGCGCGCAACGAGCTCGCCATGGTGAAGGTCGCGGCGGCGAACATGGCGTGCCGCGTCGTCGACCGCGCGATCCAGGCCTTCGGCGCGCGCGGCGTGAGCGGCGACGAGGAGCTGGCCGCGATGTACGCGCACGCGCGCACGCTGCGGCTCGTCGACGGCCCCGACGAAGTCCACCTCCGCTCGATCGCGAAGTACGAGCTGCAGAAAGCGTGAGCCGGACCGATCCGCTCGACGCGCTCGGGCTCAGCTTGCGGCGCGGCGCGGCGGAGCTGCACGTCGTGCGGCACGCCGACGCGGTCCCCGAGTCGGAGGACGCGTTCGCGGTCTACGACGACTACGAGGCGCACCCGCTCAGCGAGCGCGGCCGCGCACAGGCGCGCGCGCTCGGCGAACGGTTCGCCGACCTCAGCATCGCGGCCGTCTACGCGAGCCCGATCCGCCGCGCGCGCGAGACCGCCGAAGCGATCGCCGCCGTCGCGGGACTCGAGATTCGAGACGAGCCCGGCGTGCGTGAGATCGCGATCGGGGCAATCGACGACGCGGGCGCGATGACGATGCGCGCGCGGCTCGAGTGGCTCGCGATGGTCGCGATGCGGGACGGCTCGTGGACCGGGATCCCGGGCACGGAGCCATCGCACGAGGTGCGCGCGCGGATGCTGCGCGCGCTGGACGCGATCGCCGCGCGCCACCCCGGGCGGCGCGTCGCGGTGGTCTCGCATGCGGGCGCGATCAACGCCGCGCTCGGCGCGATCGCCGGGACCGCGCACGATTTTGTGTTCCCGCTCGCCAACGCGTCCGTCTCGGTCATCCGCATCGGCGGCGGGCGGCGGCTGCTGATGAACGCGAACGAGACCGCGCACCTCGCCGCCGTCCCCGCGCGGGCGCGCCGATGACTGCGCGCCCGTTCGACGATCCCGAGACGATCGAGGTCCGCGACGAGGAGCGCCTCGATATCACGCGCCTCGAGCCGTACCTGCGCGAGCATCTCGACGGCGCCGAAGGACCGCTGGCGCTGCGCCAGTTCGGCGGCGGCCACGCGAACCTCACGTACTTGATCAGGTTCGGCGAGCGCGAGTGGGTGCTGCGCCGCCCGCCGCTCGGCCCGGTCGCGCCCGGCGCGCACGACATGCGCCGCGAGCACCGCGTCCTCTCGCGGCTGTACCGCGGCTACCCGCTGGCGCCGCGGAGCTACCTGATCTGCACCGACCACGAGATCATCGGCGCCGACTTCTTCGTGATGGAACGGCGCCACGGGATCGGCTTGCGCGCGCGCATCCCCGAGCCGTGGGCGCACCGGCCCGACGTGCTGCGCGGGATCGGCGAGGCGCTGATCGACGACCTCGCCGCGCTGCACGCCGTCGATCCGGCGAGCGTCGGCCTCGACGATCTCGGCAAACCCGACGGCTACGTCGAGCGCCAGCTGGCCGGCTGGATCGAGCGCTGGTTCAACGCGCTCACGCCCGACGTCGGCGCGGCGGAGCCGTTCATCGGCTGGCTGCGGCAGAACCGGCCGAAGCAGCGCCGCGCGACGCTGATCCACAACGACTACAAGCTCGACAACACGCTGCGCGACGCGAACGACCCGCGCAAGACCGTCGCGGTGCTCGACTGGGACATGTGCACGCGCGGCGAGCCGATGATGGACCTCGGCTATCTGCTCGGCCTGTGGGCGCAGCAGGACGATCCGGACACGCTGCTGCACGGCCGCATGCCCACCGGGCTCGACGGTTTCCCGACCCGCCGCGAAGCCGCCGACCGCTACGCGCGCACGAGCGGCATCGACGTCGACGACCTGCACTGGTACGTCGTCTTCAGCGTCTTCCGCTACGCGGTGATCCTGCAGCAGATCTACATCCGCTACGTCCGCGGCCAAACGCACGACGAGCGGTTCAAGGACTTCGGCGCCGCAGTCAACCAGCTCACCCAGCGCGGCCTGGATCTGATCGATAGCGGCGACGTCTGAGTCTCCGATGTCGTGACATGAAAAATATGCAACGAAGACACCGCGCGTGGATCGCGGTGCCTTCGCTGCAGCCGCCGGGTGGAACCCTGCGAGTTCCCGGCGGCCGCTTTCGGTGGCGTGTTGCCTCTACTGCGCGATCGTCGCGTTCAGCGCGTCGACGTCGAGCGTCCCGAGGCCGGTGGTGTAGTCGTAGTTCGGGAGCGCGGTGTACGTGCCGTTTCCGCCGCTGATCACGTCGTGGAATCCACCCACGTTGATCGTCGGCGGCGGCCCGAGCAGCTTCGTCCCCGGGTGCGCCGCGCTGAAGGCGTGGTAGAGTGCGGGCGGCGCGTATCCGATCCCGGGATGCGCCTGCAGCATGCGTGCCCACACGCCGGCCGCGAGCGGCGAGGCGAGACTCGTCCCGCCGGTCGTCGTCCAGCCACCGCCCTCGTAGATGGTCATCCCGGTCTGAATATCCGCGTCCATCGCGATGTCCGGAGTGCCGCGGAACGTGAAGCCGGCCGGTGTGCTGCTGACGGGCTGCACGCCGCTCTCCCAGTACGGCGAGTACTCGAACTGGCTCAGCCCGCCGCCGCCCGCGTCCCACGCGGACTCACCCTGGTACGTGCCGTCGGGTTGCGACAAGAGTGTCGTTCCGCCGACCGCGACGACGTACGGCGATGCGGCCGGGTACTCGACCAACGGCGCGCCGCCCGGGACGCCGTTCGGGTTGCCGACGGAGCAGAAGGATCCCGTGTCGCCGGTCGAGGCGAACATCGTCTGGCCCTGCACCGCGCCTTCGAGGAAGATCTCGTCGTCGATCAGCATCGAGCCGTCGACGTACGGGAACGCCTCGCAGATCCCGAACGACGCGTTGCCGACCTGCGCGAGGTCGTCGCTGACCCAGTGGTTGAAATCGAGCGCGAGGTCGCCGTCAGTCATCGACGTCGTCGCGTACACGTAGAGCGCGCTCACGTTCCCCGCCATCCCGGTCGAGGCCGTCATGTCGAGCGTCCACTCGCCGACGCCGGACGTGTCGGGGCTCGGCAGACCGACCTGCTTCACCGTCACCGGAACTTGCGGCAGTCCGTCACCCTGCTCGTTGACGCGAAAATCCGCGATCGCCGGCTGCACGTTCCCTTCCGCCATGATCGCGACGCTGATCCCATCGGCGCTCGGTGTGGTGTTCGCATCGTACGCGCGCCAGTAGTCGGAGGGCGTGTAGTTGCGCGGGCAGCCGGTCGTGTACGACGCGGGCGTCGGAATCGGCTGCGGCGAGGACAGCCCGATGATGAACACGCTGTTGAGCTGGCACGGGGATTCGGGCTGCGGCGCCGGCGCGGATGCCGTTACCGGAGCGTGGTTGATCTGCACGCCGCTCTTGCGCGGGGCGACCGTCGCGACGGCGGCGTTGTTCAACCCGAGCACCGCCACGACGATCCCGTTCAGCGACGTCGGCACGTATGCGGCTGTCGTGTTCGCGTAGACCGTCGCGCCGTTCAGAGAGAAGCCGTGCAGCGTCGTGTTGAACGCCTTCGTCACGTTGGCCGCGCTGCCGGTCGCGCTGACGATCAGGTTGTTCGGCTCGACGGTGACGTTCGTGAGCCCTTGGCTCTGCAGATAGCTCGTGACCGCAGCGACCTCGCTCGCGGTCGGGCCGAACTGCGCTTTGACCTGGCTCGGCGACATCTTCACGTGCGAGGCCGCAGCCTGTTTCATCTGGTCGACGTTGTGCAGCTGCAGGCCGAGCCGCACGGTGAGCGTCTTGGCGGGATCCAGCGCGCCGAGATCCGACGCGTTCTTGAGCGCGATCGCCTGCGTCCCGGTCGCCGCCCAGCCGGACGGCGCGGTCCCGGTCGTCGCGACGGCGCGGGTCGAGTGCGTCCCGGACTGCATCGCTTGGCCGCTGCCGCCCATCTGGACGCCGCCCGGCGGCATCATCGAGCCGACGCTGTGCGCGCCCGAGCACGATGCGGTCAACAGGCCGAGCGCGAGGGCTCCGGCGGTGAGTCTCTTCATACGGGTTCCAATCCTCCTCGTCCGCAGCGTACGGCCCGCGAAGGCGACCCCGACATACCGAAAACCGGGTACCGCCCGGCGCCCGCCCGCCGCGAACGCAAAGAGGGCACCGCGCGTCCGCGGTGCCCTCGCTGCAGCCGGCGGGGGAACCCTGTCCCGCCGGCTACGCGATCATCGTAGCGGTACCGGCTGGGGACAGGACATACCGAAAACGGGGTAGGCGCCCGGGGCGCCCGGTCTCAGAGGCCCGATATACCGAGCGGCGAGCCGATTCCGGTGAGCGGCTCATAGCCGGCGCCGTCGATCTGCCGAAACCCGGTGCGCCAGTGCAGATAGGAGAACCCCGGCGACTGCGGATGACCCGACAGCGCGTACGCCGCGGCGATGAGCGGTGCGCCGGCGCTCGTCCCGCCCGCGACGTACCAGCCGCCGCCCGCCGTGCTGAAGGTCGCGACGCCGGTCTGCGGGTCGGCGACGGCCGCCACGTCGACCGCGTCGCGCGTCTTGCAGCCGAGCTTCGTCTGGAACCACGGCTTAGCGGTGAACCTGCTGCAGCCGTGGCCGGTGTACTTCCAGCCGGTCTCGCTCCACCCGCCGCCGGCGCGCGCCAGCGACGTCCCGCCGACCGCGGTGACGTACTGCGACGAGGCGGGGTATGAGGGGTAGCCCCGGTCGCCGGAGCTTGCCGTGATCGCCACGCCTTGGTGCCGGTAGTGCGCGTCCTCGGTGCCTTGGCCGGACCACTCGGTCGCGTAGTAGCTGTTGCTGACCGCGATTGCGCCCTGGCCCACGGCCGTGTCGACCGAAGCGCCGAGATCGTCGAGCGAAGCCGAGTCCGCCTCGACGAGTACGATCGAGCAGCGCGGGCACGCCGCGGAGACCATGTCGAGGTCGAGGGCGGTCTCTTGCGACCACGCGGTGCTCGCGGCCGGATAGGTGCCGGTCCGGCCACGCTGGTCGATCTTGCGGAAACAGCCGTTGGCGCTGGTGCATGCCGGTAGCCCGAAGGCGGCGCGGTAGACGGCCAGGTCGGACTCGGCGGCCGGGTCGTCGTAAGCGTCGACGACCGCGACGATCCCGCCGGCGTTCGAGGCCGGCAGCGCGTACGCGCTCTGCAGGTCGGCGGGATGGAAGCCCGGGATCGCGGCAGCCGGCAGCGCCGGGTTCGCGACCGGCGGGACGTTCGTGTTCACCGCGATCGTGCATGATGCCGAACCGGCCGCGGGAGGCCCGGGACACGGGAGCGCCGCGCCGGGAAGCGCGTTGCTGGCTTCGCCGGGGAGCGCGTTGCTGGCTTCGCCCGGGAGCGCGTTGCTGGCTTCGCCGGGGAGCGCGTTGCTGGCCTCGCCCGGGAGGGCATTGCTCGCCTCGCCCGGCAGCGCGTTGCTGGCTTCGCCGGGAAGCGCGTTGCTGGCCTCGCCGGGCATCGCGCTCGTCGAGTCGTGAAGCGCGCGAGCGCCGGCGGCGAGCGGCTGCGGGCCGTGCATCGAGGCAGGGACCGTCCCCGCGCCGGAGCACCCGGCAAGGGCGATCACCCAAAGAAGGGCTAGGGTTCGCTGCATGTTCGTCGGGCTCCAAGAACGAGCATGATCGGCGGAAGGCCCCTCGGCGGGACCCGAAAGGCGATATACCCAGCTTGGGGAAGATGCGGGGCCGCTCAGCGGCGAAAACGCCGTGATCCCGCTCACTCGTCTGCTGCGCACTCGCCTGAACGACCGCCTGAACCGTGCGGCGCGCTTCCCCGTTACGCTGATCGTCGCGCCCGCCGGCTTCGGGAAAAGCGTCGCACTCCGGGATTTCGTCGAGACGGCCCGGCTCGAGGCGGTGCGGTACGACGTCGTCCGCGAGGATCGGACGCTCATGGCGTTCGTCCATGGGCTGAGCGCCGCGCTGGCTCCGGTCGCGCCGAGCGCGCTGGCCGCGTTTCCGGCGATGGAGCAGCGCGTCGCCGGCTCGGCCGATCCGGTGCGCGAGCTCGGGAACTGGTTCGCGGAGCACCTCAAGCGCACGGTCTGCACGATCATCATCGACGATCTCCACCACGCCGCCGTCGAGCCGAGCACCGTCAAGCTCCTGGTCGATCTCGTCGAGCGCAGCGGCGAGCGGATCCGCTGGATCATCGCGACGCGTTCGGACGTCGGGCTGCCGATCGCGTCGTGGATCGGCTACGGCCGGATGGACTACCCGGTCGGCGAGGACGATCTGCGCTTCACCCCGGACGAAGCGCTCGCGACCGCCGACGAGGCCGAGGCCGATGCCGAACCGCGGGAGATCGAGGCCCTGCGCCAGCTCACCGGCGGCTGGCCGATCGCGCTCTCGATCGCGCTCCGGACGCGCACGCACGCCTCGGATCTGCGCGCCGCGGCGAGCGGGACGCGCGAGATGGTCTACCGCTATCTCGCCGAGCAAGTCTTCGCGGCCCTCTCGCGCGCGCAGCAGCGCTTTCTGCTGCGAACCTCGGCGTTCCCGACGTTCGACGCCGAGATCGCCGAGGCGCTCGGCGCATCGCCCGACTTCCTCGCCGATCTGCGGCGCGTGGTGACGTTCCTGAGCACCTCGTCGGCGACGGAGTACCGCTATCACGATCTGTTTCGGGACTTCCTGGAGCACGAGCTGCGGCGCAGCGGTGCGAGCGAATGGTACGGCGCGCACGTCGAAGCCGGCGAGCTGCTCGAACGCCGCAGCGAATGGCCTGCCGCGCTGGCGCTCTACGCGAAGGTCGGCGCGGTCGACCCGATCGTGCGAATCCTCTCGGTGCGCGGCATAGAGTTGCTCGAGCGCGGTCACAGCGAGCTTCTGACCGCGTCGCTCGAAGCGGTGCCGGAAGAGCAGCGCCGCGACCACGCCGCGCTGATCGGCGTGCGCGCGATGCTCGACGCGAACCGGGGTCGCTTCGATCTCGCGGAAGGCGGCTTCGCCGCGGCGATCGAGCGCGCGCGGGACACGGCCTTGCGGGTCGCGCTCGTGCACCGCTACGCGATCGAGCTGGTGCGCCAAGGCCGCGACTGCGTCCCGCTGCTCGAACCGTACGCGCACGACGAGTCGCTTGCGATTGCGTCGCGCGTCCCGATGCTCGGGACGCTGGCGACCGGCTACGTGCGCGCGGGGCGGATCGATGCCGCGCTCGGGAGCGTGCAGCGCGCGCTCGATCTGCAGGACGCGCTCGATGACGACCGGCGCGCGCGGCTGTACCAGCAGGCGGCCTACGTGCACCACCACGCGCAGATGCGCGAGAAGGTGCGGACCTACGCGACGCGCGCGGTCGAGCTGGCGACCGCGCGCGGTCTGTTCGAGGTCGCGGCGCGCGCCTACAGCGTGCTCTACCTGGAGGCGTTCGAGGACGGCGACGATCCGATCGCGCTGCTCGCGATCCTCGACAAGCTGCAAGAGGCGGCGCGCAAGGGCGCGAGCCGGCAAGCGCGGATTTTCGGCATCGTCGACGCGTACGCGATCCAGGTCGAGCGCGACGACGAAGCGGCGATCGAATCGCTCGAGCGCGAGCTCCTCGCGGACGATCCCGAAGTGCTGCGCGGTTACGCGGCGCTGCTGCCCGCGCAAGCGCTCCGCGCCGCATGGGAAGCCGATTTTCGGCGTGCGTACGAGCTCCTCGCCGGAACCGCCGAAAGCCAGACCAGCGCCGAGCGCGGCGCGCTGCGCGCGGCCGAAACCGCGCTGTACGCGTTCGCGGGCGGGATGAACGAGGAAGGCGACGGATCGCTGCGCGAGGCGGCGGCGCTGCTGGAGAAATGCAAACCGTCGCTTCGCGTCGCGCGCGCGCAAGTGACGCTCGCGATCGCGGAGCTGCTGCGCGGACGCGCGTCGTCCGCGCACCGGCATCTCGCCGAAGCGGAGCGGCGCCTGACCCCGCAGACGCGACGTCTGCGCGCGCTCGTCAATACGGTCCGCACGCTCGCGCGCGTGCAGCTGGGACAGGCCGAACGCGCCACGTTCGCGTCTGCGCTCGAGCGATTGCGCGCCGAACATTACGGCGGGATCGCGCGCATGCTGGCCGCGCTCCCGACGGGGCGCTCGGAGGAGCCGGGCTACACGCAGCTCACCCCGAGCGAGCGTGAGATCCTGCAGCTCCTGGCGAAGGGCGCGAGCACGAAGGACGTCGCCGCGAAGACCGGGCGCAGCCCGCAGACCGTCGACACGCATATCCGCTCGATCTGCCGCAAGCTGAACTGCAGCGGCCGCCGCGAAGCGATCGCGATCGCGACCGGCGCCGGCTGGGTCAGCGTCTGACCTACCGAAAGGGGCTCCATGGAACCGCTCGATCTCGAATCACGTCCGCCGCGCGGCCCGCGCGAGCAGCTGCTCGGATTCTGCTTCCTGCCGCGCACGATCGACAAGATCCGCGCCGAGCTCCCCGGCGGGAAGATCGGCGGCTATCTCGTCGCCGAGAGCACGATGAGCTCGTACCTGCTGCACAAGATGGGCGTGAAGCTCGACGAGCTGCGCGCGGTCGTCGCGCGCGCGGCCGACGAGAACGAGGTCGTCGAATGGCTGCGCGAACGCGTCGATCCCGCGGTCGCCGAGCAGGTGAACGCGAAGCTCGCGAGCTCGTCGATCGCCGACGCACCGCCCGAGAAGCAGCAGATCATCCGCGACCGCCATCCGGTGCTCGCGGAGCGGCCCGACGTGGTCAACGCGTTCGAGATGCTCGAGCTCGACGACGCGCGGACCGTCAGTTCACGATCAGCTCGATCGTGATGAACGCGCCGGTCTGGCCGGCGGTCGACGAGGCGGCGTTCGGGCTGAGGTTCACCTGCACGTCCTCCGCGCCGTACATCGAGACGACCGCGCCGCCGTTCACCGTCGGGCCGGCCATCGTCATCATGGTGAGCCCGGAGGTCGACGGCGAGTAGAACTGCAGCCCCGGCGCGCCGGGATTGCCGGGCAGCGTCCCGGCGTTGGCGGCACCGCCCGCGCCCGGCGGGACGATGTTCCCGCCGGCCGCGCAGCCGGTGAGGTTCTGGCCCGCGTAGGTCCCGGCGGCTGGGTTCCCGCCGCGGCCGGAGGCGACGACCGGCGCGATCGCGGGAGCCAGCGGAAAGCTGGCGCCGCCGTTCGGGAAGGCGCAGATGCCGATCCCCGTCGTCGGCGCCGCGTCCAGGTATTCTTGGACGCTGAAGCCGCTCGCATCGTTGGTCTGCACCCCGACGGCGATCGCGTTCTTGTACAGGCAGCCGGTCGGGGCCGCCGAGTTGCGGGTGAGCGCGCCGAAGCTCAGCGTGAAGTTCGCCTCGGCGCCGGCGCCGGCGCACACGCCGGCCGCGCTCGGCAGGAGCGTCGGGACCGCGTTTCCCTGCGTGGGCGTCGTGCTGTACTGCGTGACGATCGAGAGCGACGACGTCGCGGCGCTCGTCCACTGGATCTGCGCTCCGCCGGTCTGCGTCGTGGACGCGCGCGCATACGACGCCGGTGCGAGAAGCAGCACGGCGGCGAGGGCGGACGCGGCGATCGGACGTTTCACGAAGGGCAAATCCTTTGCATCCCGGCTCGGGCCAAACGCCGAGCCCGGCATCGCCATCCTGGCGACCCGAGAGATCAGACGCTTACGATGATCGGACGCGCACGCGGCCCAGTTTAGCCTAGTCGGCCGCCGCGCCCGCGGCGAGCGGCCGCGGCCGCGCCGCCCGGCGCGCCTGCACCAGCCCCATGACGAACGCCGTCGCGGCCAGGCCGAACATCACCGCCGCGGCCGGCGGAACTCCGAACGCGCCGAGGACCCCGGTCGTGACCGGCGGCATCACGAAGCCCGCGAGGCTGTCGAGCCCGGAGACGACGCCGAGGACGGTACCGCGCCGGTCGTCCGGCGAGACTTCCGAGGCGAGCGCGGGGAACGCCGTGTTGAGGAAGCTCATCCCGGTCCCGAACAGGACCAGCAGCGCGACCGCGAGCGGGAACGTCGTCGCGAACGGGACGAGCGCGAACGCGCCGGCGCTGAAACCGAGCCCGACGTTGGTCGCGGCCCGGTTCCCGATCGCGTCGACGACGCGTCCGACGAGCGCGAGCTGCAGCACGACGTTCATCGCACCGAACGCCGCGAAGACGTACGACGTCTGCCCGACGTCCCAGCCGAGCTGTTTGTGCAGGATCAGCGTCATCGCCGCGAACCAGCCGTACATCGCGAAGGTGTAGACGAGGCGCAGCCAGAGCACCGGCGCGATCGCCGGATCGCCGAGCGAGCGCGCGATGTCGCGGAGACCGACCGCGCTGCGCTCTTCGTCGGTCTTCGCGCCGCGCGACTCCGGCAGCATGAAGATCGTCACGACCAGCGTGAGCGTCTGCAGCAGCGCGGCGACGAGGAACGGAACCGCGTACCCGTAGCGCTCGGCGAGCCAGCCGCCGATCGCGGGGCCGAAGACGAATCCCGCGCTGAACGCGGCGCCGAGATACCCGAACGCGACGCCGCGCCGCTTCGGCTCGACGAGATCGCCGACGTATGCTTGCGTGACGCCGATGTTCCCGCCCGAGAACCCTTCGAGCGCGCGCGAGACGATCACCACCGCGATCGACGGCGCGAACGCGAGCATCGCCCACGCGATCGTCGAGCCGATCTGCGAGACGATCAGCACCATCTTGCGGCCGATGCGGTCGCTGACGTTTCCCCACACCGGCCCCGCGATCAGCTGGCAGAGCGAGAACGTGGCGAAGACGACGCCGACCGCGACGTCGGGCGCGCCGAAGCGCTTCACGAAGAACGGCAGCAGCGGGATCATGATGCTGAACCCGAGGATGTCGATGAAGGTGATGCCGAGGATCGGCAGCAGCCGCACGATCATCGGCGCGCCGCGCTCAGACGGGGACGAAGAACGCGAACCAGATCGCCGCGAGGCCGGCGCCGCCGCAGAGCCCGAAGACCGCCCACTCGACGGCGCGCTTCGTCGGGCCGGGGACGACCTCGTCGAGCGGCGGCGGAGGCGGCGCCGCCTTCGGCGGCGGCGCGAAGACGAGATAGGTGCGGCCGCCCGGGCCGCGCAGCACGCTCTCGCCGCGCATCTCGAACCGGAAGTCGGTGATCGCCAGATCGCGCGGGCGGCCGAGATCGGCGTTCTCGCGCGCGAACGCGCGCAGCCGCGCCGCGGCGCCGAGCTCGTGCGCACGGACGCCGGCGAGCAGCTCGTTCACCCCGGCGACCAGACGCGCCCAGGCGCGCTCGCGCGCGGCGGGATCGGCGGCGTCGAGCGCGGCGCTCATCCGGCGCTCGATCTCGGCGACCGAGGCCGGGGCGCGCCCCGCGGCGCAGCGCCGCACGTCCGCGACGAACCGCCGGTAGAAGATCGCCTCTTCCGTCACCACAGCGCCACCAAGAACCGGCCCACGATGCGGAAGGATTCGCGCGCCGCCGCGAGCGCGCCTCGGCGCGCCGGATCGTGTGATCCGGCACGCCGAGATCGCCCGCTCGGGACGCAGCGGGCCTAATGCGCCAGGCAGAACGCCACTTGGGCCGAGGCGTCGAGCCCGACGCGGTACTCGCCGTTGATCGCGGTCGACGCGACGTAGAGCTCTTCCACGAAGCCCGCGGTCGTGCAGTACTGCGGCGGCGCGGGCGGCGGCGGGTTCACCTTGCGCAGCAGCGTCGTGAGCGCGATCGTCTCCGAGGCGGGCGAGGCCGGGAGCGTGTGGCCCGCCGGGATCGTGAACGCCGGGAGCGAGAGCGGGTAAATGCCGCGCTGCACGCCCCACGAGAACGTGGCGTCGTCCTGCTTCGTGACCGGGTTCGGATCGGTGTTCGCGTGCGCGATCTGCAGCGCGAGCGTGACCGTGTCGGCGTTCAGCGCGTTGTAGTACAGCACGCCGCACTCGTCGCTCGCGGTGATGTGCGAGCCGCCGGTGTTCAGCACCGGCAGCGCGACGCTCGCGAAGCACGGTGAGTTGTTGAAGTACACCGCGTGCTGGCCTTCGCCCGCGTAGTGCATGAAGTTGCCGGCCGCGTCGAAGAACTGCACTTCGAGCATCGAGACGCCGTCGTGCGGGACGACCGTCGTGTCGGCGCTGTTGACGCGCCCGCCGAGATCCGACTGGAACCACAGCATCAGGCTCACGAGATCGCGGACCGGGAGCACCGAACCGCTCGTCGTGCCGGACGGCGGGTGCAGGGTCATCGTCGACGGCGTCGTCTGCACGAGGTCGAGCAGGTTCGTCACCGGATTGCGCTTGTAGTCGTAGAACGGATCCGCGAGCGGCGTGCCGTTCAGGACGAAGCGGTACCAGCGCGCGCCGCCGAGCCACGCCGAGAGGTGGTTGATGCGCATCGGCAGCGAGCCCGCGAACGGCGCATTGTGGAACTGGTACGGGTAGTTCGGGTCGACGCTGGTGTCGGCGCGCCCCGCCATCTGCTGCAGCGGCCCGCCCGGCGTCGCGCTGTACGGGACGATCCGCTCGATCGGGACGAACCCGATCCCTTTCCAGAGGTCGCCGACGAAGATGGAGCCGCCGATCGCGACCTCGTCGATCGCGTCGTTGCAGGTCACGTAGACGCGGCCGTCGCCGATCACCGCCGGCGCCGAAGGCCGGAAGTCGAGCCCGGAGACCGGGCGCGCGACGCGGTTCGCGTTGCCGAGGTCGATCGTCGCGAGACGGTTCGCCGGATCGCGCTCGCACAGCACGATGCGCTGCCGCGAGTCGTCGAGCCACGCCATCATGAACGGCGCGGTGAACCCCGTCGCTACCGGCGTGATCGCGCCGGTCGCGATCTCGACGCGGCGCACGCGCCCGCCGCTCGCCGGCTGCTCGGAGACGTACGCGTACTGGTCGCCGGCCGAGATCACCAGGCCGATCGCGTGATCGAGCCCGTTGGTGACCACGTGCTGCGTCCCCGTCGCCTTGTCGACGCGGATCAGGCGCCCGGGCGAGGCGAACTCGACGACGTAGATCGCGCTGCCGTCGCCGCTGAACTGCATCTGGTGCGGTGCGTTGAAGCCGGTCGCCAGCATCCCGGCGCCGCCGGGGACGTGCGAGGAGAGGTCGACGCGCAGCAGGTCGCCGTCGCGCTCGGTGACGTACGCGTGGATCCCGTCGGGCTCGACGAGGATGTCTTCGAGCACGTCGAACCCGGTCGCGGGATAGTGGAGGCGCGAGCCGAGCTGGTAGGTCGTCCACGCGATGTGGAGGTCCGCGCCGGCCGCGGTGACCTGGACCTTCGCATAGCGGTCGCCGTTGGTGTGGACCGCGAAGACGTCGTTCACCGCGGGGTTGTCCGACGCATCATCGGTGAACGGAAAGACTTGGAGCGACGCGCTGGTGAGGCCGGCGTAGTCCGCCGCGCCCAGCGCGAAGATGCGCGCGTTCCCGCGCGGGTACAGCCGGTGGGTCGGGCCGCTGCTCTCCCACCAGAGATCGGGGTTCGCGCCGCCGACCGTCCCGGTGTCGCAGGCGAACGTGCCGC
>DATHLN010000068.1:0-3866 GCA_035488115.1 Candidatus Limnocylindrales bacterium | reverse complement strand
GTGATGTACCGCCAAGAGCGCGTCGGCCGCGACGGCAAGACGTTCCACATCCTGAAGTTCCGCTCGATGCGCCTCGACGCCGAGAAGGACGGCGCGAAGCTCGCCACCGCCGGCGACGCGCGCGTCACCAAGGTCGGAAAGTTCATCCGCCGCACCTCGCTCGACGAGCTGCCGCAGCTGATCAACGTGCTGCGCGGCGAGATGTCGGTCGTCGGCCCGCGCCCCGAGCGCCCGGTCTTCGTCGAGCAGTTCGAAGCCAAGTACCCGCGCTACGCGGAGCGCCATCTGGTCGCGCCGGGGATCACCGGCTGGTCGCAGGTCTACGGGAAGCGCGTCCTCGGTTTCGACGACGTCCCCGACAAGCTGCGCGGCGATCTCTTCTACGTCGAGAACTGGTCGCTGTTCATGGACGTCGCGATCTGCCTCAAGACCGCAGCCGAAGTCCTCTTCCACAAGGCCGCGTAGGTCCCGCGCGATGAGCGCCGCCCCGACGACCGCCGTCGCGCGCACCTACTATCCGCACGTCGAAGGGTTGCGCGGCGTCGCGGCGGTGTACGTCTTCGTCTTCCACATCTGGCAGACCGCGGTCCAGCATCCGGCGACCGCGACGCTCGGCGGCTGGTTCGCCTCGACCGGATTCTTGCAGCTCGGGCACTTCTCGGTCCCCGCGTTCATCGTCGTCTCGGGATTCTGCCTCGGCTTGCCGGTCGCGCAGAAGCCCGGCAAAGCGTTCGATTCGAAGCGGTTCTTCCTGCGGCGCGCGCGAAGGCTGATGCCGGCGTACGTCCCGGTCGTGCTGCTCTCGACGATCCCGTTCTGTGCGACCGTGATCTTGATGGGCGGGCACGTGAACGTGCCGCACGTCGGGATCGCGGCGCTCTTGCACCTCGCGCTGGTCCACAACCTGCTCTACGCGACGACCGAGTACCTCAACGGACCGCTGTGGAGCATCGCGCTGGAATGCCAGATCTACGTCGTCTTCGCGCTGCTGCTGGTCCCGCTGTGGCGGCGTTTCGGGCTGATCCCGCAGCTGCTCGCCGCGTGCGCGTTCGGGTTCGCGCCGCACCTGTTCCGCGGTTATCTCGACTGGAGCGTGCCGTGGATGATCGTGCTGTTCGCGTTCGGCCTGATCGCCGCCGATCTGTGCGCGCGCCGCGAATTGCCGAAGCTGCCGTGGAACTGGCTCGCGCTCGGGTTCGGCGCGGTGACGCTCGCGTTTCTCGTGAACTACCGCGACGGCGTTCAGGGCGACTGGGCCGCGGCTCCGATCGACCTGCTCCTCGGCGTGACGATCGCGCTGTTCTTCGTCGCCGCGCACCGTGACGAGCGGATTCTGCCGGCGCGGTTCCTCGCCGCGCGCCCGATCGTCTTCCTCGGGACGTTCTCGTACAGCCTCTACCTGATCCACGCGCCGCTCGTCGACGTCGTCGGCGCGGTGCTGTACCGCACGCACGCGGGCGTCGCGCTCAGCGCGGCGGTCTGGGCGGCGATGATCGGGCTCGTGCTCGTCGCGGCGTACCTGTTCTACCGCGTGTTCGAGCGGCCGTTCCTCAGCGCGCCGTTCCGCCGGGCGATCGACGCCGACGTCAACCGGACCGGCGAGCCGGTCCCGCTCACGCTCGCCGAGAACGCGGCTTAGCGGCGACGCGGCGAGCGGCCCCGAAGGTTGCGCCGTGAAGCTCTGCATCGTCTCGGCGAAGTATCCGTTCGGGCACGCGGAGCCGTTCCTCGACACGGAGCTGCGCGCGCTCGCCCCGGCGTTCGAGCGCGTCGTGCTCTTCCCGGCGACGCCGCGCGCCCGCCGCCGCGGGTTTCTCGACGTGCCCGCCGAGGTCGTCGCGCTCCCGCTCGCAGGGCCGTCCACGCTGTTGCTCGCGGCGCGCGCGCTGCTGCGCCGCCCGCGCGCCGCATTCGGCGCGCTCGCCGCGATCCTCACCGAGCGCTATCCGCTGCGCGGGAAGCTGAAGAACCTGGTCGTCGTCCCGAAGGGGCTCGCGCTCGCGGAGATCGCGCGCGGTCGCGGGATCGCGCACCTGCACGCGTACTGGCTCTCGACGCCGGCGACGATCGCCTGGCTCGCCTCGCGCGTCGCCGGGATCCCGTTCAGCGCGACGACGCACCGCTGGGACCTCTACGAGAACAACCTCGCCGCGCGCAAGCTCCGCGACGCCGCGTTCGTCCGCACGATCTCCGAGCGCGGCCGCGCCGACCTGCTCCGCATGACCGGCGCCGATCCGGCGAAGGTCACCGTCGTCCGGCTCGGCATCGCGCTGCCGCCGCGCGGCGCGACCGCAGCGGGGAGCGCGAATACCGGCGACGTCGGCCCGCTCCGGATCGTGTGCGCGGCCCGGCTGGTCCCGGTGAAAGGGCACGCGTACCTGATCGACGCGCTCGCGCGGCTGCGCGAGATGGGGATCGCCTTCGCGTGCACGCTCGCCGGCGAGGGCGAGCTGCGCGGCGAGCTCGAGCGGCGCGTCGCCGCAGCCGGGCTCGCGGACGCGGTCCGCTTCGCCGGGGTCGTCCCGCACGACGAGCTGCTCGCGCGGCTCGAGCGCGGGGAGTACGACGTCGCGGTGATCTCGAGCATCGAGCGGTCCGGGGGGCTGATGGAAGGCGTCCCGGTCGCGCTGATCGAGGCGATGGCGGCCGGCGCGGTCGTGGTCGCGACCGACTCCGGGAGCATCGGCGAGCTGGTCGACGGGAGCACCGGGGTCCTGGTCCCGCAGTCCGACGCCGCGGCGCTCGCCGAGGGGCTCGCCCGGGTCGCTCGCGATCCCGGACTTCGCGCGCGACTGCGGGCCGGCGCCCGGGCGCGGGTCGAGCGCGATTTCGACGGAGCCCGCACCGCGGAACGGTTGCGGGCGCTCATTGCCGGCGTGAGGGAGACCCCCGCAGCTGGGTATAGCGTCGAAGAGCCGGACACTTGCTTGGAGGGCGCGTGACGCGCGAGGATTCACGGATGATCGACCGCGCCGAGAAGCCGGGATAGCGTGATGCTGTCCACCGGCTCGTTCTCGCGCCCCGATTTCAGCGACCGCCGCACCCGGCTCTCGCTCGGCATCGCCGTGATGGGCGCGCTGATCGCCGCCTTCGTCTACACGATCGGGACCGGCGACGTTCGGCTCACCGTGCTGGTCGCGTTCCTCGCCATCGCGCCGGCGCTGCTGATCCTCGCGCTGAAGCGCTCGTACCTGTTCCCGTACGGGATCTACGTCGTGCTGATCCCGTTCGACAACATGCTGAAGATCTCGGGCTCGGGGACGCTCACGAAGATGCTCGGGATCCTCTCGACGCTCTTCGTGATCATCTACGCGTTCCGGCGCAAGGGGCTCAACGCGCCGCCGCTGAGCCTCTATCTCTGGCTCGCGTACATGGCGTGGCTGCTGCTCAGCCTGCTGTGGACGCCGGACCTGCCGAACGGGCTGATCGACGCGCAGCAAACGGTCTCGCTGATCCTCATGTACGCCGTGCTCGCGGTCGCACCGGTCGAGGAGCGGGACCTACGCGCGATCTGTGCGTGCATCGTCCTCGGCGGGATCGCGTCGGCCTTCTACGGGATGTACCTGCTGCACGACCAGCCGATCGCGCAGACGATCGGCGGCGAGGCCGGGCGCCTGATGATCAACGTCGACAACCGGACGATCGACGCGAACCATTTCGCGAACGCGATGCTCACGCCGATCGCGCTCTCGCTCGTCGCGCTGCTGAACTCGCGCAAGCCGCTGGTTATCCTCGGCTCGATCGCGGCGCTCGCGGTTTTGTTCGCAGGCGAGCTGATGAGCCTCTCGCGCGAGGCGATGCTCGCGTGTGCGGTGATCGTCGCCATCACGGTGTTCCGCTCGCGCCGGCGGCTGCTCGGCTTCATC
>DATHLN010000067.1:0-25239 GCA_035488115.1 Candidatus Limnocylindrales bacterium | reverse complement strand
CTGGCCGCGTCGACCGGCGCGAGCATCGCCGGGCAGTCGAACGGCAAGACGTGGTACGGCCTGGTACCCAACTACGCGTTCGGAACGCAGATGCTGGCCGACTTCACCGCCGCGATCGAGCGCAAAGGCGGCAAGATGCAGGCATCCGACCTGTACCCGTTCCCGGCCACGACCGACTTCTCGTCCTATCTGCTCAAGGCGAAGAACTCGGGCGCGCAAGTGCTGGGCCTCTTCAACGCGGGCGCCGACACCGTCAACTCGATGAAGCAAGTGAAGCAGTTCGGCATCGACAAGACGATGAAGGTCGCGGTCGGCCTGCTGTTCCTCAGCGATGTCGACGCGCTCCCCGACGTCTTCGCCGGCTCGCGCATTACCACGTCCTGGTACTGGAACGAGGACCGAGCGGCGCGCGCGTGGGCCGACAAGTACGCGAAGCGGATGCACGGACTGCGCCCGACAGACATCCAAGCGTCGGACTACTCGGCGGCGACGCAGTGGCTCAACGCGGTGAAGGCGGTCGGGACGACCGACGCCGACAAGGTGCAGGGCTATCTCGACAACCGGCAGTTCAACGACTTCTACGCCAAGGGCGGCGAGTGGCGCGGGCGCGACCATCGCGTGATCCACGAGATGTACGTCGTCGACGTGCTGCCGAAGGAGCAGGTGAAGGAGCCGCACGCGTGGTTCAAGATCGTGCAGACGATCCCGCCGGGCCGCGCGTTCCGCCCCGAGTCGCAGTCGGTGTGCAAGAAGGACTGGTAGCCTGAGCCCGGACTACCTGCTCACGCAGGCGTTCAACGGCCTCGTCAACGGGGCGTACTTCGCCCTGTTGGCGCTAGGCCTGAGCGTCATCTTCGGGATGCTGCGGATCGTGAACTTCGCGCACGGCGCGATGTTCATGCTCGGCGCGTTCGTCGCGTACTACGGGCTCGCGCTCGCGCACCTCCCGTTCTATCCGGCGCTCGTCGTCGCACCGGTCATCGTCGGGCTGTTCGGGCTCGTCCTCGAGGTGTTTTTCCTGCGCCGCCTGTACGGGCTCGACCCGCTCTACGGGCTGCTGTTCACGTTCGCGCTCGTGCTGATCCTCGAAGACGCGATGCGGCTCGCCGCGGGCGCGCTCGGCTCGCCGTATGCGCCGCCGTCCTCACTGGCCGGCGCGACGAATTTGGGGTTCACGATCTTCCCGACGTACCGCCTGTTCGTCATCGGCGTCGCGATCGTCGTCTGCGTGGTCGTGTGGTACCTGCTCGAGCGCACGCCGATCGGCGCGCGGATCCGCGCGGCGACGGAAGCGCCCGTCCTCGTCCGCGCACTCGGGATCGACACGCAGCAGCTGGTCTCGATCACGTTCGCGGCGGGCGTCGCGCTCGCGGCGCTCGCCGGCGTCCTCGCAGCGCCGAATCAGAACGTCGAGCCGGCGATGGGCGACAAGATCATCATCAACACCTTCGCGATCGTCGTCATCGGCGGGCTCGGCTCGATCGGCGGCTCGGTGATCACCGGCTTCGCACTCGGGCTGCTGCAGACGCTGGGTGCGGTGATCTTCCCGGCGTTCAACGACACGCTGATCTTTTTGCTCATGATCATCGTGCTGCTGGTGAGGCCGAGCGGGCTGTTCGGGAACCCCGCCGCGGCGAAATGACGAGCGCGCTGCTCGGAACGCGCCGGGGCGCGCTGATCGCGGCGATCATTTTGCTGATCGCGCTCGCGCTGCCGTGGTTCGTCTACCCCGTGCTCGCGATCGACATCGTCGCGTACGCGCTCTTCGCGGTCGCGTTCGACCTGCTGCTGGGCTTCACCGGGCTGCTCTCGTTCGGCCACGCGCTGTTCTGGGGCGGAGCGGGCTACGTATCGACGATCCTGATCGCGAAGGCGAACGCGCCGTTTCCGCTGGCGGTCGTCGCGGCGGTCGTCTACGCCGCGCTGCTCGCGCTCGTGGTCGGGGCGATCGCGATCCGCCGGCAGGGGATCTACTTCGCGATGATCACGCTGGCGCTCGCGCAGCTCCAGTACTTCTTCGCGTACCAGCTCGGGAACTGGACCGGCGGCGAGAACGGCGTGCAGCTGACCGGCGGGCGCGGGACGCTCTTCGGGATCCCGCTGGAGAACGACGTCGCGTTCTACTACGGCGTGCTCGCCGTCGCGGCGCTCGGGACGTATCTCGTCGTGCGCGTGGTGCGCTCGCCGTTCGGCGCAGTGCTGCACGCGATGCGCGAGAACGAGCAGCGCGCGGTCGCGCTCGGCTTCCGCGTCGACCGCTACAAGCTCGTCACGTTCGTGCTCTCCGGGACGCTGGCCGGCATCGCGGGCGTGCTCTTCGCGGTCGGCAACCGGCTGTCGGGACTCGACGGCGTCGACTGGCACACCAGCGGTCAGGTCGTGATGATGTCCATCCTGGGCGGGATCGGGACGATCTTCGGTCCGATCCTCGGCGCGGGAATCTTCGAGGCCCTGCAGCACTATTTGCCGACGGTCCACTGGAACGTCTTCGGCGTCGTCCTCGAGGTCGGCGACAAGACGAACGTCGTGATGGGGACGATCTTCGCGCTCTGCGTGCTGCTGTTCCGCCGCGGCATCGTCGGCGAGCTGCTCGCGCCGCGAGCGAAGCGCGCGAAGACCTGACGGGCGGCGTCCCGCGACGCTTGACAGGTCGGTGAGCTGGGCGTACGGTAGCGTACAGGGCTACCGGGCTCGGCTTCCTGGAGGAACCGCTCGATGGATGCTTCGCGTCTCGGAGCTCTCGCCGTGCTCGTTGCCGCACTCGGCGGAGTCCCGCTCGCCGCGGGCGCGGACGGCCCGCGAATCAACGACCAGTTTCCGCCGAAGGGGCATCTTTCGCCGCCGTCGGTCGGGGCGGTCGACGGCTGCTCGAAGCACGTCGAGGTCGCCGGCTTCATCCCCAAAGCGACGGTGAAGCTCTACCGCAACATGGCACTGGCGGGGACGAAGACACCGAAGTTCGGCTTCGTGACCTTCGCGGTGACCGCGCTGACGATGGGCGACAAGCTGGCCGCGACGCAGACCGTGAACGGCGAGACGAGCGCGATGACGAATCCCGCGACGACCGTCGGGGCCGCGCCCTCGTCGCTGAACGCGCCCACGATCGACCACGTGATCTACGCCTGCGGCCGCATCGTTCCCGTGCACGGGCTCGTCTCCGGCGTGACGGTCGACGTGCGCGACGTGGAGGCCGGGATGTCGATCGGGAGCGGCTTCACGCCGAACGATTGGGGCAGCGACTGGACGCCGGCATTCACTTCGCCGCTCGTCGCCGGCCATCACGTGACGGCGACGCAGGCGGCGTGCAGCCCGGTGATCAGCCCGTCGTCCGCGCCGGTCGCGGTGCTGCCGGAGCCGATGCCGATCGCGACGCCGGCGCTCGATCCGCCGGTCCTCGGGAACGACGCCGTGACGGCGCACGCGCTCTACACCGGCGCACTGCTCGAGGTGTTCGACAACGCGATGCCCGACGGGTCGGGCTACGCGACCGGCGCGAACAACTGGCAGGGCCTCAATTCGCCTGTCGGGGCAGGCTCGATGATCTCGGCGCGCCAGTCGCTGTGCCATCACGGGCCGACCTCGAAACCGCAGCCGCCCGTGAAGACGCTGCCCGCCCCGATCGTCCTCGCGCCGATCTGCCCGAAGGACCACCGCGCCATCGTGCGCGGCACGACGATTAATGCCAACGTGGTGCTCTTCCGCAACGGCGCGATCGTCGGATACGGCGGCGCCGGTCCGGGCGACGTGACGATGTGGTTCGCTCCGCCGAACGTCGCCGCGAACGGCGACAAGATCACCGCGCTCCAGTACATCGGCAGCATCGTCAGCCCGATGTCGAGCCCGGTGATCGTCAACTGCTTCAGGCAGAACGTCGTGACGCAGCACAACGACAACGCGCGACAAGGCGCGCAGCTCGCCGAGACGGCGCTCACGCCGGCGAGCGTCAGCGGGCCGGGCTTCGGGCTGCTGTACGAGCGCGCCGTGCTGGGCACGATCATGGCTCAGCCGCTCTACGTGCACGGCGTCAAAACCGCGAGCGGGTTCAAGAACCTCGTCTTCATCGCGACGGCTGAGGACGTCGTCTACGCCTTCGACGCCGACGACCTCTCGCCCGACACGATCGGGCCGAACGGCGACTCGTCGAAGGCGATCTGGCGCACCGTGCTTGGGACGCCGCATCACGGCGACATCTGCCCCGAGACGGTCCCCGCCGTCGTCGGCGTGACGAGCACGCCGGTGATCGACGTCTCGGCCGGCCGGATGTACGTCGTCGCGCGCGACGACAAGAACGGAAAGGACGGCATCGGCAACGACTATCTGCACGCGCTCGACATCGCCACCGGCACCGACGCCGTCGCCGCGGTCAAAGTCTCCGCGAGCGTCGGTGGCGGCAGCACGGTTCAGCGGTTCCAGGCGGCGTGCCAGCGGCAGCGCCCCGGGCTGCTGCTGATGAACGGCAACGTCTATCTCGGCTACGGCACGTACTCGTGCGATAGCAGCGCCGGTTGCAGCGCCCTCTACCGCGGGTGGATCATCGGCTATCATGCGAGCGATCTCACGCCGGCCGGCGCCTTCAGCGTCGCGCTGACGCCGGCCGAGGGCGAGATGGGGGTCTGGGCGTCGGGGAACGGTCTCGCCGGCAGCGGCGACGGCTCGATCTTCGTGCAGACCGGCAACGATCCGAACACGGGAGCCGGCGGGCCGGTGCTGGCGAACGCCGACGCGTTCTTGAAGCTCAAGACGACCGCGTCGTCGATCGCCTTCGCCGCGCGCTTTCAGCCTGCGACGGCGAAGACGCTGCAGATCGGCGACACCGATCTCGGCGCCGGCGGCCCGATGCTGCTCCCCGGAAACAAGGTGATCGGCGGCGGCAAGGACGGCTCGTTCTTCGTCCTCCCGCAGAGTGACTTGCAGACGGGGACGACGTCGTTTCAGGCGTTCTTCAACACGTTCCATGCCGGGCCGACGCCGTATCCGTACAACACGCCGATCGCGTGGCCGACGCAGTGCCCGCCGGGCGCGTCGGTGTTCGGCGTCGCCTATCAGGACCAGCCGTGCTCGGTGCCGGCGAGCTGGTACATCAACGGAGAGTCGTTCGGGCCGAACATCCACGCCGGCCCGGTGTTTTGGCAGACCGACGCCACGCACGGCTTGATCTACAAGATGCCGGAGAAAGACTACCTCAAGGCGTTCGCCTACGACATCGCGAGCGGGACCGTCAACCCGGTGCCGGCGTTCGTCGCGACGGTGCGGCCGGCGCACGACGGGATGCCCGGCGGCTTCTCGTCCGTCTCCGCGAACCGGCAGACGAACGGGATCGTGTGGACCGTCGTGCAGCAGCTGAACAGCATGATGGGGCCGCCCACCCCGGCCCTGCTGTACGCGTTCGACGCGAAGAACCTGAGCGTGCTCTGGCACAACGATCCGACCGCGGTGCCGTTCGCGAAGTTCAATGCGCCGACGATCGCGGACGGGCGGGTATTCCTGCCGAGCTTCAACCTGTTCCAGGTCTACGGGCTCGCGCCGAAAGGGATGAAGAAGATGTTCGCGCCGCTGGAGCCGGTGAGCGCGATCCCGTGGCGGTTCCGCCATCTCGGCGGGCCGCAGGGGATGCTGGGGCGCCCGGTCGCGCAGATGGTTCGCGACGACGCGGCCGGCTCGCACATGGATTTCAGCGGGGCGATCGCGGGCGGCGGCTACGGCATCGTGAGCGTTCCGGTCGGGACGCGCATCTTGCGGCCGATGTGCGACGAGTCGAAGCACCCGAACGTGATGACGACGGTCGTCTCGTCGATCTACGCCTCGCCGCGGACCGGCGCGCACTACGTGCGCGGCGAGATTCGGCGGGTCTTCCTCGCGCAGGGCGGCGTGAAGCGGTTCGGGTATCCGGTGACCGACGAAGTCGCGGCGCCGGACGGGTTCGGGCTGGAGACGCGGTTCGAGCGCGGCACGATCCGCTGGCACGCGAACAAAGGCGCTGTGGTGGTGCGGGCCGGCTCGGACCAGGCGAAGCCGGCGCGCTAGCGTCGCAGGAACGCGCGCGGCGCCGCTGGGAGAACGCCCCGAATGTTTCTCGAGGCGTTCCGGCGGCGCGGCGGCGTGCGAACCGACGACGCGTTTCCCTGGACGGTGCCGGCGCTGCGCGCGCTGCGCGAGGTGCGGTTCACCGCGCCGGTGACGTTCCTGATGGGCGAGAACGGCTGCGGGAAGTCGACGCTGCTCGAAGCGCTCGCGGTCGGCGTGCAAGCGCGTGCGGCGGGCGAGGAAGAGCTCGAGGTTGACGCGACGCTCTCGGGCTCGCGGCGGTTGGCGGACGCGTTCGAGGTCGTCGAGCACGGGCGTCCGCGCGCGTGCGTGTTCTTCCGCGCCGAGGACGCATTCGGGTTCACCAAGCGGATCCAGCGCGAGATGCGGGAGATCGACGCCGAGGCGGACGCGATGCTGGGCGACGAGCGCGCGAGCGACTTCCGGCGGCGGCTCGGCGCGAGCATAACGCGCAGCTCGCGCCATGCGCTCGCGCGCAAATACGGCGACGACCCGCACGCGCGCTCGCACGGCGAGTCGTTCCTGGGGATCGTCCGCGCTCAGCTGCTGCCCGGCGGCCTGTACCTGCTCGACGAGCCCGAGACGCCGCTCTCACCGACCCGCGTGCTGACGCTGCTCACGGTGCTGCTCGACGCCGTCCGCAACGGATCGCAATTCGTGATCGCCACGCACTCCCCGATCCTCGCCGCTTTCCCGGGCGCGAAGATCCTCGTCTTCGCCGGCGACCGCATCGCAGAGACGCCGTACGAGGAGCTGGACCACGTCCGCGTCACCCGCGACTTCCTCAACGCGCCCGGGCGGTATCTCCACTATCTCGCGTCACCGCCGGAAGCCGACGATACCTGACGGTTACCTCGTGCCGTCGAGGGGCCAGAAGCCGAAGATCGCGCGGCCGGGTTCGAGGTCCCAGAAGCGCGTCGCGTTGTCGCCGACGCCGTAGACGACGGCGTACGGGACGTCGCGTGCGATGATCGCGCGGACGAGGCGGGCGACGTCGCGCTGCGACATCCACGTCGCGGCGTAGCGCGCGAACTTCTCCTCGTCGGTGAGATTCAGCCAGCCGGAACTCTCGCGGACGCTCGGGTCGCGCGGGTCGTCGGCCTTCGTGATCGAGCCGATTCGCACGCAGGTCACCTGCAGGCCGTGGTTCTCGCTGTAGTAGCGCCCGAGCGTCTCGCCGAACGCCTTCCAGACGCCGTACAGCGAATCGGGGCGGTACGGTGTATCGGTCCGGACGACGAGGCCGAAGCCGGGCTCGTAGATCGCCGGGACGTTCTCGACCTCATGCATCCCGACCGCGTGGTTCGAGCTCGCGAAGATCACGCGCTTGACGCCGGCGCGCCGCGCCGCCTCGAACGCCGCGTATGTTCCGCCGATGTTCGGGCCGGCGACATCTTCCCATGACGCCTCGACGCTGACGACGCCCGCGAGGTGGATCACGGTCTCGCAACCGGCAAACGCGCGCTCGAGCGCTGAGAGATCCTGCACGTCGGCGATCACGTCGGCGTCACGAAGGTCGATCCGCACCACGTCGTGGTCGCGGGCGAGGTCGGCGCAGAGCGGGGCACCGATCGTTCCGGCCGAGCCCGTGACGGCGATCCTCATTACCTCAGACGCCGAGCAGCTCGAGGATCTCGTTCTCGCGGGCGATCACGTCCGCGTTCGAGAGGGTTTGGACGACGGTGCCGTGGTCGACGATGTGGTGGCGGTCGGCGACGCCGGTCGCGAAGCGCAAGTTCTGCTCGACCAGCAGCACCGTGATTCCGTCCGCCTTCATCGCGCGGATCAGCTCGCCAATCCGCTCGACGATCACCGGCGCGAGCCCCTCCGTCGGCTCGTCGAGCAGCACCGTGCGGGCGCCCGAGCGGAGCACGCGCGCGATCGCGAGCATCTGCTGCTCGCCGCCGGAGAGCGTCGTGCCGCCGGCCCGCGCGCGCTCCTTGAGGTTCGGGAACGCATCGAAGATCCGCTCGACGGTCCACGAGCTGCGGCCGATGACCGGAGCCAGCGTGAGATTCTCCAGCACGCTCAGCGTCGAGAGGATCCCGCGCTCTTCGGGGACGTAGCCGATGCCGCGGCGCGCGATGCGGTCGGAAGGCAGGCCTGCGATCGGCACGCCGTCGAGCTCGATCGAGCCTCGCCGCGCGGGAAGGATCCCCATGATCGTGCGCAGCGTCGTCGTCTTGCCGACGCCGTTGCGCCCGACCAGCGTCGCGACCTCACCGGTCTCGACAGTCAGCGTCATCCCGTGCAGGATGTGCGACTCGCCGTAGTACGCGTGCACGTCGCGCAAGGCGAGCATCACTGCGTCCCTCCGCCGAGGTACGCCGTAACGACGCGCGCGTCGGAACGCACCTCGTTGTAGGTCCCTTCGACCAGCACCTTGCCGCGCGTCATCACGGTGACGCGGTCGCAGAGGTCCGCCACGACGCGCAGGTTGTGCTCGACGAGAACGATCGTGCGCCCGGGCGCGATTCGCTTCACGAGCGCGACGGTGCGGTCGATGTCCTCGAGGCCCATCCCCGCGGTCGGCTCGTCGAGCAGCAGCACGCGCGGATCTTGCGAGAGCGCGATCGCGAGCTCGAGCGAGCGTTTCTTCCCGTACGGCAGGTTCACCGCGACGCTCGCGCGCTCGTCGTCGAGCCCGACGGCGTCGAGCGCGCGCCGCGCCGGATCGTCGAGCACCGCGGTCGCCTTGGGCGAGGCGAGGAACCGCCGCGAGAGCGGTGTGCGCGCCTGCAGCGCGATCTTCACGTTGTCGAGGACCGTCATGTGCGGGAAGACGCTGTTGATCTGAAAGCTCCGCACCATCCCCATCCGCGCGATCGCCGCCGGATCGAGCTGCGCGATCTCGACGCCGCTGAAGCGGACGCTCCCGCGCGTCGCCGGCGCGAACCCCGAGAGCACGTTGAAGAACGTCGTCTTCCCGGCACCGTTCGGCCCGATGATCGCGTGGATCGTCCCCTCCGCCACGTCGAGCGAGACGCCGTCGAGCGCGGTGAAGCCCGCGTAGACTTTGACGACGTCGCGCGTCGAGAGGATCGGCTCGGCCACGGGCGGGACTTCCACCCACGATGCAGCATGCCCCGCACGACCACGAGACCGTCCTGGAGGTCGAGGCGCCCCGGGTGAAGTTCGGGCGCGGCGCGATCGCGGAGCTCGGGGCGGAGGCGGCCGCGCTCGGCTTGCGGCGCGTCGCGCTGTTTACGGACGCGCGCCTGGCGAAGCTCGAGCTCCTCGAGCGCGCGCGGCGCTCGCTGCGCGAGGCGGGCGTCGACATCGCCGAGTACGACGGCGTGCGGATCGAGCCGACCGACGGATCGTTTCGCGATGCGGCCGCGTTCGCGGCCGGCGCGCGCGTCGACGGATATGTCTCGGTCGGCGGCGGGTCGGTGATCGATACCGCCAAAGCGGCGAACCTGTACGCGACGCACCCCGCGCCGTTCGAGCGCTACGTCAACGCGCCGCTCGGCGAGGGCGCTCCGATCCCTGGGCCTCTCGCACCGCACATCGCGTGTCCGACGACCTCCGGGACGGGAAGCGAGTGCACCGGGATCGCGATCTTCGACTTCGAGGCGCACACGGTGAAGACCGGGATCGCGTCGCGCCGCTTGCGACCGACGCTCGGGATCGTGGACCCCGACGCGACCCGCACGCTCCCCGCGACGGTCGTCGCGTCGAGCGGGTTCGACGTGCTCGCGCACGCGCTCGAGTCGTACACCGCGCGCCCGCACACGGAGCGGCCGCGTCCCGCGACGCCGCTCGCGCGGCCGCTCTCGCAAGGCGCGAACCCGTACAGCGATCTCGCCTGCGTCGAAGCGCTGCGGCTGCTCGGCGATCATCTCGAGCGCGCGGTGCACGACGCGAACGACGACGAGGCGCGCGAAGCCGTGATGTACGCCGCAACGCTCGCCGGAATCGGCTTCGGTAACGCGGGCGTCCACGTTCCGCACGGGATGGCGTACGCGGTCGCCGGGCTCGTGCACGATTACGTCCCGCCGGACTACGACGCCGATCACGCGATGGTCCCGCACGGCATGTCGGTGATCGTCTCGGCGCCGGCGGTCACGCGGTTCACCGCGAGCGCGGCACCGGAGAAGCACCGCCGCGTCGCGATGCTGCTCGGAGCCGAGCGCACGAAGCACGACGACGAGATCGGTGACGCGCTCGCGTCCGCGCTCGCGCGGCTGATGCGCGCGACCGAGATGCCGAACGGGCTGCGCGCCCTGGGTTACGCGGAGAGCGATGTCCCTTCGCTGGTCGCGGGAGCCTACGCGCAGCAGCGGCTGCTCGCGAACGCGCCGCGCCACGTCGGTGAAGAAGAGCTCGGCGCGTTGTTCGCAGACGCGATGACGGTGTGGTAGCGGCTCAGCTCGCCGCGCCGTCTTCCGTCGTCGCCGGCGGCGCGGCGCGGAAGGCGCGCGCGAGCACGACGCCCGCGGTGACGAAAAGCACGCCGGCGATCAGCGCGTACGCCGCGAAGAAGTACAATAGCCCGATCTCCGCGAGGTCGGTGCGGTCGACGAGGAAGATGCCGACCGCGCACGATGCGATGCCGATCAGCGCGATCCCCCACGACAGCGCGGGGATCCGCGCGACGAACACCGCGGCGATGAACTCGAGCACCCCGGTCGCGATCGCCCACAGCGAGACGATGAGGATCAGCAGCCTCTCGTTCGGCACGTATGCGAACAGCAGCACCGCGACGACCAGGTCGACGACACCGTCGGCGGCCATCAGCAGCCGCAAGCCGCGCAGGCCGTGGAGCCGGACCGCGAACCCGAGCGCCAGCAGGCCGTCGGCGGCGAAATATGCCGCGAGCATCACCTTGCCGGCCTGCGGGGAGATCGCGAACCCGGCGATCCCCGCGGCGATCGCGACCAAGCCGCGCACCACCAGGAGTCCCCAGCGCCAGGAGGCGTGGAAGCCCGCAACGCTCATGCCGCTAGTATACACCCGGTTCGGGGCGCCGCCCGCCTGATGCGGGCGGTCGTCCAGCGCGTCACGCGAGCCTCCGTCTCGGTCGGCGGCGCGCTCGCCGGCGCCGTCGAGCGCGGCTTTCTGGTCCTGGTCGGCGTCGCGGTCGACGACGACGAGCGCGACGCGGAGACGCTCGCGCGGAAGATCGCCGGCCTCCGTGTGTTCGACGACGCCGCCGGCGCGATGAACCTCGGGCTCGCCGATGTAGGCGGCGCGGTGCTGGTCGTCTCGCAGTTCACGCTGCTCGGCGACGTGCGCAAAGGCCGTCGCCCCTCGTTCATCGCCGCGGCGCGCGGAGAGCAGGCGGAGCGGCTCTACGAGCGCGTCGCGGCGCACCTCCGCGAGACGGGCGTGCGCGTGGAAACCGGCGTCTTCGGCGCCGAGATGGCGGTCGAGCTCGTCAACGACGGCCCCGTCACGATCCTGCTCGACACCAAGCGCACGTTCTGAACCTGCTTCGTAAGCGCGCTTACGGCGCGTTTCGGCGTGGTGCGGTACCGTGGGCCGGGCGCGAGCACGCGTCCGATCTCGGAGGATACGATGACGACACGATTTCTCTCCGCGGCGTTCGCTTGCGCGGCGCTCGCGATGCCGGGGTTCGCGCTGGCCGACGACGCCATGAGCGGAAACGCCATGACGCACGACGCGATGGCCTCGAAGAACACGGCGACGATGGTCTGCCGTCCCGCGGCGGCCGGCGAGAAGCCGACGGCGATGATGATGATGAACGCGAAGACCGGGCTCGTCTGCAAGGCGATGGACCCGGCGAAGATGATGAAGAAGGGCGGGGGGCCCGATCTCTCGCACGCGCTCTCGGCCGACCAGGTCGACGCCGCGTGGCGGCAGTTCATCCAGCAGGCGATCCAGATCCCGGGCGGCACCGGCGGCGGCTGATCCGTCGGAATCCAGCGGCCGCCGCGGACCGTTCAGCGGGTAGTTCCGTCCGGAACCGAAGGGATCGAACATGCAACGTCCGGCCCGGCTGGCCGGGTTGGTCGCCGCGGTCGTGCTGGGTTTCGCACAGCCCGCGGCGGCGCACCCGCTCGGAAATTTCACCGTCAACCACCTCACCCGCATCACCGCCGAGCGCGGCACGCTGCGCGTGCGCTACGTGTTGGACCTGGCGGAGATCCCGGCGTTCACGCTCGACCGGTCGCTCGACGAGCACGGCACGCCCGCGCGGGCGGTCTTGCAGCAGTGGGCCGACTCGCACGCAGCCGCGGTCGCGCCGCAGCTGCATCTCGACATCGACGGCCGGGCGGCCCCGCTAGCCCTCGCCGGCGCGTCCGTGCTGACGCGGGCCGGCGCGGGCGGTTTGCCGACGCTGTACTTCACGGCGGAATACACCGCCCCGCTCGGTGCCGGTGCGCATCGAATCGTCTATCGCGACGCCACCGAGCCGGGCCGGCTCGGCTGGAAAGACGTCGTGACCGGATCCGAGCGCGAACCGACGGACGAGCTGCGCTCGTACCCGAACGCGCTCGTCGGCTCGCCGCGCGACCGTACGACGCTCGCCGCGAACGTGAACGCGGCCGGGCGCATCGCGTTCGATCCGAATACGCGCGCGAACGTGAACGCGGAGACCGGTAGCACGCCGGCGGTGGCGCTGGCGCGTTCCAACGCGCTCTCGGACGTGCTCGCGAAAGGCGGCGGCGATCCGCTGGTCGTGCTCGGCGCGCTGCTGCTCGCGATCGCACTCGGCGCGCTCCACGCGCTCGAGCCGGGACATGGGAAGACGCTGCTCGCGGTCTCACTGGTCGGCGCGCGCGCGACGGCGCGCCAGGCCGTCGTTCTCGCGAGCGCGCTGACCGTCGCGCACACCGCCGGCGTCCTCGCGCTGGGCGTCGTGGTCTTGCTCGCCGCGCGCTGGATCGTCCCCGAGCAGGTTTATCCGTGGATCACGCTCGGCTCCGGGATCTTCATCGCGCTGCTGGGCGGGCGCGCCGTCGCGCGCGAGGTGCGCAGCCGCCTGCCGTTCGCGCACCACCACTCGCACGATCATCCTCACGCGCATCCGCACGCGCACGACCACGTCCATCTGCCCGGCGACCATCATCACGCCGGTCACTCGCACGCGATCCCCGGGAGCGCGCCGCTCACGTTCCGCAGCGCCGTGCTGGCGGCCGCGAGCGGGAACCTCGCGCCCTGCCCCGCCGCGCTCGTGGTGCTGCTCGCGGCGATCTCGCTGCACCGCGTCGGGTACGGGCTCGCGCTGATCGTCGCGTTCAGCATCGGGCTCGCGGCGGTGCTCACCGTGCTCGGGATCGCGGTCGTGCGCGGCGCCGCCTGGCTCGTCGCGCGACCGCGCTTCGAGCGCGCCGCGCGAAACGCCCCGCTCGTGACCGCGGTCGCCATCGCGACGGTCGGCGCGGTGATGATCGGCGAAGGGTTCGCCGCACAGGGCCTCGCCGTCCCCGTGCCGCTCGTCGCGGCGCTCGTCCTCGCGGCGATCGCCGGCTACGCGTTCGCGTTCCACCGGCACGACGTCCCGACCGAGGCGCACGCATGATCTGGCCCGGCGCGTTCACCGCCTTCGTGATCGGGATGCGGCACGGCGCCGACCCCGATCACCTCGCCGCGATCGACAACGTCACGCGCAACGCGTACGTCCGCACGCCGCTGCTGAGCCGCTTCGTCGGAACGTTCTTCGCCGGCGGGCACACCGTCATGGTGCTCGCGATCTCCGCCCTCATCGGGCTCCTCGGAACGCGGTTCGCCGCGCACGGCGCTGCGATCGAGCGAATCGGGACGTGGCTCTCGATCGCGGTGCTGCTGATCGTCGCCGCGATGAACCTGCAGGCGCTGCGCGCGGGCGGCACGCGGCTCGCCGGCGCGAAGACGCGCCTGCTGCCGCGCTCGCTGCGCGAAGGCTCGAGCGCGTTCCTCGCGATCCCGATCGGGCTGCTGTTCGGGTTCGGCTTCGAGACGTCCAGCCAGCTCGCCGCGTACGCGGTCGCGTTCGGCGCCGATGCCGGCGTCGCGGGCGCGCTCCTGGTGGGCTCGATGTTCTCGGCGGGGATGATCTGCACCGACACGCTCGACTCGGTGCTCGTGCACCGGCTGATCTCGTACCGCTCCGAGCGTCTGCCGGGCCTGATGCGGTTGTGGATCGCGTCGGTCACCGCGCTCGCGCTCGCGGTCGCGCTGTACGAGGCCGCGCAGGTCCTCGGCTGGCGCTCGCCGGTCGGCGACCTGACCGTGAGCGCCGGGCTCGTGGCCGCGCTGGCCGGCGTATTCGGCTACGTCTTCGTTCGCACGCGCCGGCGCGCCGCGGTGCCCGTGGCTCATCCTTCGACAAGCTCAGGATGACAGCGACAGGCTCAGGATGACATCGACAGGCGCCCCGCTCGAGCGCGTTCGCGTAGGCGAAGTCGGCGCGCGCGCATAAGACCGTTCGCGCCATGCGCCGCCGGATCATGAACGCGATGAAGCGGATCGAGGTCGTCATCGAGCAGGACCAGCTCGAGACGGTGTGCCGCCTCATCTGCCAGCACGCCACGGGGTATACCCTGATCCCCGGCGTTCACGGGTTCGGTCATCACGGACCGCACGAAGCGAGCATGGCCGTCGTCGTCACGGTCGTGACGCGCGATCACGTCGACCCGATCCTCGACATGCTGATGCCGCTGCTCGACAAGCGCTCCGGCGTCGTGCTCGTCACCGACGTCTCGGTCCCGCGCGGCGAGTACTTCGTCCCCGAGCTGAAGCAGCCGCGCCTCGAGCCGCTCCGCTGATGCCGCGCTAGGTGCCGGTCCAGTCGGGCCGGCGCTTGTCGAGAAACGCGGTGAGCCCTTCACGAAAGTCGCGGCTGCCGTAGCAGAGGCGGATCAGATCCTCGTCGCCCGGGAACGCCGCGGCGGCGCGCAGACGGCGCGCCATCTCCTTGCTCGCGCGCAATGTGAGCGGCGCGAGGCCGGCGATCTGTTCGGCGAGCTCCTGCGCGCGCGCGGGCAGCGCGCCGCCGCTCGAGACGACCTCGGTGAGGAATCCCGCCCGCAGCGCATCCTCGGCGCCGAGCAGCGAACCGGTCAGCAACAGCGCTTTCACGCGGTCGACACCGATCAGCTCGGCGACGCGCGCGAAGTTCCGCAGCGAGATGCAGTTGCCGAGCGTGCGGGCGATCGGGACCCCGACGCGCGCGTTCGGCGCACCGATGCGCAGATCGCACGCTGCGGCCACGCTGACGCCGCCACCGGTGCACGCGCCGGCGATCGCGGCGATCACCGGCACGGGGATCGCTTCGAGCGCGCCGACCACGGCGTCCATCCGCGACTCGTACGCGACGCCGTCGTCGGCACCAGCGAACGCGCGAAACTCCGCGATGTCCGTGCCCGCGACGAACGCCTCGTCGCCGGCACCCGTCACCACGACGGCACGCACCGACGCGTCGCTCGCGAGCGTCTCCGCGCTCTCGCGGAGCTGCTTCCACATCGCGAACGTCATCGCGTTGCGCGCCTGCGGCCGGTCGACGATCACCCAGACGATCCCGCGCTCGCGGTGCTCGATGCGGATCACCCGAGCACCGTCACGCCGTCGCGCGCCAGTCTCGCGACTTCGTCGTCCGCCACGCCGAGCTCGCGCAGCACCGCCGCCGAGTCACCGCCGAGCACCGGACCAGCGTGCTCGATCCGCACCGGCGTCGCGGAGAGCCGCATCGGTGAGCCGAGCTGGCGCACGGGGCCGAGCGTGCGGTGCGGCGCATCGGTGAAATACGCGCGCTCGAGCAGATGCGGATCGTTGAAGACGCGGTCGAAGGTCAGGATCGGCCCGCACGGCAGGCCGGCTTCGCTCAAGCGCTCGGTCCAGTGCGCCGACGGCTGCGTGGTCGTCACGCGCTCGATCGCGGCGATCAACGCGTCGCGGTTTTCGAGCCGGCGTTCGTTGGTGACGAAGCGCTCGTCGTTCGCGAGCTCGTCCAACCCGAACACCGCGCAGGCCCGCAGCCAATGCGCCTGGGTGTTCGCGCCGAAGGTGAACCAGCCGTCGGACGAGCGCACCGCCTGATACGGCGCGATCGCTTGGTGCGCCGAGCCCGACGGCTTCGGCACCTCGCCGGTCGCGAAATACCGCCCCGCTTCCCACACGGCGAGCGAGGTCGCCGACTCGAGCAGCGAGACGTCGATGAACTGGCCGCGCCCGTCGCGATCGCGCGCGCGCAGCGCGGCGAGCACCGCGATCGTCCCGTACAGCGCGCAGGTGAGGTCCGCGATCGGCACGCCGACCTTCACCGGCGGCGCGCCCGGCTCGCCGGTGATGCTCATCAGCCCCGACATCGCTTGCGCGATGATGTCGAGCCCGGCGAGCTGCGCGTACGGACCGCTGTTCCCGAACCCCGTCGCCGCGAGATAGATGAGGCGCGGCGAGCGCGCGGAGAGCGCGGCGTAGCCGAGGCCGAGCCCGTCCATCGTCCCCGGCCGGAGGTTCTCGATCACGACGTCGGCGCTCGCCGCGAGCCGCTCGAAGATCGCTTTCCCGTCGGCCGATTTGAGATCCAGCGCGATACTTCGCTTATTACGGTTGAGGCGGATGAAGTTCGAGCTCTCGCCGTCGATGAACGGCCCGGCGGCGCGGGTGAGATCGCCGCCGTTCGGATTCTCGACCTTGATCACGTCGGCGCCGAGATCGGCGAGCTGCATCCCGCAGAACGGGACCGCCATGAAGTTGCCGACCTCGACGACGCGAATGCCGGCGAGCGGCGGCTGTGCGGGTGCGCTCACGTCGCGGTCAGGACGTGCACGAGCGCGTGGGCCGCGAGCACGTAACCGTACGGGCCGGCCCCGACGATGACGGCGGACGCCAGCGGCGCGAGGACGGACTTCTGGCGGAACTCTTCCCGGCGGTAGATGTTGCTGATGTGGACCTCGACCCAGGGCCGGCCGTAGTCCTCGAGCGCGTCGCGCAGGCTCCAGCCGGCGATCATCAGCGCGGCGGGGTTCACGATCGCGCCGGCGCAGTCGCGGTGCGCGTTCAGGATCCCGATCAGCTCGCCTTCGCTGTCGCTCTGCTTCGCGATCACGCCGAAGCCGGCCGGCTCGGTCACGGCGCGCACCGACGCTTCGATCTCGGCGAGCGTCGTCGTCCCGTAGATCTCGGGCACACGCTGACCGAGCCGGCCGAGATTCGGCCCGTTGAGCAAGAGGATGTCCGGCACGCGCTTTGCTGCCGCGCCGCCGGGGAAGCTTCCTCCCCGGCGGCGCGCCGGATCACGCGGCGCTCGCGAACGGTTTGAGGACGACCTTCTCGCAGTCGTCGACCTTGTCGACGAACATCTTGTACGCTTCGGGCGCGGACTCGAGCGGGAGGACGTGCGAGATCACCTTGCTGGGATCGATCCGCCCGTCCTGGATCATCGCCATCAGCTTCGGCACGTACTTGTGCACGTGGGTCTGCCCGCTGCGGATGGTGAGACCCTTGTTGACGACGATCCCCATCGGGAACTTGTCGATGAAGCCCGCGTAGACGCCCGGCACGGAGACGACGCCGCCCTTCCCGACCGCGTAGATCGCCTGCCGCAGCACGTGCGCGCGGTCGAACGAGAGCTTCATCACCTGTTTGACTTTGTCGGCGGCGTTGTCGGGCGCGAACGAGTGCGCCTCCATCCCGACGCAGTCGATCACGCGGTCGGGGCCGCGCCCCGCGGTCGCGCTCTTGAGCGTCTCGACGACGTCGTCGTTCTCGAAGTCGATCGTGTCCGCGCCGAGCGCGCGCGCACGTTCGAGCCGGTAGGGAATGCGGTCGATCGCGATCACGCGCTCCGCGCCGAGCATGAACGCGCTCTGGATCGTGAACCAGCCGACGGGGCCGCAGCCCCAGATCGCGACGGTGTCGCCGGGCGCGATCTCGGCCTGCTCCGCCGCCTGGTAGCCGGTCGGGAAGATGTCGGTGAGGAACAGCGCCTGCTCGTCCGGGATCCCGTCCGGCACCTTGAACGCGTTCGCGTCCGCCCACGCGATTCGCACGTACTCCGCCTGTCCGCCCGGATAGCCGCCGAACGCGTGCGAGTAACCGTAGAGGCCGCTGCAGGTGTAGCCGAGCAGCATGTCGGCCATCCACGCGTTCGGGTTCGAGTTGTCGCAGAGCGAGGTCATCCCGTTACGGCAGTGGAGGCAGTTCCCGCACGAGATCGTGAACGGCACCAGGACGCGGTCGCCGACCGCGACGTTCTTGACCTCGCTGCCGGCCTCGACGATCTCGCCCATGAACTCGTGGCCGAAGACGTCGCCTTTCTTCACCGTCGGGATGTAACCCGAGTACATGTGCAAGTCGGAGCCGCAGATCGCGGTCGACGTGACGCGCACGATCGCGTCGTACGGCGTAAGGATCTCGGGATCGGGGACCGTGTTCACCGAGACCTTGCCGGTGCCGCGGAAGGTGACCGCTCTCATGACTTCACGTCCGTTCCGTTGACGGCGTGGTAGCCGGCCTCCATCGTCGCCTTGAAGCGGCGCAGATCGCTCTCGACGATCAGCCCCGGATCGCCGCCGAAGAGGCTCGCGAACGACTTGCCGAGCGGCCCGCCCGGCGGCGCCCACTCCATCTCGACGCGCAGCTCCGTGCCGCGCTCGCCCGGCGCTTCGGTGAACGTCACCGAGCCGGCGTTGGGGACCGTCCCACCGACGGAACGCCACGAGATCCGCTCGCCCGGCGTGTCGTCGATGATCTCGGCCTCCCAGCTCGCCGGGACGCCGCCCGGGCCTTTCGCCGTCCAGCGCGACCGCCCGTCGCCGAGGTCCTCGACGCTCGCGAGGTGCGACATGATGTTCGGAAGGTTCTCGAGGTTGCGCCAGTAGGCGTAGAGCTCGTCGGCCGGGCACTCGATGGTGAACGCCTTCTCGATCCGCGTCCCGTCCCCGTAGGGGACGCTGGCGTCGCGATTGCGCTCGAACCCGCCGGAGGTGCTCTCGTCGTCGCCCGTGCCGGAGCGGGCGATGAGCGAGACGCCGAGACCGATCAATGCGACGCCGGCGAGGAGCGTAAGGGGACGCGGTGCGTTCATGGCAGCGGGATCGTACCCACGCCGCGCCGTACGCGAAGCGCTTGTGACTCCACCGACCGAGCTACCCGTCAAGCCCGACGCGCGCGCGTACGTGCTCGGCGGAAACGCCAGCACGCTCGCGTTCACCTCGAACCTCGTCCCCGAGAACCGGCAGGTGACCGCGTGGCTCGTCCCGCTCGCGTGGACGCCGATCGGCGTCGTGCTCGGCGAGAACTGGCAGCGCGTCGGCGTCGCCGCGGACAACCTCGCGGGCTGGACGGATCAGACCTTCGATCCTTCCGACGAGCGCTCGTTCGTCTCTTCGCTGCGCGAGCTGGATCTGCTCGCGCGCATCGGGTGGTCCGCGGCGGTTCCCTCGGTGCTCACCGAAGAGGTCGTCGTCAACGCCGACGATCTCTCGGACGACGTTCTCGACGCGTTCGCGCATCCGCCGGAGCAGCTCACGCAGTGCGCGATCTGCCGCCGCACCTGCGTGCGCGATCACTTCGTGTGGAACGAGCGCCGCTTGTGCGCGTGGGACTACCACGCGACGGTGTTCGGCAAGCGCGGCCCGTGGCGCGACGCGCCGTACGAGGAGCGCTTGTGGGAGACGATCCCGCACGCCGCGTACGTCGCCGGCCCGCTGCTCGACGACGTCGCCGTCGACGCGGTGCTCGCGATCGACGGTCTCGACGACGAGCTCGCGCACAAGCTGCTGAACGAAGCGATCGCCGGCGACCCCGGTAACGCGCACCTCGCCGTCCGCACCGCCGGCGGCTACACGCTGCTCCGCGAACGGCCCACCGAACAAACAACAACCGGTGATGGACCGAGCGCCGGAGAAACGCGCTGACTGACCGTTCGATCGCGCGGCTGGGCGCGGTCTTCGTGATCTTGTTTGCGGCGCTGGCCGTGGCGCAGGTCTGGATCCAAGTTGTCCAGGGGCCGAAGCTCTCGGAGAGCCAGTACAATCCGCGGCACACGCAGATCGCGGTCGGGCGCGGCTCGATCCTCGCCTCGGACGGCGAGCCGCTAGCGGTCTCGCGCGGCGCCAAGCGCGTCTACCCGCACGGCGCGCTCGTCGCGCAGGCGGTCGGCTACGCCTCCGCGCGCTACGGCACGTCGGGCGTCGAGGACGCCTTCGACCGCGCGCTCACCGCGCACACCGATGCCGTCGGCACGTTCACGCAGCTGCAGCAGATCTTCGCGGGGACGCACGGCGCGCCGCGCGGCGCCGACGTCGTGACGACGATCGATCTCGTCGTGCAGCGCGCGCTGGTCGCGGGCCTCTCGCAGCACGCACGCGCCGCCGGCGTGGTGCTCGACCCGCGCACGGGCGCCGTCCTCGCGATGGCGTCGGTTCCCTCGTACGACCCGAACCGGCTCGACGCGCGGTGGAGCTCGCTCACCGGCGATACGTCGTCACCGCTGCTCGACCGCGCGACGCAAGGGCTGTATCCGCCGGGCTCGACCTTCAAGGTCGTCACCGCCTCCGACGCGCTGGACGCCGGCGTGATCACGCCGCAGTCGACGTTCAGCGACTACGGCGGACTCACGATCGGCGACTTCACCGTGCACAACGACGAAGAGGAGACGACCGGGACGCAGGATCTCGCCGGCGCGTTCGCGCTCAGCTCGAACGTCGACTTCGCGCAGATCGCGCTGAAGCTCGGGACCGACAAGTGGTTCGAGTACGCCGCCAAGTGGGGTCTCGGGCAGCCGGTCGAGTTCGATCTCCCGGTCATGCGCGACCGCGTCCCGGCGAAGAAGGACGTCTACGCCGGGATCCTCGCGCAGCTCGGCTTCGGGCAGGCCTCGCTGCTCGTCACCCCGATGCGGATGGCGCTGATCTGCGCGACGATCGCGGACGACGGGACGACGCCCCGGCCGTACCTGGTGCGCCGGATCGCCGGGAGCGAGACCGGGATCGCGACCCGGCCTGAGACGATCGCGCAGCCGATCTCGGCCGACACCGCGCATGAGGTCCGCGACCTGATGATCCAGGTCGTCAAGCGCGGGACCGGGACGGCGGCTCAGCTCCCCGGCGTGACCGTCGCGGGGAAGACGGGGACCGCGACGAACCCGCACGGCCGCTCGCACGCGTGGTTCGTCGCCTTCGCGCCGGCCGAGGCGCCGCGCGTCGCGGTCGCGATCGTGGTCGAGAACGTCGGGTACGGTGGAACGTATGCCGCCCCCATCGCCCGGGACGTTCTGCGGGTCGCGCTCGCCCGGTCGCGAAGTTAAGCGCCGACCGTGAACCCCACGAATCCCTCCGCCGAGCGCATCTTCAACAACCGGTACCGCGTCGACGGGACCCTCGGGAACGGGGGGATGGCGAACGTCTACGTCGGGACCGACACCCTGCTCCGGCGGCGGGTCGCGATCAAGGTCCTGCGCGAGCAGTACGCGAGCGACGACGACTTCGTCAAGCGGTTCTCGTACGAGGCGCAGGCCGCGGCGAAGCTCTCGCATCCGAACATCGTCAACGTCTTCGATTTCGGCCGCGAGGACCACTCGTACTACATCGTGATGGAGCTGGTCGACGGCGCGACGCTCGGCGACATCATGCGCGACGAGCGCGTGCTGCCCGAGCCGGTCGCCGTGGACTATGCGATCCAGATCGCGAGCGGGCTCGCGTACGCGCACCGCCAAGGGCTGCTGCACCGCGACGTGAAGCCGGCGAACATCCTCGTCACCAAGGACGACGTCGTCAAGCTCAGCGACTTCGGGATCGCGCGCGCCGTCTCGGAGCACACGCTCGGCGTGACGCAGCCCGGGATGGTGATGGGCAGCGTCGCGTACATCTCGCCGGAGCAGGCGCAGGGTCACGAGCTCGACGAGCGCAGCGACCTCTACTCGGTCGGCGTCGTCCTCTATCAAATGCTGACCGGGTCGCTGCCGTTCGTCGGCGAGACGCCGGTCGCGGTCGCGCTCAAGCACGTCTCCGAGCCGCCGCCGCCGATCGACCCGAGGACGACCGGCGTCAGCCCGGCGATCGCGTCGATCGTCGCGCGGCTGCTGCGCAAGAACCCGCAAGAGCGCTTCGCCTCGGCGACCGAGCTCGCCAGCGCGCTGCGCGAGGCGCGCGAGAAGCCGCACGCCGCGCTCGCCGGGCCGGCGTTCGCCGAGGCGCCGACGAGCTCGATCTCCGCGGTCAAGCCGCCGGTGCCGCCGCCGCGGCGATCGACCGCCCCGGACCAGCCGCGCACCTCGACGCTCCCGGTCCGCGACGACGCGATCGACGTGGAGTACGTCGCGCAAGGACCCGACCGGCGCTGGATCCTCTTCCCCGCGCTGCTCGCGCTGGCGATCCTGATCGGCTACTTCGCGCTGCGCGGCACGATGGGCGGCGGCGGTGAGACGAGCGTCGCCGTCCCCGACCTGCACGGGATGAGCACGACGCGCGCGCAGCAAGAGCTCGCACAGCGCGGCCTCCAGTCGAAGCCCGTCGGCGAGAGCAGCGACACCGTGCCGCGCGACCGCGTCATCCGCCAAGACCCTGCACCCGGCTCGAAGCTGGCCCGGAACGCCGTCGTGACGCTGTTCTTCTCGCAGGGGCTGCCGCGCGTGGCGGTACCCGACGTCAAAGGCTACAGCGTCGCGGACGCGACGCGCACGCTGCAGAACGCGAAGCTCAAGGCGAAGGTCGTCGAGAAGTTCGACCCGAGCGTCCCCGCGCAGCAGGTGATCGACGTGAGCCCGCCCGTCTCGGCGCAGGTCGCGCAGAACTCGGTCGTCACGCTGACCGTCTCGAAGGGCGTGCAGCCGATCGTCGTGCCGGACGTGGTGAACATGCCGGTCGACAAGGCGCGCGCGAAGCTCGCCGCGCTGGGGCTGCGGTTGAACGTCGAGCAGCAGACCCCGAGCGACACGATCCCGGCGAACGTGATCGCTTCGCAAGATCCCCAGCCGCAATCGACCGCGCAGCCGAACGCGTCGGTGAACGTGATCGTCAGCACCGGCGCGCAGAGCACCGTGGTGCCGAACGTCGTCGGCCAAGATCCCGACGCCGCGCAGGCCGCGATCGCGAACGCCGGGTTCACGCCCTCCCTCGCGTACGCGGTCGACGCAGCGAACCCGACCGGCAAGATCGCGAGCCAAGACCCGCCGGCCGGGACGAAAGCGAAGAAGGGCGCGAACGTCAGCATCCGGCTGAGCGTCTCCGGTTCGGTCCCCGACGTGACCGGGATGACGCTGGACGAGGCGAAGCGCGCGTTGACCGGCTCCGGCTACCAGATCGGCAATGTCGCCTACACCGCGGACAGCTCGCTCGAAGACGGGAAGGTCGTTCGCACCGAGCCGGAGGCGAACAGCGTGCTGAAGCCGGGCGAGTCGGTGAACCTCACGATCATGCGCTCGGGCGGTCAATGACCGCGCGCCGCATCCTGGGCGTCGATCCGGGTCTGCGCACGACCGGTTACGGCGTCGTCGAGGTCGACGACGGTGCGCTGCGGCTGATCGAGGGCGGCGTGCTGCAGCCGAACCCGAAGGACGCGCTCGAACGGCGGCTGGTGCAGCTGCACGACGCGATGACCGAGGTCGTGCGCGCGACGCGGCCCGGCTGTATGGTCGTCGAGGAACTGTGGACGGCGTACGAGCATCCGCAGACCGCGGTGCTCATGGGTCACGCACGCGGCGTGCTCGCGCTGGTCGCGGGGATGCACGGCGTCGCGTTCCACGACCTCGCGCACGCCTCGGTGAAGCGCGCGCTGACCGGCAGCGGCTCGGCGGCGAAGTCGCAGGTGAAGGGGATGGTCGTCCAGCTGCTCGGCCTCGCCGCGCCGCCGCAGCCCGACGACGTCTCCGACGCGCTCGCGATCGCGATCGCCTTCGCAAATGTGGAAGCACAACGCGGGCGCTTCGCCGAACTCGGGGTCGTGATGCCCCAGCGGCGCGGTCGCGCGACCCGGCTCGCGTAGTGTTCTCACGAATCAGCGGCACCGTGCTCGAGCGCGCGGCGGATTCCGTGCGCGTCGAGGCCGGCGGGCTCGCGTACGACGTCGTGCTGCCGCCCAGCATCGCGACGAAGGTTCCCGACGCCGGCGCGTCGGTGACCCTCGAGGTGTACCACCAATTCGCGCTCGACGGGAACGCGGGGCGGTTCACGTTCTTCGGCTTCACCAACGCGATCGAGCGCGAGTTCTTCGAGGCGCTGCTCTCGGTCGCATCGATCGGACCGAAGTCGGCGGCGCGCGCGTTCTCGGCGCCGATGGGCCGCATCGCGCGCGCGATCGACGAGGGCGATCACGTGTTTCTCAAGACGCTGCCCGGGATCGGCCAGCAGAAGGCGCGCGACATCGTCGCGAAGCTCCAAGGGAAGGTCGCGCGCTTCTTGCTGATCCAGGACGCGCCGGCGCGCGCCGCAATCGAGAAGCCGCCGATGCCGGAGTTCGCGAGCGAGGCGCTCGCCGTGCTGCTGCAGCTCGCGTACCGCCGCGCCGAAGCGGAAGCGATGATCGCCGAGACGCTGGAACGCTCGCCGCACGTCGACGACGCCGAAACGCTGCTCGCGGAGATCTACCGCCGTCGCAACGCCGCGGGCGCTCCGGTATGAGTGACTCGGTCCGGAAGAAGATCGTCGGCCCCGGCGACGTTTCCGCGGAGAACATCCTTCGACAAGCTCAGGATGACATGGAGGCGGTGCACCAAGACGATGTCATCCTGAGCCGGCCCGACGGCGATGTCATCCTGAGCCTGTCGAAGGATGAGCCGCAAGCCAGAATCGTCGGCGCCGATGCATCCCTCGAGGACGAGGTCTACGGGGCGACGCTGCGGCCGCGGACGTTCGAGGACTACGTCGGGCAGGAGCAGATCGTAGACAACCTGCGCATCGCGATCGACGCGGCGGCGCGGCGCGGGGAGCCGCTCGAGCACGTGCTCTTCTCCGGACCGCCCGGGCTCGGCAAGACCACGCTCGCGAACCTGATCGCGCGCGCGACCGGCGGGACGATGCGCCCGACCTCCGGCCCGACGCTCGAGAAGCCGAAGGACCTCGTCGGCATCCTCACCGCGCTCGAAGCCGGCGACGTGCTCTTCATCGACGAGATCCACCGCCTCGGCACGGTCGTCGAAGAATACCTCTATCCCGCGATGGAGGATTTCCAGATCGACTTCGTCGTCGACCGCGGCGCGTACGCGAAGACGCTGAAGCTGCCGCTGAAGCGCTTCACGCTGGTCGGCGCGACGACGCGCGCCGGGATGCTCTCGGCGCCGCTCCGCGACCGCTTCGGGATCGTCCA
>DATHLN010000066.1:0-2993 GCA_035488115.1 Candidatus Limnocylindrales bacterium | reverse complement strand
TCGCGTCGACGACGTCCGGAGGATCGCCGCCCAGCACGAGCTGGCGCCGCGCGTTCTCGAGCTCGTACTCGAACCAGTTGCGCCCGACCGCCTCGCTCGCGATCACGCCGGCCACCGGATGCGCCACCGCGAGCCGCGGCGCGATCACGCTGCCGATGCTGTGACCGAGCAAATAGATGTGCGCCGGATCGACATGCGGGTCGCGCCGCAGCGCTTCGAGCGCGACCTCGTAGCTGTGCGACTCGGTCTCGAAATCGACGTCGTGACACGGCGGGCCCTGGCTGTCGCCGACGCCGCTCTTCTCGAGCCGCAGCGTGACGAACCCGGCCTTCGTGATGTCGTCGATCGCACGCCGGTACCCGTCCTCCGGACTGCTCGCGACGTCGACGGAGAAGCATCCGATCCCGCCGATCAGCATCACCGCAGGCCGCCGTCCGCGCGCGGCGTTCGGGACACCGACCAGCGTCCGGCGCAGCGTGCCGTCCACCGTGATCGATTGGTACAGCATCTCGAACGCCGGGTCGTGCTCGTTCGCGGCGGTGCCGAGCGTGACGTTCAGCGTCTGCGGCGCGCCGTTGCGCCGAATCCCGAGCGCGATCGCGGTACCGCCGGGCCGTCTGCGGATCGCGTCCAGGAACTGCACGACGCCCGCGCCCGGCGCGCCGTCGATCGAAGCGACGACATCGCCGCGCTGCAAGCCCGCGGTTGCAGCCGCGCTCCCCGGCACCACCGCATTGACCGCGACTCCGCCCGGGTCGGCAGCGACCGCCGCACCCAGCACCGCATGCCGCGGTAGCGGATCGCGCGGCTGCGCGGTCGCGAACGCGCCACCGCGCCCGAACACGAGCGCCGTCGCGATCAGCACGACGGCCGCGGCGAGCGCGCGCAGCTTCATCGCGGCCCCGCTTCAGAGCTCGCGCGGGGTGGAGCGTCGAACGACGATGCGACGACCTCGACCTCGGGGCCTTTCCGTCGAGCGCGCAGCACGAAATGATACGGCAGCGGCTCGCGCGCTTCGACCGCGAATCCCGCCGCCTCGAGACGCCGCACCGCTTCGTCGCGCGAGTAGACGTGATCCCGCGGCGGTCCGACGGGGCGGTCGACGTCGGCGCTCCAGTCGACGAACAACGCGCGCGCGTCCGGCCGCAACAGCGATCGCAGCTCGGCGAGGGCCGCGTCGCCGACCTCGTGCAGCACGTTCAGTGCCAGGACGGCATCGGCTCGCCCGTGAAGCGCCGCGGTCGCCGCCGGATCGGCCGCTTCGACGTTCGGCACCGCGGCGCGCTCGATCGACGCGCGAAGATGCTGCAGCATCGCGGGCTGCTCGTCCAGCGCGACGACACGCAGGTCCGGGCGGCGCTGCGCGAGCGCGATCGCGTACAGTCCGGTCCCGGCGCCGAAATCGACGAGCGTCGCCGACGGCTCGAGCGCCAGCTCGTCGAGGAGCCGTTCGGGCGGGACGTACGCGAAGCGCGCCGTGTCGTCGAGGATCGCCGCACGCGCGGGATCGAACCGATCGGGCTGCCGCGCACCGTGGCGGTCGCCGTGCGGGCCGTGATGACCGTGAGACATCGTACGGCTACCCTTCGTCGGAGATCGCCGCGAGCCGCTGCTCGCGCGCACCCCAGTCGGCGATGCACCACAAGAGCGCGATCAGCAACGGCGTCCCGCCCGCAATCCACATCACCGCGCCGCCCGCGATCTGGTCCTCGAGCGCGCCCGGGTGCACCGCGTAGTGCGCGTAGAGCACGTGCTTTCCGACGTAGAACGCGAACCCGAGAAACGCGCTCGCCGGCAGCGCGAGGAACAGCATCAAGATGCGCACCGCGTGCGGCGGCGCGTGCGGCGCGGGCGGGACGGCGAGCACCGGCGTCCAGAAGACCAGCGCCGAGGTCAGGTACAGCGCGTGCTCGCACGCGTGAACCGTCGGGTTCTCGAGCGCGGCTTCGTAGAGCGGCGAGAAGTGTGTCCCGTACAGCACGAGCACGAACTGCACCCATGCGACACCCGGATTCGTGAGCGCGCGCACCGGCGTCGCGTTCAGCACGCGCGCGAGCACCGCCGCGCCGTGCGGCGGCAGCGCGCCCAGCGCGAGCCGCAGCGGCGCGCCGAGCAACAGCAGCGGCGCGACGAGCAAAACGAGCGCCAGGTGCTGCACCATGTGCCAGGCGAGGGACGCGTCGGCGAGATCGTCGAGCGGCCCCAGCAGTACCGCCGCGACAAGCGCGAGAGCGCCGCCGAACGCGACGGTGGCACGCCGGGGGAACGGCCGCCGGGCGCCGCGGATGCGAAGCAGCCCCCAGCCGTACAGCGCGCCGGAAAGGGCGAGCAGCGCGACGATCGTCATGTCTCGCGGTCCACGTTCCCGCGATTGATCGAACATGCGTTCGTGGGTCGTGACACCATGCTGGACGAACTCCGCGAGCAGCGCGTCGCCGCCGGCCGGTAGCGGACTGAGGCGCGGGGCCGCGAAGCCGCTCGCATGGCGATCCGGGACGGCAAGCACTTCCGCGCCTGCAATCTCTGCGAGGCGATCTGCGGCCTCGAGATCACGGTCGCGAACGGCGCGATCACCGACCTGCGCGGTGACCCGCTCGATCCTTTGTCGCGCGGTCACGTCTGCCCGAAGGGCAATGCGCTGATCGACCTGCACGCCGATCCCGACCGGCTGAAGACGCCGATCCGGCGCACGCCGACCGGTTGGGAACCCGTCGCATGGGACGACGCCTTCGATCTCGTCGCGGATCGCCTGAAAGCGGTCGTCGCCGAGCACGGCGACGACGCGGTCGCGATTTACCTCGGCAACCCGAACGTCCACAACAGCGGCACGATGCTCAGCTCGGGCGGCTTCCTGCGCTCGCTGCGCACGCGCAACCGCTTCAGCGCGACGAGCGTCGACCAGCTTCCGCATCACCGGGCGGCGGTCGAGATGTTCGGGCACCCCATGCTGATCCCGATCCCCGACGTCGACCGCACGGATTACTTTCTCGTGA
>DATHLN010000065.1:0-2887 GCA_035488115.1 Candidatus Limnocylindrales bacterium | reverse complement strand
ACCTTCGTCGCGCCGAGCGAGGAGCACGAAGCGCCGGCTTGGATCGTGTAGAGCAGGCGATCGCCGCCGGAGGCGACGTCGCGGTCGACGGTCTTGCTCACCGCGAGCGGATGCGCGGCGAACATCGGCAGGTTTCCGAGCAAACCGAACACCTCGGGAAGGGAGACGCTGTTGGCGACGAGGGTGAAGCCGCCGGGCGCGGCGAGCATCTGATCGTCGAGCTCGCGCAGCACGGCGCTGTAGAGCAGACCGCTCGCGTCGGGGCTGATGGTGACCTGGATGCGCCGGTCGCGGTAGCCCGGCGCGGAGATGTCGAGCTCGTAGACGGCCGGCGCCGACTGCGTGCCGAGCTGGGCCGCCGAGAACACGAGGCTGTACGCGCCGTCGGAGCCGGTGACGAACGGGTTCGCGTTGCTGCGGTTGGGCGCGAGTCCGTCGGGCGGCACGCCGATCAGCTGCTCCAGCGGCGCGCGCGCCGACGACGACGTCGAGCTGCCGGTCTTCGGGAGCCCGACGATCGCCTTGGTCGCGAAGTCGCGCAGCGTCAGCACCGCGCCGCTTACCGGCGAGTTCCCGCCGGCGAACCCGTCGTAGACGACGTTGGCGAGGCCGATCAGCACGCTCGCCGGGGAGGTCGCGACCGGCGCGATCCCGTCGGCTTGGACCTGCGCAACGTTGACGAACGAGGCGCCAGTGACCGACCCGCTCTGCACCGTCGCTTCGAACGACAGCGTGTCGGTGGCGCCCACCGCGAGCGTGCCGACGTTCACCGTCAGCACTTGGCCGTTCAGCGACGCCGCCGACGCGATGTTGGTGCCGTTCAGCGCGAGGGTGTTCGGAAGTACGGTGATTCCGGCCGGAACGCGATCGGTCAGCACGACGTTCGTCGCCGGGGAGCCGCCGTAGTTCTTGAACGAGATCGCGTAGGTGACGGTCTCGCCGGGCTGCGCCGGATGGGTTCGCACTTGGTTCACCAGCTTCGTGACGATCGAGGTGGGTCCGAGCGGTCCCGCGATCGATGCGCCGGGCTGGGCGATCGCCCATTGCCGTCCGCTGTCGCTCACGAGCCCGTTGGCGGCCGACACGTTCGTCGAGCGCGCCGTCAGCGTGATGGGAAAGGTCGTACCGGCCGCGATGCCGGCGGTGGTGATGACGAGCTGCACCTTGATCGACTCGCCGGGCTGCAGCGTCGGTGACACCGTCGAGTTGAGCGTGATCGGGACGTTGCCGGCGCTCGTCACGAACGCGATCGAGACGAGCGTTCCGGCGCCGCTTGCCGCCGCCGCGACCGTGTACGCGTCGGCGACGTTCCCGCCGTTGGTGATGGTGAACGTTCTGGTGAGCGGCGTTCCGGCGGTGTAGCCCTCCGTCGAAACGTCGGGCGCCGGCTCCTTCGGCGTGACGGTGATCGCCGAGACCGATGCGACCGAGACGAAGACGGCGTTCGATTGCGCCGTGAACGTCCGACCTTGATCGTCGGCATAGGTCACCGTCGCCGTGTTCGTGATCTTGGTGCCGCCGGGAGCGGCCTCACCGGCCGCCGCCGCGAATGCGAGCAGCGACGCGATGAGACCCGTCGTGCGCAGGACGCGCGCGAGCTTTCCCAGCGGCATTCGGATCCGTTTACTTGATCTGAACCTTGAACACCACGTTGCCCGACGCACCCGCTGCGAGCGACGCAATGGTATCGGTGAACTTCGAGGAGCCGGCCGCGCCCGGGCCCGGGTTGTATCCGCCGAGCGTGCCGCCCGTCGAATCGACCGGGGTCGCGAAGAGACCGTTCGAGTTCGCCGCCCAGTTGTTGGTGTACGCGACGCCGCCCGTGCTTCCCGAGGCGTTGCCGTCCTCGGTGATCACGAGACTCGACGCGTTGAGCGTGATGTCGTTCGTCCCGCCGCTCGGCGCGACGTTGAGGTACGTGACCGTGTAACGCAGACAGTCACCCGGGTTCACCGTCGTCGCGTTGTTCGTCCATACCGAGGCGGTCGCGCACGGCTGAACGGACGCGTCGTCGACTTGCTTCGAGAGCTTCACGAAGCCGCCGACGAAGAACTCGTCGTTCGTCGTGTTGTTCGTGTTCCCGCTGCCGTCGTTGACCGACGTCGCTTTGACGCCTGAGCCGTACGGCGCGAACGTGTTGAACACCGTCGCGCCGGCGGGTGGGGTCATCACCGTCTGGTAGTTCTGCGAGCTGCCCGAGGGCACGCAGACCGAGGTGATCACGGTGCCGGCAGAGACCGCCGCGCAACCGCCGCTCGCGGCTTGGCCCGTGCTCTTGAACGTCACCGTCCAGCCGGCCGGCAGCGCGTTTCCGCTCAAATCGGCGGCGAGCGCGACCGTCGTGAGGTTGAAGGTGTCGACCTGGTTCGACGTGTTCTGCGCGGTGTTGGTGAACGTGATCGCGGCCGATGCGCCCGGCACCGAGATCGTCGCGCCGTTCGCGCCGGCGTTGTACGTCGCCGGGATGTACGTCATCGCGGTGTAGTCGTCGTTGTTGCTGCTCTGGCCGGTCGCCTGCGGGAAGCCGTTGGGGCCGTTGAAGACGCCGAAGCTGCCCGGCGCAGCCGCCGAGTTCACGAAACCGGAGCCGGTCAGGTTGCCGTTCGCGTTTCCGATCGCGGTGCTCGAGGCGCCGGTGCCGGGGTTGCCGCTGTTCGAGATGGTGAACGGCGTGACGCCCGGGCCTTCGATGTAGCCGGCGTTGTCGCCGTACAGCGAGTTCGCCACGTTCGTGGTCGCGTTCGCGTTCGCCGAGCCGTTCGCGGTCGAGCCGTTGACGACGAAGGTGAATGCGAGCTGCGCCTGCCCAGCGATGACGCTGTTTTGCGCGGAGCCGGGGTTCGTGCCGAACGAGGCGCCGCCTTGCGAGTGCAACGCGCTCGAGGGG
>DATHLN010000064.1:0-15266 GCA_035488115.1 Candidatus Limnocylindrales bacterium | reverse complement strand
AACACGCCCGGCGCGAACACGATCGCCGCGACCGAGCAGACCTTCGCGCTGATGCTCTCGCTCGCACGGCGCACGCCCGCGGCGGTGCAGCAGCTGCGCGAAGGCGTCTGGGACCGCAAGGCGCTGATCGGGACGGAACTGTTCGGCAAGACGCTCGGGATCGTCGGGCTCGGGCGGATCGGCGGGAACGTCGCGACGCGCGCGGCGGCGTTCGGGATGACGGTGCTCGCGCACGACCCGTACGTCACCGCGGCGCGAGCCGACGCGTTCGGCGCCGCGCTGGTCGACCTCGAGACGCTGCTGCGCGCGAGTGACGTCGTCACGCTGCACGTCCCGCTCACGCCGCAGACGCTCGGGATGATCGGCGCGGCGCAGCTGCGGTCGATGCGACCGCACGCGTACCTGATCAACTGCGCGCGCGGCGGGCTGATCGCCGAGCGCGATCTGCTCGACGGGCTCGACGCGGGCGCGATCGCCGGCGCGGCGATCGATGTCGTCTCCGAGGAGCCGCCGCCGCCCGGCGGGACCGGCGCCGCGCTGCACCGCCATCCGAAGGTCTACGCGACGCCGCACCTCGGCGGCTCGACACACGAGGCGCTGGCGCGGATCGCGACCGAGCTCGCCGCCGACGTCGCGCGCACGCTCATCGGCGCGCCGGCGAGCGGCGCGGTGAACGCGCCGGTCCCGAGCGGGCCGGATGCCGAACGGATCGTCCCGTTCGTCGAGGTCGCGTACCGGCTGGGCCGGTTCTATCCGCAGTACGCGCGGCCGCGCGCGATGCCGGCCTTCGCGCTGCTGCTGCGCGGTGCGCTCGCCGGCGCCCCGGCCGAGCCGCTCGTGCGCGCGTTTCTGAGCGGTTTGCTGCAGACGACGACCGACCGCCGCGTCTCGGTGGTGAACGCGGAGGCGATCGCGCGCGAGCTCGGAATCGCGGTCGAGGCGCGTGACGACGCCGGTCCGTCGGCGTACGCGTCGTCGCTGCGCCTGATCGCCGGCGAGACGTCGATCACCGCGACGTCGGCCGGCGGCGTGCCGCGGATCGTCGAGGTCGACGGTTACGAGATCGACGCCACGCCGTCCGGCGCGATGCTGATCACCCAGCACGCCGACGTTCCGGGGATGATTGGGAAGGTCGGCACGATCCTGGGCGCGGCGAACGTGAACATCTCGACGATGCAGGTGTCCCGGAACACCGTCGGCGGCGACGCGATCATGGTGCTATCGACCGATCGCGCCGCCGACGAGCCGACGATCGCCGCGCTGCGCGCCGTCGCCGGAATCGGCTCGGTCCGCTCGCTGGCGGTCTAGCGCGCGCGATGCGCGTCTACGTCGCGCGACACGGCGAGACGACCTGGAACCTCGCCGGCCGTTATCAAGGACGGCTCGAGTCGGAGCTCACGCCGCTCGGAATCCGCCAAGCGGTTGCGCTCGCGGAGGCGATGAGCGCGGTTCCGGTCGGCCGCGTCGTGAGCTCGCCGCTGCTGCGGTGCGTGGAGACGGCTCGGCCCACCGCGGAGCGGCTGAATCTTGGCGTCGAGACCGACGAGCGGCTGATCGAGATCGCGCACGGCACGTGGGAGGGCCGGCTGCGCGACGAGCTCGCCGCGAACGATTCCGAACGCTACCGCGCGTGGCGCCACGATCCGGCGCACGTGCGGTTCGAGAACGGCGAGTCGCTCGCCGACGTCTTGGCGCGCTGGCGCGACTTCGCGGCATCGTTCCGGCCCTCGCATCCCGCGCTCGTCGTCACACACGACGCCGTCGTGCGGGTCGCAATCCTCGCCGCGACCGGACGCGCTCTCGACGCGTTCTGGAACGCGCGCGTCGAGAACGGCGCGTACGGCGAGTTCGATGTCGGCGATGCCGGCTGGACGCTCCTCCGTGAGAACGTCGCCGGCCACCTTGGTGCGTTGCGCGTGCCGATCGACGGGCAAGCGCTCTGACTACTGCGACGTGAACTCGACGCTGAAGAGATAGTCGGCCGCGACGGGCTCGCAGTTGCGTACCTCGGTGCGGAACACCGAGCCGCGCGCCGCGGCGAGCGCGGGCGCGTTCAGAAGCGCGCTCGGCGAGCTTTGCACGCGCGTCGCGACGATATGGCTCTGCGCGTCGAGCGAGACGACGACGCCGACGGTCCCCGAGATGTTCTGCGCCTGCGCGATCGCGGGCGTCTCGGGGACAGCCGCGCGGAGCGTCGTCGCGGGGACGTTCGGGCGCGCACACGAGAGCGGCGTCGGCGTCGGCCGCGGGCTGGGCGTCGCCGCGACCGGGGCGGCCGAAGGCCCGATCTCACCGTTCGGCCCGGGCAGCGGAGATGTTGCGTTCGGGACGCCATCGCGCACGTCGCCGACGGTATGCGTATTCGCCGGCTCGGACGGCCCGCCGGCGTGCGCGACCGCATGCGGCGCATGGATCGTCGGCAAATGCGCGCTGTGCGGCACGGGCCGCAGCGTGGCGAGGTGAGGCGGAGGCGTCGGCGGCACGGTGGGGCGCGGCGTCGGCGTCGGGGGCGGGGTCGGCGGCGGCGGCGCGATGTGGTCGATGATGAGGTCGTGCGGCGGCTCTTCGTGCAGTGCGAGCGCTTTTTCCGCATGCACGAACGGCAGCACGATCAGGTGCACGAGCACCGAGATCGCGAATCCGTAGGCGAGGAAGTTGCGCGCACGCTCGCGCCGGGATCGCGGCGCGCTCACGACGTCACGAACCCGACGTCGTCGAGCCCGACGATCTTCGCAGCGTCCAAGATACGGATGATCGTGCCGTACGACGCCTTCACGTCTGCGCTCAGCGCAACGTGCAGGCGTCCGCGACGGCGCACCGTGTCGGCCAGGTCGGCGTAGACGCGTGCCGCGCTCGACGGCCGCCCGTCGACGAAGATCGCGTCGCGCTCGCTGATGACGACCTCGATCGTGCGCACGGCCGTCGTTCTCGGCGGCGGCTCGCCCGAGTTCGGGAGCTGCCTCTCGAATCCGGGCGGCGCGACGACCGCCACGAGGATCATGAAGATGATCAGCAGCACCAGCAGCACGTCGGTGAACGGCGTGACGTTGATCTCCGCCATGACGGCATCGTCGGCTCGCAGCGCAGCGGTCATGCTCCTGAGTCGAGCGCCGCCGCGAGAAGGTTCAGCGCACGCGCGCGAACGCCATCAGAACGCGGGCTTTCCGTGGGCGACGGCGCGGCCGTCCGCGACGACCTCGATCGAATCGGGGCGGCCGGGATCGCGGACGAAGAGCGTCGCCGGCGCGCCGGCGTCGAGCGCGCCCAGGTCGCGCGCGGCCGCGCCGCGGTGGACGATCACGTGCGCGCCGCGCGGCGCGCCGGTCGCCACGACGTAGCACCACGCACCGTCGCGGGCATAGAGCGCCTTCGCGATCACGCCCGGATCGGAGGTGAGCGTGGTGTGGCCGAAGTGCGACGACGCGATCGCCGTCAGCGCGACGTCGGTCCGCGCGAGCTGCGCGCTCGCGGATTGCGCGATGACGCCTTCGGCCGCCGCCGTCACGCCGAACACCACCGCGGCCGCGGCGGCGAGCGACGGCCACCACGCACGGCGCACCGTCGCGGCGCGCGCCGGCACGGCATCGCTGCGCTTCGCGTCCGCAGGCGCCGCCGGCAACGCCGCGGCGAGCGACGCGGCCGCTTCTTCGGCGGCGATCACTCGCGCGCGGCAATCGCCGCACTCCGCGAGGTGCGCTTCGATCTCCGCGTCGCGCTCGCGTTCGGTCAGGCCGAGGGCGTAGAGCTCGGCGTCGTCGTCGAGATGGTTCATCGGGGTCCTTCGGAGAGGGTGGAGTGCAGCCGGCGCAGCGCGGCGGCGAGCCGGCTCTTCACGGTGCCGAGCGGGACGCCGGTGTCCTGCGCGACCTCGGCCAGCGTGCGGTGCCCGTAGTACGCGCGCAGGATCACGTCGCGCTGCTCGGCGGGCAGCGTCTCGAGCGCGGCGCGCACGCGCCGGGCTTCGAGCGGATCGAGCGCGGCGGTGTCGTCGAACGCGAGCGGGTCGCCGGCGCTCGCGCGCACCTCGCGCAGATGTCGGCGCTTCGAGCCGCGCAGCGCGTCGAGCGCCTCGCGCCGCACGCACGCGATCAGGAAGGGGAGCAGCGCGCCTCGCTCGGCGCGGTAGGTCCCGCCGCCCCAGACCCGCATCAGCGCACCGTGGACGGCGTCCTCCGCGCCGTCGCGGTCGTGCAGCACGGCGAACGCGACGGACCGCAGCCGGGGCGCGTACTCCCGGTACGCGCGGTCGAACGCCGGCCCGTCGAGCACCATCGGGCGGGCTTCGACGGCGCTCAGCCCTGCGCTAGCGTACGCTCGCGCCACGCCGCGCCGCCTTCGACCTGCACGGTGCGGTAGCCGAGCACGCCGAGCAGCGAGCCGGGCGCGACGGCCAGCGGACCGGGCTTGGCGTTCGGGGTCCCGGGCGCGGCTTGCGGGAACGCGGTCGAGCGCGCCGTCGCGAACCGGATCGCGCCCTCGCTGTGCTCCACGACCTGATGGATGTGGCCGTTGAGCACGGTCGCGGCGTCGAAGCGCTTCAGCAGCGCGATCGCCTTCGTCCCGTCGGTCGTCGTCCAGCCCCATTCCGGCGCGACCGCGAAGAGCGGGACGTGGCCGAAGACGACCAGCGGCGTCGACGGCTTGCGCGAGGCGAGATCGTCCGCGAGCCACGTCAGCTGCTCGTCGCCGAGGACGCCCATCGTCTCGCCTTCGCCGACGTTGATCAGCGAGACGAAGTGGATCCCGCCCTGGTCCCACGACGACCACCCGCGCCCTTTCGCATCGCCCCGCGCGAACGCCGCGGCGAAGCGCTTCGGCCCTTCGGCACCGATGACGTCGTGCTCGCCCGGGATCGTGATGAGCGGCGCGCGGAGCGTGCTCAGGATCGCGCGCGCGTCGTCGAACTCCGCGGCTTTGCTCAAGTGCGTCACGTCGCCCGTGTGGATCACGAACGCCGGCTGGTTCGGCATCGCGTTGACCCCTGCGACCGTTTTTTGAAGCGTCGCGCGGACGTCGTCGTTCGCCGGACCGCTGTAGCCGATGTGGCTGTCGGAGATCTGCACGAACGCGAACTGCCCCTTCGCCGACGCCGCGGTCGCGCGGACGAGCCCGTCGGTGCCGAGCGCGTAGACGATCCCCGCGCCGGTCCACGCGACGTGGCCGACGAAATCGCGCCGCTTCACGACGCGCTCCGCACGACCAGCGTGCCCTTCATGAACGGGTGAACGGTGCAGTGATACGTGACCTTCCCGCTCTTCGTGAACGTGTGCGACCACTTCTGGCCTTGGTTCAATCCTTCGGAATCCCACGAGCCGTCGTCGGCGGTCGCGGTGTGCGCGTCGTCGTCGTCGTTGACGAACGTGACCGTGTCGCCGGCCCGCACGGTGACGGACGGCGGCTCGAACTTGTCGTCACGAATCTCGACGGTATACGTCTTGGGCGCCGGCGCGGCGGCCAGCAGCGCGACGAGCGCCGCGGCGCCGAGGAACGCTGTTCTCATGCCCCCGGTACGCCGCCGCCGCGGGGTGCGGTTCGGCCTACGGCACCAACGCGGGCGCGGTCGTGCGGAGCGGGCGGGGCACCGCGAACGTCGAGCGCGGAAGAGCCTTCGGGAACCGCCAGTGAACGAAACCGAGCAGCTCGTGCGCGACGCCGCCTTGGACGTTGGCCTGTGCGCTCGCGGCTCGCGCGACCCAGTAGCGGTCGGCCTTCACGAACGTCACCGTGCCGCGCGCAGCGTGCGGCCCGGAGAACGCGACGGTCTGCGGAAGGAACGTCACGCCGTCGATCGTGACCTGCGTGAACGTTACCGCCCGCGACTTCGCGTTCGGAACGAGATCGAAGACATAGTCCGCGTGCTTACCGTTCTTGTGCGGCCCGGCGTAGACGAACTCGTACGCCGAGGGCTTGGGTGCGAGCGCCGCGACGGTGTAGCGGTACGGGCGGCCGCGGAAGATTCGCACGACCGGCGTGTGCGAGCGATTCCCGTTCACCGCGAGCGTCTCGTCGCGTTCGTCGTTCCCGCTGCGAAAGACGCGGTGCGTCTGCTCGAGCGTCCGCGGCCCCGTCTGCTGGATCGTGTACTCGAACGCGAACACGCGCGGTTCTTTGAGCGCGGACAGCGCGGCCGCGTACTTCCCGACCACGACCGCGGGCGGCAACACCGAGAACGGTGTGGCGGTCGCAGCGGCCGTTCGCGGCGCCGGTGCGCCGATCGCCGGAACGTTCGTTCCGGCCGCAAGCACGACCGTCGCCGCGAGCGCGCGGAGAGCGATCACGCGGGCTGCTTCAACAACGCTTCGCGCATCGCGGTGCGCATGGCATCGAGCGCCGCGGCGGCACCGGACGGATCCTTTCCGCCGCCCTGCGCCTGGGCCGGCGCGCCGCCACCTTTGCCGCCGACGAGCGGCGCCGCCGCCTTCACGAGATTCCCGGCGTGCACGCCGGCTTTCACCGCATCGTCGCTCGCGCTGACGAACAGCGACGCGGTGCCGGCGTCGGTGCCGACGAGCGCGACGACGCCCGAGCGCAAACGCGCGCGGATCGCGTTCCCGAGCGCGCGCAGCGCCTCGGCGTTGGCCTCGGGAACGACCGCGGCGGCGAGCGCGACGCCGCCGATCTCCTCCGCGTGCTCGACGTAGCGCGCCGCATCCGCGGCGGCGAGCTGCGACTTGATCTCGGCGATCGCTTTCTGCAGATCGCGCACATCGGACTGCAGCCGCTCGACGCGCTCCTCGATCTCCTCCGGCTTCGCGGAGAGCTTCTCGCCGAGCCGCGTCATCGTGTCCTGCTGCCGCTCGACGTACGCCTCGGCGGCTTTGCCGACGATCCCCTCGATGCGGCGCACGCCGCTCCCGATCGAGCTCTCGCTGAGCATCACGAAGAGCCCGAGCTCGCCGGTGGTGATCGCGTGCGTGCCGCCGCAGAACTCGACCGCCGGCCCGAAGCCGACGACGCGGACGCGATCGCCGTACTTCTCGCCGGCCATCGTGATGGCGCCGGTCGACTTCGCCTCCTCGATCGGGAGCTCGCGCATCTCCTGATGGTAGTCGGCGCGGATCAGCTCGTTGACGCGCCGCGTGACCGCGTGCCGCTGCGGCGGCGTCAGCGCGCCGGACGGCGTGCGGAAATCGAACCGCATCCGGTCGACGCCGACCCACGAGCCGGCCTGCACCACCTCCTCGCCGAGCACGTCCTTGAGCGCGCGCTGCAACAGGTGCGCCGAGGTGTGGTGGCGCCGGATCTCCTCGCGCCACTCGGGATAGACGCTGGTGCGAACCTGCTCGCCGACCGCGATCTCGCCGCCGGTCAAGCGCCCGTGGTGCGCGATCGCCTCGCCGACGTACTGCGTGTCCGTCACCTCGAAGACCGCGCCGTCTTCGGTCGTGATCCGCCCGCGATCGCCGATCTGCCCGCCCTTCTCGGCGTAGAACGACGTGCGGTCGAGCAGGATCTGCGCTTCCTCGCCCGCCGCGATGCGCTCGACCGGCTTGCCGCCGACGAGAATCCCGTGCACGGTGCCGCCGGCTTCGAGGCCGCCGTAGCCCTCGAACGACGACGCGATCGCCTGCGCGTCGCTCACCGAGATCGCGCCGCGTTTCGCCGCCGCGTCGCGGCGCGCGCGCTCGCGCTGCTCGTTCATCTTCTGCTCGAAACCGACGGTGTCGACCGAGACACCGCGCTCGCCGGCGATCTCTTTCGTGAGCTCGAACGGGAAGCCGTAGGTGTCGTGCAGGACGAACGCGTCCTCGCCGGTGATCAGCATCGTGCAGTCCGCGATCGCCTCGTCGATCTCCGTCTCGAGCAGTTGCATCCCGCGGTCGAGCGTGCGCATGAAGCTCGCCTCTTCGGCGCGCAGGGCGCTCTGCACGTCGGCGAGCTTCGCGCGCAGCTCGGGATAGCCGCTCTCGAGCGAGGTCACGACCGCGCCCGCGAGATCGGCGATGAACTCGCGCGGATAGCCCAGCAGCTTCCCGTTGCGGATCGCGCGCCGGATCAGGAAGCGCAGCACGAACCCGCGCTCGGTGTTCGAGGGATAGACGCCGTCGGCGATCAGGAACGTCGCGGCCCGCGCGTGATCGGCGACGATGCGGCGGCGCACCAGCTGCTCGTCCGGCGCCAGCGAGGTCTGCCCGACCGGCGGCTGCGCCGCGATCAGATCGGTGAACAGGTCGGTCTCGTACATCGAGACCTTGCCGTTCGCGACGGCGAGCATCCGCTCGAACCCCGCGCCGGTGTCGATCGCCTTGCGCGGAAGCTCGCTCAGCGCGCCGTCGGCGCCGCGATTGTACTGCTGGAAGACGACATTCCAGATCTCGACGTAGCGGTTCCCTTTGTTCGGGCCGTCGTCGTCGGGGCCCGACGCGTTCTCCGCGCCGGTGTCGTAGAAGATCTCGCTGCACGGACCGCACGGGCCGGTGGCGCCCATCGTCCAGAAGTTGTCTTCGTCCCAGCGCGTGATGCGCGAAGGGTCGAGCCCGATCTCGCTCTCCCAGATGCGCTGCGCTTCATCGTCGGAGACGTGCACCGTCACGTACAGCTTCGCCGGGTCGAGCTTCATGACGCCGGTGAGAAACTCCCAAGCGTAGCGGATCGCCTCGCGCTTGTAGTAGTCGCCGAACGAGAAGTTGCCGAGCATCTCGAGAAACGTCCCGTGACGGCCCGTTCGCCCGACGTTCTCGATGTCCGACTTCGCGCCCGCGACGCGCAGGCAGCGCTGCACCGTCACCGCGCGCGGCGCCGGCGCGGGCGACTCGCCGAGGAAGACCGGAACGAACTGCTCCATCCCCGCGATCGTGAACAGCGTGGTGCTCATCTCGTCGGGGATGAGGGATGCAGAGGGAAGATGCGCGTGCCCGTTCCGCACGAAAAAGTCGACGAACGCTTGACGGAGCTCTTGGGAAGTCATGGCCGACCCGCCAGGTTCGCCGCTCCCGTCATGCCGCCCCGTCCGCCACAATGTCATGCTGAGCTTGTCGAAGCATGAGAGCGAGACCCGCGTAACATCTGAAGGGCCGCGGCGATCGTTTCGGCGAGGTGAGCGGACCGAACGGCGGGAACCGGGCGAGCGTGCAGGCAGCGCAGGCAGGGCCGTCCCGCACCACGCCGTGGTGGTATCTCGTCGGCGTCCTGTGCTACGCGCCGGTCGTGCTGTACATCGACGGGCACCTGGCCGCGCCGTGGCCGTGGGAGTACGCGCTCGGCGCGCTAACGCTCGCGATCCTGACGCTGTGGACGCTGCGTCTCTCGCCGTCCGACCGGCTGCAGGTCTGGATCTGCGTGGTCGTCGCGACCGGCTGGGAGATCCTGGGCTCGCAGATCTGGGGCGGGTACCGCTACCGCTTCGGCACGATCCCCGCGTTCGTGCCGTTCGGCCACGGCCTGGTCTACGTCTTCGCGTTCAGCCTCGCGGCGACGCCGTGGGTCCGCCGCCGCGAGCGGCTGGTCGCGTACGCCGCGCTCGCCGGCGCGACCGCGTGGGCGCTCGGCGGCGTCACGCTGCTCCCCGCGCTGACACACCGCGTCGACTGGCACGGCATCTACTGGCTCCCGCTGTTCGCGGCGGCGATTCTGTTCGGCCCGCGCAAGGCGCTCTTCGCCGGAATCTTCATCGCGGTCACCGACCTCGAGCTCGCCGGGACGATCTTCGGCGCGTGGACCTGGCTCCCGAAGGTCCCGTGGTTCCACGTCACCTCCGGCAACCCGCCGTCCGCGGTCGCCGGCGGCTACGCGGTGATCGACGGCTCGGTGCTGCTGATCGTCGCGCTGCTGACCGAGTCGCTGCGCCGCTGGAGGGCGAACCCGGCCCTCAGCCGCCGGCGCGCGTACGCGACCAACCAGACCGCGAACAGCCCGACGCCGATGTAGCGGGTCACCTCGCCGCTGTCGAGCGTGGCGAACGCGACCGCGCTGAGCGCGCGCAGGTTCGCGACCTCGACGTCGTCCCGCGTGCGCGCGTTCCGGAATGCGAAGACGGCGCGCGCGCCTTGATAGAGCGCGCACGCCGCGACGGCTCCGGTGAGCAGCGTCATTTCTCTTGCAGGAAGTTCTTGAGCTTCTCGAGCGCCTTCTGCTGCAGCCGCGAGACGTGCATCTGCGAGACGTTCAGGCGCTTCGCGATCTCGGTCTGCGAGACGCTCTCGTAGAACCGCAGGTACAGGATCACGCGCTCGCGCCCGGTCAGCACCTGGAACGCGCGCTCCAAGTTCGCGCGGTCCTCGAGCAGCTCGAGGCCGGCGTCGTTTTGGCCGACGTAGTCGGCCAGCGTCTGCGATTTCTTGTCGCCCTCGCCGTTCAGCTCGGTGTCGAGCGAGAGGAGATTGTAGGCTTGGCCGAGCTCCTGCGCCTCGAGGATGTCCTCTTCCGAGGCGCCGAGGTGCGAAGCGAGCTCGGCGACCGTCGGCGAGTGACCGAGCTTCACCGTGAGCTTCTCGATCGCGCGGTTGACGCTGAGGTTCAGCTCCTGCAGACGGCGCGGGACCTTGACCGCCCAGCCCTTGTCGCGGAAATAGCGCTTGATCTCGCCGACGATCGTCGGCGTAGCATAGGTGGTGAACTCCACGCCGCGCTCCAGGTCGAAGCGGTCGATCGCCTTGAGCAGGCCGACGGTGCCGACCTGGATGAGGTCGTCGAGCGCCTCGCCGCGGTTGGCGAACTTGACGGCGAGATAGCGGACGAGGTTGAGGTGCGCGACGACCAGCTCGTTGCGCAAGCGGTCGAACTCGCTGACGCCCGAGTGATCGGGGCCGCTGTCGAGGTTACGATCGGCCCGCAGCTCGGCGAACCGCGCGAAAGCCTGGCGCGCCCGATTGCGGTCCCAGCGTTCCTCGTCCACGTGAGGAACCGACGAGGACATCGTCAGGCGCTGACGCGCTTGGTCATGACGAGCTCCGTGCCTCGGCGCGGCTCGCTCGTGTATTCCACCGTATCCATCAGCGCTCGAATGAGGAACACGCCCAACTCTTCGGTGCGGCCCTCGTCGAGCCCGCCCGGTTTCACCGATTCCAGGTGCAGGCCCGCGGAGCGGTCGCGGACGGTGACGCGCAGCTCCTCGTCGAGCGCGTCGCAGACGATCTCGATCGTGCCGGAGTCGGCCCCGCCGGCGCTCTGGATCGAGTTGGTGCAGGCCTCGGCGATGGCGAGCTTGATGTCCTCGATCTCGTCGACCGAGAACCTGAGCCGGCTCGCGACGGCGGCGACGGCGAGGCGTGCGACCGCGACCCATTCCGCGCGGCCTGGGATCTTGAGCTCGACCGTGCCGTGCGAAGACACTTCGAGGAGCGCGGGATTCACACCAGCGCCTTCATCGCGCTCTGCTCGTCGTCGAAGATGCCGAAGATCTTCACCAGCCCGGTGATGTCGAAGATCTTCTTGATCTGCGGATTCGTGCAGACGAGATTGACCGAGCCGCCGTGTTCGCGAACGCGCTTCAGGCCGCCGATGAGGACGCCCAGACCCGTCGAGTCGATGTAGCGCACCTTCTCGAGGTTGATCACGAGGTTGTAGTGCTCTTGGTCGATGAGCTCAGTGATCGCGTCCTTGACTTTCGGCGAGGTGTAGACGTCGATCTCGCCGGTGAGGTCGACCACGTAGGCGTCGCCCTCGGATTCGCGGACGTTGACTTTGATATCCACCGTTACTCCTAGCTTTCGCTGTTGTCGTTCTCGAGGGTGCTGCGCTGGCGCGCCGCGGCGTCTTTTCCTTCCGCGATCGCGCCGTCCAACCGGGCTTTCGCGTCGGCCACGATGCGGCGGCCGCGCTCGAGCAGATCGCCGGCGTCCCCGGCGGTGTCCCGCGCGCGCTCGCCCGCCTCGCGGGCTTTGGCGACGAGCAGGTCGCGCGTGTCCTCGCCGGACTGCGGCGCGAGGATCATCGCGAGCGTGACGCCGGCGAGGGCGCCGATCGCGAGCCCCGCGACGAACCCGCCGATCCCCCCGCCCGGACCGCCGGCGGTACGGTCGTCATCCACCGGTCGTGATCCCCGCGTCTTCGGGTGCGCCGCGCCTTCCGGTCAGGAGCTTGCGCAGGCCGGCCGTGATCCCGGTGAGCGTCGCGCCGACGTTCACCAGCGCGGGCGCGAGCGAGTCGGAGGCGAGCTTCGCGGTGTTCCCGACCGAGCCGGCGACGGTCTCGAGCGTGCCGACAACGCCGCCGAGGCGCGCCACCGTGGAGTCCGCGGTGTCCGCGATGCCGCCGACGTGCGAGAGCGTCTCGGCGACCGGTGCGGAGAGCGCGGAGATCTGCCGGTCGACCTCGTCGAGCGTGCCGTTCAGCCGGGTGAACGTTTTGGCGACGGCGGAGCAAAGGATCAAGGCTGCGATACCGATCAGCAGCACTCCGAGACCCACCCCGACATCCAAAACGATCGCCCAGTCGAAACCCGAACTCAAAAACCGATCCTCCGTGTGCTCGCTAGAGCCACGGTCCGCCCTTTCCCACAATTGCGAGACGCTACACTGCGAGCGGGGTGCGCACGTTCGCCAGGAGGACAGGCAATTTCGCGAGCACCTCGTCGACCTCGGCATCGGTCGTCACACGGCTCAGCGAGAACCGGACGACGCCGGTGCGGTAGCGGTCCGGGACGCCGAGCGCGGCGATCACGTGGCTCGGTTCGAGGGAGCCGGCGGCGCAGGCGCTCCCCGCGGAGGCGGCGATCCCCTCGAGGTCGAGCCGGATCAGGAGCGCGTCGGACGGCGCGTCGGCGAACGCGACGGAGAGGATGTTCGGGAGGCGCGGCGCGCCGGCGCCGTTTACGAGCACGCCCGGGAGCGCGGCGAGGACCCCGGCCTCGAGGCGGTCGCGCAGCGCGGTGACGCGGGCCCCGGTCCCGGGCCGCTCGGCCTCGGCGAGCGCGAGGGCGGTCGCCAAGCCCGCGATCCCGGCGACGTCCTCGGTGCCGGCGCGCAGGCCGTGCTCTTGGGGGCCGCCGACGATGAGCGGCTCGAGCGGCGTCCCGCGCCGGACGTAGAGCGCACCGGCGCCTTTTGGACCGTGGAGCTTGTGCGCGGAGAGCGAGAGCAAGTCGACGCCCAGCGCGTCGACGTCGAGCGGCAGCCACCCCGCGGCCTGAATTGCGTCGGTATGGAAGAGCACGCCCCGCTCGCGCGCGATCGCGGCGAGCCGGGCCACCGGCTCGATCGTGCCGGTCTCGTTGTTCGCGAGCATCACGCTCGCGACGGCGGTCTCGGGCGTCAGCGCCGCGGCAAAGGCGTCGGCAGCGACAAGGCCGTTCGCGTCGACCGGCAGGCGAGTGACGCGCCAGCCGTCGCGCTCCAGAACGTCGACCGCGTGCAGGACGGCGTGATGCTCGATTGCCGTGGTGACGACGTGTCCCGGGGTGGGCGCGCCATCGGCCCGCTCTGCGGCGTCCGCGCGTGCGCGCGCCCGGGCGGCGCCGACGATGGCCAGCACATCGGCTTCCGAGCCGCCGGCGGTGAAGACGATCTCGCGCGCGGTCGCGCCGAGGACGCGCGCGACCGTCTCGCGCGCCGTGTCGAGCGCGGCGCGGGCGGCCCGGCCTTCGGCGTGGAGCGAGCTCGGGTTGTAGCCTCCGCCGAGCAGCGGGACCATCGCTTCGACGACCTCCGGCCGCACCGGCGTCGTCGCGGCGTTGTCCAGGTAGATGCGCGCCATGCGCGCCCCAAGAGCGCCTCTCAGGCCGCGAGCGTTGCGGGCAGCAGCTCCGCCGCGATCAGCGGGCTGAACCTCGGCGTTCCTTCGATCTCGGCGACCAGCTCGCGCAATGTGATGACCCGGATCGGCCGGGCACGGATTCCGATCCCGACCTTCGCGATCGCGCGCCGCGCGGAAACATCGTGCAGATCGGCATCCTCGGAGACGACAAAATCGACGTCGCCGTTCATCGCCGTCTCGACGACTTTGTCATCATCCGGGTCGCGGACACCCACCGCTATCCCGCGAACGCGGATCAACGTCGATACGTCGAGTATCTTGTCCACGAAACGAGCAGCGCGTTCTGCATCGAGCATGCCGGGGCGTGACAGGACCCTTTGGAGCTCGTTCAACAGCAAATCGGATGTCACGTGTTCGAACCGGCGCTGTCCTATCAACGCGACCTCGACGACCCAGCGGGCGAGGCCGCGCCGTTCGTCGCGCTGCGCCAAGGCAGCTGAAACGAGGACGTTCGTATCGAGCACCGCCCTCACCGGAAAAACGACCGCTTCGGACAATGACGCGCGACCAGCGCTCGCGCTTCTTCTTCCGTGCGCCCGGTCGGCGGAAGGGTCGCGTAGTCCGCCGCGATCTCGGCCTGTATCCGCTGCGCCGCCTCGTAGTCGGGCTTGTTGCCTTTTGCGATGTGCTCGTCGATCCTGCGCGCAAGTCGCTCCAGGCTCGCGCGCAGCGCAGGATTCGCCTCGACTTCCGCAGCGAATTCGGGATGGTTCGCCCAGACTGGTTCAGTCGATGTACTCATAATTCACCTCCTCTCGTCCATTCACGCTTTGCGGGCGCGCGGCAAGGGCGCGTCGTGAATCGGCCGGGCAATCGTACTGCGCGCGCGCGGGCCAGTCCAGAGGAACGCGCCGCGCGCTAGTCGTCTTGGCCGAAAAGGTCCGATTCGGCGGAGGAGACGCTGCGGCGGCGCTCGTCGATCCAGGCGCGCAGCCGCGCTTCGTCGCCTTGTTTGCCCGGCTCGAAGTACGCGCGCTCGCCGAGCGCGTCGGGGAGGTTCGACTGTAGCGCGACGGCGGGCGGGAGATCGCCTTCCGCCTCCATGTCCGCGTAGTCGGTGTGCGCGTAGCGGTAGCCTTCGCCGTAGCCGAGGTTCCTCATCAGCTTCGTCGGCGCGTTGCGCAGGTGGAGCGGCACCGGGTCGTTGCGCGTCGACTGCACGTCGTCGAGCGCGGCGCCGTACGCGCGGCCGACCGTGTTCGACTTCGGCGCGGTCGCCAGGTACAGCACCGCGTGCGCGAGCGGGTAGAACCCCTCCGGCATCCCGACGAAGTGAACCGCTTGCTGCGCCGCCATCGCCACCGGGAGCGCGTGCTTGTCGGCGAGGCCGACGTCCTCGCTGGCGAGGATCACCAGCCGCCGCGCGATGAACAGCGGGTCCTCGCCGGCGTCGATCATCCGCGCGAGCCAGTAGACCGCCGCGTCCGGATCGCTGCCGCGGATCGTCTTGATGAACGCGCTGATGGTGTCGTAATGTCCTTCGCCGCCCTTGTCGTAGTGGACCATGCGGCGTTGCAGCGCCTCGGCGATCCTGTCGGACGTTATCGTCTTGTGGCCATCCGCCGGCGGCGCGA
>DATHLN010000063.1:0-7342 GCA_035488115.1 Candidatus Limnocylindrales bacterium | reverse complement strand
CGTCGGGGTTGGCGCGGAACTCGTGCTCGAGGTCCGCGATGCGCAGCTCGTCGAGCGGGTGATCGCGCAGCCACGACGCCTGGCCGGGGCCGTACGTCTCGCTCATGATTTGGAAGAACCAGACCATTCCCCAGGGATTGAACTGGCCGGTCGCCGCCATGATCCGCGCGCCTTCTTCGTCGGCTTGCGCTTCGATGTGACGCGACTGCGCGGCGTCGCTCCCGGCGACCGCGTACTGCGTACCGTAGTCGACCGCGGCGCCGGCGAGCGGGCCGAGGACGATCTGCGCGAGGATCGAGCCGATCGAGGCGGCCGTGCTCTTCTTCTGCAGCGCCGCCATCCGCTGCGCGACGTGGTGGAGGACCATGTGGCCGGTCTCGTGCGCGAGCACGCCGGCCAGCTCGTCGCGGTTCTTCGCGATGCGGAGGAGCGGCTCGTTGACGTAGATGTTCCCGCCCGGGACCGAGAACGCGTTCGCCGAGTCGCCGCGCACGATGTAGTAGCGGATCGGGTAGGGGTAGCGCGTGGTCACGCTCTGCGCGATCACCGAGCCGATCTCGTTGAGGTGCTCGTAGAACGGCGAGTCGAAGAGAAGCTCGCCGTCCTCGCGAAGCTGCGCGAAGACCTCGCGTCCGACCGCCGCCTCGTCGATCGCGGCCGACGCCGGCAGGACGCGGGTCAGCTGCGTGACGCCGACCGTCGCGGCGAGACTGCGGATGAACGCGGTGCGTTCCATGGTACGTATTCCCTCGGAAAGGACGCGGTTGACTCTACAACGGTATCGTACGATCGTCGGTTGCGCGCTCGCGGCCCTGCTCCTCGCGCCGGCCGCGCCGGTCGTGGACGCGGCCTCGACGCGCGTCCCCGTGCCGCTCGGCGCCCTCACCGGCCTCCACCAAGCGGGTGCGGTCGACGAGCGGACGGTGCTCCACCTCGCGATCGAGCTGCAGCCGAAGGCCGATCTCGACGGGCTCGCCGCGCGGATGAGCGATCCGACGGATCCGTCCCACCGCCAGGTGCTCTCGCGACAGGCCTTCATGGACCGCTTCAGCCGCGTTCCGGACGCGCGCGCGGCGGGACAGCTGCTGCGCGCGGCCGGCGGCACCGACGTCAACGTCGCGGGCGACGGGCTGGTCGCCGCGGCGCTGATGCCGATCGCTTCGGCGGAGCGGCTCTTCGGCGTGCGCTGGCAGCGGTGGAGCGACGGCACGCGCACGGTGCTCGCGCCGAGCGGGCCGCTGAACGTCGCGCTCGCCGGTGTCCGGGACGTGCGCGGCGCGGTCGTCGCGACCTCACCGCGGCTCGCCGACACGCGGCCCTCGTTCACGTACTTTCGAGGCGACTGGTACGAGCCGGCGCGCTTCCGCTCGATGACCGACGCGGTCGACGGCGGCGGAACCGGCCAGCGAATCGTGCTGGTCGAGGACGCCTCCGACCGCTTCGACGTCAACGACGTGCGCAAGTTCCTCGCCGCCGACGGCGCGCCGCCCGGTGCCGCGATGGCGCGCATCACCGACCGGAGCTTCGTCTTCAAGAACGCATCGGCGGAGTGCGGCCGCGACGACCGCGGCCAGGAGGCCGGGCTCGACGTCAGCGCCGCAGTCACCGCGGCGCCGCTCGCCGAGATCGTCGCCGACTACGACGACGTCTGCGGGGCGGGGAACGACGGGACGGCCGCGCTCGCGCGCGCGCTCGACCTGGACCCGACCGTCATCGTCGTCCCGGCCGTCGTCGGCCCGGCCGACGGGCCGGTCGCGGCGCGCTACGGGAAGACGCCGCTCCCGTATCTCGAGGCGCTGGTGCGTGGGATCCCGGTCGTCGTCCCGGCCGGCGACGACGGCGCCTACGGGTTCAAGGAGAACGGAATCGAGCGGCCGCGCGTCTCGTGGCCGTGCGTGCTGCCGTACGTGATCTGCGCCGGCGGAACGCAGCTCGGCGACCGCGACGGCGTCAGCGACGAAGGCCCCTGGAACGACCTCGACCACGCGACCGGCGGCGGGATCTCGACCGAACCGCGCCCCGCCTGGCAGAACGCGCCCGGCGACTTCCTCTTCTCGGCGACCTACGTGAAGAACCGGATCGTCCCGGACGTCTCCGCCGACGCCGCCGGGCACCTGCGCGTCTACTGGCACGGCTACGGGATCGGCGGCGTCGGCGGCACCAGCGAGAGCGCGTCGCTGGTCGGCGGGCAGCTCGCGGCGATCAACAGCCTCGTCGACGCGCCGCGCCGGCTGCTGACCGCGGGCGACCTCTACGTGCTCGCGCGCTCGTCGCCGCAAGCGTTCCGCGACGTCAGCCGCGAGAACGACCGCGGCTGGAAGGACAACAACCTGCGCCCGCGCCGCGCACCGCTCCCGAAGAACTACCGCGGGATCGTGCCGACGCCGCCGCCGCTGGTGAAGGGATGCGCCGAGCAGCAGCCCGACGGCTGCGCGGTGACGCAAGGATTCGACGCGGTTACCGGGATCGGCTCGATCAAGGAGCGCGCCGCGGTCGAAGCGCTACGTCAGTGATCGTCGGCGAACGCCGCCGATCGCGAGCGCCGCGAAGAAGATGAGCGTCGCGAGCAGGACGATCGTCGCGCCCGATGAGGCGTGCAGCTCGTACGACGCGTAGAGGCCGGCGACCGTCGAGACGACGCCGAACGCGATCGCGAGCAGCATCATCGGGATGAAGCGCTTCGTGAGCTGCGAGGCGGCGGCGGCCGGCGTGACGAGCAGCGCGGCGACGAGCACGATCCCGACCGCCTGCAGCGAGACGACGATCGTCACGGCGAGCACGACCAGCAGCGCGTAGTCGATGAGTCCGGTGCGGATCCCCGCCGCCTGCGCGACGACCGGGTCGAACGAGGTGTAGAGCAGCGGCCGCCACAGCGCGCCGACGACGAGTGCGACCGCGAGGCCGAGCCCGGCGACCGTCGCGACGTCGCCCGGCGAGACGCCGAGGATGCTGCCGAACAGGAAGCTCTGCAGATCGACGGTCGCGCGCGGCGAGCGCGACAGCAGGAAGACGCCGAGCGCGAACGCACCGGTGAAGAGCACGCCGATCGACGTGTCGAGCGAGACCCTCGCGCGCCGGTGCACGAAGCCGATCCCGAGCGCGGTGACGATGGTCGCGACCGCCGCGCCGGCGTAGAAGTTCGCGCCGCGCAGATACGCGATCGCGATCCCGGCGAACGAGGCGTGCGCGAGCCCGTCGCCGATGAACGAGAGCTTGCGCAGTACGACGTACGTCCCCATCGCCGAGCACAGCGTGCCGACGATGACCGCGACGACGAACGCGCGCTGCATGAAGTCCTGCTGGAACGGTTCGAGGACGCCGCCCATTTTAACGGCGGTGCCCGTGCGTGTGCGTGTGCTCGCGGATCCCGGCGTAGGCGCCGGACTCGAGCACGTCGCCGGGCGTGCCGTCGGCGAGGATCTTGCGGTCGACGACGATCAGGCGGTCGAACCACTCCGGCGCGCGGTCGAGATCGTGCGTGGTCATCAACACCGGGAGCCCGTCCGCGACCAGCCCGCGCACGAGTTTCAGCAGCGACTCCTCGGTGGCCGCGTCGACGCCGGTCGTCGGCTCGTCGAGCAGCAGTAGCAGCGGTTCCTGCGCGATCGCGCGCGCGACGAACGCGCGCTGCTGCTGGCCGCCGGAGAGCTCGCTGATGTGGCGGTCGGCAACCGCGCCCAGATCGAGCGCGTCGATCGCGCGCGCGACCGCGCTGTGGTCGTGCGCCGAGAAACGCCGGAACGGCCCGATGCGCGGATAACGGCCCATCGTGACGACGTCGCGGACGCTGACCGGGAACTGCCAGTCGACGTCCTCGACCTGCGGCACGTAGCCGATCGTGCCCGGCGGCAGATCGCGCGGCGCGCGCCCTTGCACCCGCACGCTGCCTTCCGCCGGCTGCACCAGACCCGCGACCGCTTTGAGCAGCGTCGACTTCCCCGAGCCGTTCGGCCCGACGATGCCGAGCGCGGTTCCGCGCGGCAGCGTGAAATCGACGCCTTGCAGCGCTTCGACGGAATCGTAGCGGACGTGGAGGTCGTGGACCTCGACGGCGTTCACTTCAGTGCCGACACGATCGTGTCGGTGTCGGTGTCGATCATCGCGACGTACGAGTCGACCCCTTCGCCGGGTGCCAGCGAGTCGTCGTACAGGAACGCGACCTTCAGCCCGCCGGCGCTCGCCGCGACCGTGCGGGCGAGCCGGTCGCTGTACTCGCGCTCCGCGAAGACCGCGCGCACGTTCTCGGCGCGCGCCTGCCGCACCAGCTCGGCGATGTGCGCGGGATTCGGCTCCGCGCCGGGGAGCGGTTCGATCGCGCCGGCGATCCGCAGCCCGAAGCGGCGCGCGTAGTAGTCGAACGCGTCGTGGAAGACGATCATCGTGCGATGCGGCGCGGGGATCGCCGCAAGCTTCGTGCGGGAGCGCGAGGCGAGCGCGGCGAGCTGCGCGTCGTACGCGGCGGACGCGGCGCGGTACGCGGCCGCGTGCGGCGCGTCGATCGCGATCAGCGCGTCGCGCACTTTGCGCGCGTAGGCTCGCGCGTAGACCGGATCCATCCAGAGGTGCGGGTTCCCGTTGACGACGGGGAGGCCGTCGGTGCAGACGACGACGCGCAACCGCGGGTTCGCAGCGTTGCGGATCATCGTCTGAAGCCAGCCTTCGAGGCCGGCGCCGTTCTCGACCAGGACGTCCGCGTCGCGCAACGCCGCGACCGTGTCGGGCGAGGGCTCGAAATCCTCGGGCGAGACGCCGACGGGGACGAGCGAGCGGACGTCGGTCGCCGTGCCGGCCGCCCCGCGTGCGATCGAAGCGAGCGTCGAGGTCGTCGCGACGACGCGGAGCGGCCCGCCCGAGCGCTGGGCCGGCGCATGCGAGCACGCGGCCAGCAGAAGCAACCCGAGGGCCGCCGCCGAGCGAGCAGAGGGCATCGCGGTCTCTCTCGCCGCGGCGCCGACACGTCCCTTTGACAGGGGCCCTCACCGCCTGCTAGAATCCCCGACGGCCCGTGGGGGTGTAGCTCAGCTGGTAGAGCACTTGCTTCGCATGTAAGGGGTCAGGAGTTCGAGTCTCCTCACCTCCACCACGTGGAAAAGCCCGTAACGCGCGTGTTGCGGGCTTTTCGACTTCCAGCTTGCAGCACGTCGAGGCTAGCGGGCCGCCGGCCTTAGATCTCAGCGCCCTCGTTCGCAACGGGACGCGGTTCGTCCGTCAGCCAACGCGACGCGACGACGCGGCGCGCGGCAACGACGACTAACGCGAGCGCGATCGCCACGCAACCGACCCAGACGCTCTGCGTCAGGATCGCGATCGTGGCCGCCGCGACCGGCACGGCCGCCGCGATGTGCGCGAGCTCGCGGATTGCCCAGCGCAGGTCCGCCGCGGAGAGCTCCCCGCGGCGAACGCGAACCCCCGCGAGCAGCATCGCGCCGAGCAGTTCGTAGACCGTCGCAAACGCGATGATGAGCGCGACGGCGAAGGCGGTCGGTTTCTGGCCCTGCGACGTAAGCTGGACAACGCTCTCGAACAGATACATGGTGAGGATGAGGGCGCAGAGCATCCCGAAGTTGATGATGACCATCAAGGTGTTGAGCACGAAATACGTATCGAAGACCCGATGGTACAGCCACCACAGCAGCGCGATGCCGACGAAGGCCGTGATCAACAGCGTCATGCTTGCCCATACGCTCAGGACGTCGTTCGCGCTCTTCGGCACGATGAGGTTGACGCCGAGCTGGGCGAGACAAAAGCCGATGACGATGTCCGAGAACGCCTCGAGCCGGCGGACTGTGTGCACGCCCTTAAGAAACAGACTCTGCCGCGGGATGCGTCGCCGCCGCACTCGCAAATGTGGCCACGGCACTCCCCAACAACTGCGGTCGAACCATCTCGGGCCCTTTCATCAGAGCGACGGGCCGCTATGGTTCGAGAGCAAGCGGCGGAAGTGCTGCGACGAAGCGCGGACTTGCCGTAGACGACCCTGTGCGTCCCGTCGACGACCTCGGCGAGGCGGCCGTCGGCGAGCAGCTCGTTGAGGACCGATCGAGCGACCGGCTGACTCATGCCTCGCCGTCCCTCGAGCGCTCCTGTCTCCCATTTGCCAGTCGGGCCTTGCTTCGCATGTAAGGGGGTCAGGAGTTCGAGTCTCCTCACCTCCACCACGAGTCGAAAGCCCGCCGTCGAAGGACGAGCGGGCTTTCTTGTCAATGATATGCCTCGAGGCACGGGATGAGCTCGACGGCCTGTCGCACCCGGAAGACTTCGGTAACTTCGCTTGCGTGCGCGGGTCACCCCTGGTCAAAATAGTCTTCGTCAATCTTACCGATCTTTAAGGTATCGGTTATCGCCACACCGACCCCATTTTCGACCATCAATTTCGCCAACGTGGTCCCATCGATGAGCACAAGGCGCTTGCCCTCCACGCGATCGGCGAACTTCAAGGCGTCCGCAGCAAAGCCGGAAGTCGTGATGAAAACTCCCTTTCGAGCATTCTTACCGACCAACGCCCCGACGAAGTCACGCACGGCGGCCGCGGGTACATTTCCGGTCGTGTACCGCTTTGCCTGAATGTAAATCATATCAAGGCCAAGCGGGTCTTCCTTGATCTCTCCGTCGATCCCGCCATCTCCCGAACGGCCTAACGCGCGAGCAGCATCACGGCGAGACCCACCGTACCCCATAGCGCTTAGTAGATCGACGACCAGCGTTTCGAAGAATGCTGGCGTTGACGCCTTTACCTTTTCGAGGATATCTCCGAGAAGCGTGCGCTGCAGTTCACCAAACGCGAATTCAAGCCGTTCTTTCGGTGAAGCGCCGGGTTCTGCACCCGTCTGTGACGTAGCCTCCGCATTTTGTTGCGAATCGAATCCCTTGTACTGTAAGTATTCGGGATATCGCATCAAGAGCTTATCGGTTATCTTCTCCGGTCGCTCCGCGAGCAGTTCTCGTCCCCGTGGCGAGATACGAACATACGCTTCGCGCGGTATCTCCAGCAGCCCGGCTTTCTTAAGCGCGGTCCTCGCCCATCCCACGCGATTGTCAAAGCGACGCTGTTTTCCGCTCGGCAGAAGATCTTCCCGTTCGGTTTCAGTAAGGCGAAAGAACTGCGCAAGGTGTTCCGTGAGGTCGCGCATCGAGTGCTCCCCGCCATCGCTCAAGAAATGCATCAGGGGCAACATGATCGACTGATAGTCAGGAACCGCCATGCCTTACACTATCGCGCTTGCGATCGCTTCGTTCGCGACTTCATTGCCGCCATCGCGAGGTGCCTTTGATCCAATGCTTGCCTCAGCAGCGTTTTGATAATGGCCTGGCGGCTCACGTTCAACTCTTCCGCGGCGGAATC
>DATHLN010000062.1:0-2101 GCA_035488115.1 Candidatus Limnocylindrales bacterium | reverse complement strand
CGGGTTGCCGATCAGCGCGCGCTCGACCGCCGTGCGGTCGACCTGCGGCGAGGCGCCGAGCGTCTTCGCGCGGCGCAAGTCGTTCGCGTCGACGATCGCGACGTGCGCGCCGAGCGCGCTTGCGAGCTCGGTCGCGACGCGATCCGGGTCGGCGGGGCCGAGCACGATCGCGCGCTCGTACGGCGGGAGCGTGCCGGTGTAGCCGTCGATCGCGGCGATCGCTTCACCGAGGATCTCGTAGAAGACGCCACGCTTGCCGCGCAAGCGTGCGAGCCCGCCGGCGAGCGTCGCCCAGACGACTTTGCGCGCGCCGACCTGGTCGATGACAAGCTGCAGCGACTCGGGCTGGCTCATCGTCGCCAGCGGGTCCGCATGCCGAGAAAGCGCGAGCGCGAGCTTCGAAGGACGGATCGCTTCCGCCGCGATGAAGCGCGACTGCGCGATCGCGACCGCGGTCTCGGCGAGGACCACGACATCGCCGGGGCGCGCGATCCCGCGCACCGCTTCGGTGACGAGCGCGGTGAGATCGTCGTTCGGCGCGATCAAGCGCGTACGCACCGGGATCGCGACCAGGCCTTCGGGGACGCCGCTCTCGCGAATCGCGACCGGGATCACGCGAACACCTCGGCGCCCAGCGCTTCGGCGATCTGCTCCATCTTGTAGACGCGCGAGCCCTTGAGCAGGATCGCATCGCCGCGGCGCACGTTCGCACGCAGCCACTCGATCGCGCCGTCGTTCGAGTCGTAGCGCACGACGACCCCGCCCTTCGCGACGACGCCGCGCGCCGTGTCCCCGCCGAACGTCCCACCGGCCAAGATCACGTCGGCGCGCGTCGCGGCGATCTCACCGATCTTCTCGTGCATCGCCGGCGCGTCGTCGCCCAGCTCGGCCATGCTCCCGAGCACCGCGATGCGCCGGTCCGCCTCTTCGCGACCGAACGTCGCCAGCGTCGCGAGCGTCCCGGAGAGCGAGGCGTTATAGGCGTCGAACACCAAGCGCACGTCGTTCGCCAGCTCGACGATCTCGTACCGCCCGTGCGGAAGCGCGACCGCGCCGACGGCTTCCGCGAGTGCGACGGGGCGCGCGCCGCACAGCAGCGCGGCGGCGAACGCGCCGGCCAAGTTGCGGCGGTTGTGATCGCCGGGAAAGTTGATCGCGACGCGGTGCGTCTCGGTCGCGCCGTCCTCGGCGACCGTCCAAACCGCTTCCGGCTCGACGATCACCGCGCGCCGGCCGCGCGGCGCGCGCTCCTCGTCGATCCCGTACCACATCGGCGGCGTGGCCAGCGAGGACGCGCGCTCGCGCGAAACCGCGTCGTCGAGGTTCAGGACCGCGCGGCGGGCGCCGGACGGCACGGCCCACTTGGTCTCGGCGATCCGCTCGCGCGAGCCCATGATCTCCAGGTGCGCTTCGCCCACGTTCGTCAGCAGGCCGACGTCGGGGCGCGCCGCGGCGACGAGCACGTCGAGGTCGCGGTACTTCCGCGCGCCCATCTCGACGATCGCGACGCGCTCGTCGCCCTCGTCCAAGCCGCACAGAAACTTGGCGACGCCGACCTCGTTGTTCTCGTTCTCCGGCGTCGCGGTGACCGGGATCCCGGCACCGCGCAGCAGCGCGTGCAGGAACTGCTTGGTCGTCGTCTTCCCGGTGCTTCCCGTCACCGCGACGACGACGCCGCGCACGCGCGAGCGCGCGAGGCCGGCGAGATCGAGGTACGCCTGCAACGTGCTCGGGACGACGAGCGCCGCTTTTCCGGCGGGAACGGCCGCCCGGTCTTCGACGATCGCGCAGGCGGCGCCGCGCGCGAACGCTTCCTCGACGTAGGCGTGGCCGTCGAACCGCTCGCCGCGCAGTGCCAAGAACGCGACGCCCGGCTCGAGCGAGCGCGTATCGGTCTGCACCGTGAACTCTGCCGGAAGCGACTGCGCTTCGACCGCTCGCGCGCCGGTCGCGGCGATGGCGTCGCGGATCGGCAGCTTCACCGGCGCTGCGCCTGCGCGCGCTGCGCGAACGCGAGCCGCACCTCGTCGCGGTCGTCGAACGGCCGCGTCTGGGTCCCGACGATCTGGTACGTCTCGTGCCCTTTGCCGGCGACGACGAC
>DATHLN010000061.1:0-16301 GCA_035488115.1 Candidatus Limnocylindrales bacterium | reverse complement strand
AGCCTGACTGCGCAGCACCGAGCAGGTTGCCGGCGCCGCGGATCTCCAGGTCGCGCGTCGCGATCTGCACGCCGCTGCCGAGATGGGTGAACTCGCGGATCGCCTCGAGCCGCGCCTTGGCCTCCTCGGTGAGCGCCTTGTGCGCCTGGTACAGCAGGAACGCGTACGCCTGGTGGTTCGAGCGGCCGACGCGGCCGCGCAGCTGGTAGAGCTGCGCGAGGCCGAACTTGTCGGCGTCGTTGACGATGATCGTGTTCACGTTCGGGATGTCGATTCCGTTCTCGATGATCGTCGTCGAGACGAAGACGTCGATCTCGCCGTCGATGAAGCGGTTCATCACCGGCTCCAGCTCGTGCTCGCGCATCTGCCCGTGCCCGACCGCGATCCGCGCCTTCGGCACCAGCTGCTCGAGCGCGCGCGCAACGCCGTAGATCGACTCGATCCGGTTGTGGACGTAGTAGACCTGGCCGCCGCGGTCGAGCTCGTTCGCGATCGCGCGCTGCACGACCGCGTCGGAGGCCGGGACGACGACGGTCTTGATCGACATGCGGTTCTTCGGCGCGGTCTGGATCAGCGAGAGGTCGCGCACGCCCATCAGCGACATCTGCAGCGTGCGCGGGATCGGCGTCGCCGAGAGCGTCAGCACGTCGACGCTCGCTTTGAGCTGCTTGAGGCGCTCCTTGTGCATGACGCCGAAGCGCTGCTCCTCGTCGACGACGATCAAGCCGAGGTCGCGGAAGACGACGTCCTTCTGCAAGATCCGGTGCGTCCCGACGACGACGTCGACCTTGCCCTGCGCGAGGTCGTCGAGGATCGCCTGCGACTCTTTCTTCGTCTTGAAGCGCGAGAGCTCTTCGATGCGCACCGGAAACGAGGCGAACCGCGTCGCGAATGTGCGGTGGTGCTGCGCGGCGAGCAGCGTCGTCGGGCAGAGCACCGCGACCTGCTTCTTGTCCGCGATCGCCTTGAAGATCGCGCGCACCGCGACCTCGGTCTTCCCGTAGCCGACGTCGCCGCAGACGAGCCGGTCCATCGGGCGCGGCGACTCCATGTCGCGCTTCGCGTCGTCGATCGCCTTCGCCTGATCGGGCGTCGGCTCGTAGGGGAACGACTCCTCGAGCTCCGCCTGCCACGGCGTGTCCGGCGCGAACGCGTGGCCGCGCGCGACCTCGCGCTCCGCGTACAGCTCCACCAAGCCTTCGGCGATCGCGGCGAGCTTCTCCGAGACGCGCGTCTTCGTGCGCGCCCAGTCGGCGCCGCCCATCTTCGAAAGCCGCGGCGCCGCGCCTTCGCTCGCGTTGTACTTCGTGACCTGGTGCATCTGGTGCACCGGCACCAGCATCCGATCGGTGCCCGCGTACTTGAGGTCGAGATAGTCGCTGGTCGCGCCGAGGATCGTCTCCGTGCGCAAGCCGAGATACTGCCCGATCCCGTGCACCGCGTGGACGACGTAGTCGCCGACCTTGAGGTCGGCCAGGGTGACCGGGACGCCTTCCTTGACGGCGCGCAGCTTCACGCGCTTCGCGGGCTGGCCGAAGATCTCGCGGTCGCCGAGGACGTGCAGGTGCAGCGCCGGGATCGAGAAGCCCGCTTCGAGCGAGCCTTGATCGACGTAGACGGTCCCGCTCTTGCCGGCGAGCGCGACGCCGTTCGTCCCCGGCGCGCGCAGGTGCACGAACGGCGCGCTGCGCTGAACGCTCACGTTCGCCGCGCGCACGATCTCGGCGAGGCGCGAGGTGCCGGTCGTCACCAGCCAGATCGTCTCGCCGGCGTTCACCCACTCGCGCACCTGCTGCGTGAAGAGCTCGATGCGGCGGTTGAAGTGCTCGGCCGGGCGCGTCTCGAGGACGAACGCGTCGAGCGCGCGCGGCAGCCACGGCACCTCGGCCGCTTCGATGCCGCCGGTCAGCGTCAGCACGCGCCGCGCCGCGAACCGCTCGCGGTAATCGGCGAGCCGCGGATACGGCGCGACGACCTCGGCGAGCAGCGCTTCGCCGACGTCGTCGTCGCGCACGTCGAGCTCGCCGGAATCGACGCCGGCCATCAGCGCCTCGGCGCCGCGCGCGCGCTCCTCCTCGAGTCCGCGCTCGACGGTCTCGAGCATCCCCGGCTCTTCGAGCACGAGCAGCGACTCGGCGTGCAGGTAGTCGAGGATCGTCGCGCGCTCGTCGTACGCGAGGCCGAGCCACGGCTCGGGGACGTCGTGGCCGCCGGCGAGATAGGCCCGCAGCGCGGAAACGACGTTCGCTTCGCCGGCCGCGCGCGCGCTCACGTTCTCGCGCAGCGCGGGATCGCGCAGGATCTCGAGCCACGGCGTGATCGTGAACTGCTCGAACGACCCGGCCGAGCGTTGCGACTGCAGCTCGAACGGCCGAATCGACTCGACGTCGTCGCCGAAGAACTCGACGCGCAGCGGCTGCTCGGCGGTCGCCGGGAAGACGTCGAGGATCCCGCCGCGGACCGCGTACTCGCCCGCCGCGCTGACGACGTCGACGCGCGCGTAGCCGAGCCGGTAGAGCCGCTCGATCACGCCGTCCCACCCGGCGCTCTCGCCGGCGCGCAGCGTGAAGGACGCGTCCTCGAAGACGCGGCGCGGGATCACGTACTGCCGCAGCGCGGCGACCGGTGCGACGATGACTTGCGGCTTGCGGGCGCACATGTCGGCGAGCAGCGCCATCCGCGCGCTGCGCTCCGAAGGCGATTCGAGCGCGCCGACCGTCTCGTCCCGCGCGCGCAGCAGCGCGACGGTCTGCGCGGCGTGCTCGCCGAGATAGTACGTCAGGTCGGTGAAGGTGCGCTCGGCGACGTCGGTCGTCGGGACGACGACGAAGATTTGGCCCTTCAGCGCGCCGTGCAGCGCCCCCAGCAGGTACGGCCGCGCCGACGCGGTCGTCTCGTGCAGCGCGAAGGCGAGCCCCCCCTTCGACAAGCTCAGGGCAGGCTCGTTCAGCGGTAGCGGCGTGCGGAGACGCTCGATCAGCTCGGCGAGCGGGCGCGAGGAGGCGGGGAGGGCGCGGACGAGGCTCGGCGCGAGCGCGGCTTCAGGCACGGCCCATCAGTGTACCACGCACCATGGACCGGCGCTCGTCTTCCCAGTCGTGTTCTGGCGGTGCTGGCAGAGTATTGACACGAGTGCTAAACGGCGCTACAATCGGTGTGTCAAAAAGATGACCGCCCCGGTACTCGTTGGGCGGCGACTCGATATCCGGAGGCATTCAAAAGAGAATTATGGCTGACCTGATGGTTCGCCCGAACGGCGGGAGCCGCGGGCTGGTGAGCGACCTGTTCGGCTTCGACCCGCTCCGCGCGGTGTTCGGCGGCACGCCGCAGTACGGCGGCGGCTTCAACGGCGAAGTGACCAAGACCGAGAACGGCTGGAACGTCGAGATCCCGGTCCCGGGCTTCAAGCCGGAGCAGATCGACGTGACGGTCGAGGAGCGCGTCCTGACGGTGAGCGGCAAGACCGAGCGGCGCTCGTTCCAGCGCTCGATCCTGCTCCCGGAAGAGGTCGACGCCGAGACGATCGACGCGAAGGTCGAGCACGGCATGCTGACCCTCGGCCTGCACCTGCACCCGAAGGCGCAGCCCCGCAAGATCGAAGTCAAAGTCGCCAATTAACTCGCGGAGCCCCGGTCGCAAGACCGGGGCTCTTCGTATTCGGCCGGGTGGATGAGGCCGTGCGCTCGGGGACGAACCGCGCGCGGATGGTGCTCGGTACACGCCTCGCCCGAGTTTTTCGCGCCGACCCTGCGGCGATCGCGATCGCGGTCTGCGTGGCGGCGTTCGCGCTCTTCGCGCTAATCGACTTCGTGCGGCTCTTCCCGCTGATCGAGTACCGCCAGTGGGCGCAGGCGGCGAACGTCGACCTGCCGTTCAAGGTCGGGATCAGCCGCTCGCTCGCGTTTTTCACCGCCGCGCTGGCCGGAGCGGTGTTCGGCTACGTCCCGTTCTGGCACAATCTCTTCCAAATCGCGCTCGTCACGGCGTCGGGCGCGTTCCTCGGCGCCCTGCTGCGCCGGCTCTTCCCCGGCGCGCCGTGGCCTCTCGCCGCCGGCGCGGTCGCGTTCTATCTCTTCACCGAGGCGATGCTCGAGGCGCTCTCATGGCAGGCGACGCTGCTCGACAAGCTCGCGGTGCTCTTCACCGCCGCCGCGCTCTACCTGACGTCGCTGATCGACTTGGACAAAGACGATCGCGCCACGATCGGCACGGTGAACCTCGCGATGCTGCTGCTCGTATGGTGCGCGTACAACTCGAAGGAGGCGGCGTGGGCGCTGGTTCCCTCGATCGTCGTCCTGCTCGCGATCCGGTATCTCGATCGCGACGGCGGCTGGTCGGCGCGCGCGCTCGCCGGCGCGTTCCGCAAGAGCCTGACCTACCTCGGCGCGTCGGTGCTGTACGCCATCTATCACATCGCCCTCGTCTTCGCCGCGCGCTCGCCGGCGGCCAATGCACACAACCTCTCCGGCAACGCGTCGCTCAATCTCTACTACTACATCCTCTACATGCTCAACGCGGATCCGCTCGCGCGGTGGCTCGGCGTGTTTCCCTACGCGGTGCCCGAGGCGCGGGTGCGTCTCTTCGCGCTCTGCGTCATCCTAGTCGCAGCGGCCGGCGTCGCGATCTTCCTGCGCGCGCCGCGCCCGCTCGCGCGCTGGTGGGTGTGGGCGCTGTTCTCGTTCCTGCTCGCATTCGTGATCCCCGCGCAGACGCAGTTCGCGTCGGCGTTCTACCTGCTGGTCCCGGCGTTCTATCTCGCGATCTTCCTGTTCGTCACGGTGCTCGCGCTGATGCGCGCGTTCCCCGAAGCGCGCGCGCAGCGAATCACGCTCGGTGCGGCCGGCGTTCTGCTCGCGCTGCACCTGCTCGGGTTCGTCCAAATCGCGCCGTCGTATACGAGGGTCGCGGTGCTGTCGTCGAACTTCGAGGGCGCGCTCGGCGCGCTGCGCGCGCAGCTGGCGCAGACGCCGAAGCCGTCGAGCGTCGTCTTCGACTGGCCGAAGAGCGAGACGACGGCGTACAAGTTCCTCGAGCCGACGCATTTCTCGTCGCTGGCGGAGTATCTGCTGCCACGCGGCACGTCGCCGGACGACATCCGCGTGCTGAACGCGGCAATCACCGATCAGGGCTACGACGACGCCGCGCCGCCGAACCCGGCGCCCGCGCCCGGGACGATCACCGTCGTGCTCGGCAAGGACCTCGCACTGAAGCAGATCGTAGCGCCGGCGCGCTGAGGCGCGTCCTTCAGCGCTCGAGCCGGACGGGGAGCGTGTAGCTCGTGCTGCGGCCGTCCGCGGTCGCGGCGACGAACTCGATCTGATAGGTTCGGTTCAGCAAGAAGAGCGGGATCGAGCTCGGGAGCTGGTCCTGCCCCGAGAAGTAGCCCGGGCCGCCCTGCGGGATCCCGAGCTCGCGGCCCATCGTGCGCGCGACGACGCTCGTGACGTCGGGGCTCGTCGTGACGCGGACGAGCAGCGGCCCGCCCTTGTGCAGGACGCGGTCGTTCAGCGCGATCTCCACGATCCGCGGCGCGCCGCTCGGCCCCGGCGCCGGTGAGACGACGTACGTGAACGGGCTCGGCGACCCGCTCGGCTGCGGTGACGGACTCGCGGGTGCGGGGCTCGGCGGGACCGGGGTCGTCGTCGCCGCCGGCGACGGCGCGGGCGAGGCGACCGGAGGACTCAGCGGCGCCGGGCTCGGCTGCGGAACCGGCGAGGGCGCCGGCGCGACGAGCGCGACCACCAGCGGGACGGCGTAGAGCGCGAACATGATACCTCCGAGCAACGCCGGGTCCCGGAGGCCGGTTCCGGCGGCGACGTCCTGAAAATACCCGGCGGCGCCGGTACACGAGGCCGTCAGCAGCGCCACTGATGCCGGGGTGACGCCCGCCCGAGCGACCACCGGGACGATCCAGAGCGCGTACCACGGCTCGGGGGAGGGAAGCATTAGCCACGCCGCGAGCACCGCGCCGGCGAGGGCATCGCCGCCGCGCCACGCGCGCAGCAGCGCGGCGAGCGCGGCGGCCGCGAACACGACGGCGAGGACGATCGGTAACGGCGAGCCGCACCAGTCCGCGAGCGCGACCGCGTGGACGAGCGAGACGCGCGGCGGACCCGCTGAGCGGTCCGGCCCCGTCGCGACGAGCGACCACAGCAGCGGTGCGTACGCGACCGCGAGCGCGAGGAGAACCAGCCCGGCCGCCGCGCTGCGGCGCCGCGGCGGGACGCGGAGCAGCTCGGCGACCAGCGGGAGCACCGCGACCGCTTTGATCGCCGTCGCGAGAACGAGGGCGCAGAGGCGCCTCACCGCACGGCCGGCCGGCTCTTCGCCGTCCGGTGGCGACGGCATCTCAGCCGGCGCAGCGCTCGGTGCGCCGGGGCGCGCCATCATGCTGCGGGCCGGTACGGCGGCCAGGACGACGGCGAGCCAGAAGACGTCGTTGTGGCCTTCGGCGGCGCTCCACAGCACGACCGGGTGGAACGTCAGCAGCGACGCCAGCCGCGGCCGGTCCCGCGTCGCGAGCGCGATGCACGCCAGGAGTCCGGCTGCGGCGAGGGTGCGCAGGACGAGCGTCGAGCCTTCGGGTCCGAGCGGGCGCGCGAGGGCGACGGCGAGCGCGCACGGCAGCGTGAAGAGCGGGCCGTAGACGTCGCGCGGGATCGAGCCGTCCCAGGCGTTCAGCGCCGCCGCGAGGAGCGGGTCGTGCAGCGGCGCGATCTCGGCGGCGCGATACGCATGCGCCCACGGGTTCGCGCCGTGGCCGAGGAGCGCGCCGTAGGCGGCGTAGGCCCACACGTCGGCGGAGAGCACCGGCAGCGCCAGTGCGCACGCGAGCGCGACCGCGACCCAGGCGAGGCGAGCGGACACCCCCAGGGCTTCGCGACGTCTCCGCACGAATCCGCAGCGGCGATGGACCTCGGCTGGCTGCGGCGCGCCCTGGCGACGAAGCGCGACGGCGGCGCGCTCGACGACGCGACGTGGGCGAAGATCGTCGAAGGCTACGTCGCCGGCGAGATCGGCGAGGCGCCGGTCGCGGCGCTGGCGATGGCGTGCGCGATCCGCGGGATGGCGGAGTCCGAGATCGCCGCGCTGACCGGCGCGATGGTTCGCTCCGGCGACGTCATCGAGTTCCCGGCCGGTCGGGTCGTCGTCGACAAGCACTCTTCCGGTGGGGTCGGCGACACCGTCTCGCTGATCGCGGTCCCGCTCGTCGCAGCGTGCGGCGTTCCGGTCGCGAAGCTCTCCGGCCGCGCGCTCGGGCACACCGGCGGGACGCTCGACAAGCTCGAGGCGATCCCCGGCGTGCGCACCGACCTCTCGCCGGACGCCTTCGTCGCGCAGGTCGAGGCGATCGGGTGCGCGATCGCCGCGCAGTCGGCGCGGCTCGTCCCGGCCGACAAGCGGCTGTACGATCTCCGCGACCGGACCGCGACGGTTCCGTCGGTCGGGCTGATCGCCGCCTCGATCGTCTCGAAGAAGATCGCCGCGGGCGCCCGCGCGATCGTCTTCGACGTCAAGGCCGGGCGCGGCGCGTTCATGCGGACCGTCGCCGAAGCCGAAGTCCTCGCCGAGACGCTGGTCCGGCTCGCGGCCTCGTTCGGTCGCCGCGCGAGCGCGCTGGTCAGCGACATGGAGGAGCCGCTCGGCGCCGCGGTCGGGAGCGGGATCGAGGCGGTCGAGGCGCGCGACTTCCTGCGCGGCGACGAGCGCGACCCGCGCCTCGCCGAAGCGGTCTTCGCGGTCGCGCACGAGATGCTGCGCGTCGGCGGCCTCGCGCCGGAAGCGATCGAGCCGCGCGCGCTCGACGCGCTGCAGTCCGGCGCGGCATACGAGCGGTTCGCCCGGCTGGTCGAAGCGCAGGGCGGCGAGCCCGGCGCGCTCGAGCGCATCGCCGCGCATCCCCATCGCGCCACGGCGACCGCTCCGGCCGACGGCGTCGTCAGCGCGATCGACGCGGCGGCGATCGGCGAGCTGGCGCGCGACGCGACCGCCGCGGACGGACCGTTCGCGGGGATCCGCATCGTCGCGCGGGTCGGGACGCCGGTCCGCGCCGGCGACGTCCTCGCGGAATGCGCCGGTCCCTCGCTCGACCCCGGCGCGGTCGCGCGCGCGTTCGCCCTCGGCCCCGCGCCGCCGCCGCGCGCGCTCGTCGCGTCGGTGGTGAGGGATGCCGATTTCGCCGCGTTGGTGAACTGACGATGGTGACGGATCGCATGCAGACGGACGCCCGGGGGAGCGGGCGCGTCCTCGTGACCGGCGCCGCCGGGCTGATCGGCAGCGCGCTGGTGCGGCACTTGAACCTCGAAGGCGTCGAAGAGATCGTCGCGGTCGACCGGCTCGGCACGAGCGAGAAATGGCGGCATCTCGTCCCGCTGCGCTTCGCCGAGTACTACGACGCGGAAGAGTTCTACGAGCGGATCGCGCGCGAGCCGGACGCGTTCGGCGAGATCACGACGGTCTTCCATCTCGGCGCGTGCTCGTCGACGACCGAGCGCGACGCGTCGTATCTCGTTGCGAACAACGTGCGCCGCTCGCAGGAGATCGCGCGCTGGGCGTTCTCGCGTGGCGCGCGCTTCGTCTACGCGTCGTCGGCCGCGACGTACGGCGCGCTGGAGACCCGGATGCGCGAGGACCTCGACCCGCACGCGCTGCGCCCGCTGAACATGTACGGGTACTCGAAGCATCTGTTCGATCAGTGGATGCGCCGGGAAGGGTTGCTGCAGCGCGCGGTCGGGATCAAGTACTTCAACGTCTACGGCCCGAACGAGGACCACAAGGGCGAGATGCGCAGCGTCGTCGCGAAGGCGTACGAGCAGATCCGCGCGCGCGGCACGATCGAGCTCTTCAAGAGCTACCGGCCGCAGATCGGCGACGGGGAGCAGACGCGCGACTTCCTCTACGTGAAGGACGCCGCTGCGATCACCGCGTTCCTCGCGCGCGCCCCGCAGGCCGGGGGGTTGTTCAACGTCGGCTCGGGGATCGACCGCAGCTGGAACGATCTGGCGCGCGCGGTCTTCGCCGCGCTCGACCTTCCGCCGCGGATCGTGTACGTCGAGATGCCGGACGTGCTGCGCGGGAAGTACCAGTACCGCACCGTCGCGACGATCGACAAGCTGCGCGCGGCCGGTTACGTGGAGCCGATCACCGCGCTCGAGGACGCGGTCCGCGACTACGTGCGGAACTATCTCCTGACGGCGACGGTGCTCGGCGCGGAGTCCGCGACGGCGGGCGTCGCGGACGCCGGCGCGTCGAGCCCGCGGCCGACGTTCTCCGCGACGAGGTAGAGCGGGCGCCCTTTGATCTCGTCGTAGACGCGGCCGACGTACTCGCCGAGGATCCCGACCGTGATGAGCTGCACGCCGCCCAGGAACAGGATCGCGAAGATCGTCGAGGTGTAGCCCGGCAGATTGTAGCCGGTGAAGACGCGCAGCGCGACCTCGTACAAGCCGACGACGAACGCGATCGCGCTGACGGTGAAGCCGAACCACGTCGCCAATCGCAGCGGGATCTCGCTGAACGCGGTGATCCCGTCGATCGCGAAGCGCAGCATCTTCGAGAACGGGTACTTCGAGCTGCCGGAATGGCGCTCGGCGCGCTCGTACTCGATCCCGGTCTGCTTGTAGCCGACCCACGAGACGAGGCCGCGGATGAAGCGGTGGCGCTCGCGCGAGTCGCGCAGCGCGGCGACGACGCGCTTGCTCATCAAGCGGAAATCGCCGGTGTCGACGGGGATCGAGACGTTCGTCAGCCGCCGGATGATGCGGTAGAACAGCGCGGCGGTGAAGAGCTTGAAGCGGCTCTCGCCGCGCCGGCGCTTGCGCGTCGCGTAGACGACGTCGTAGCCTTCGCGGAACTTCTCCAGGAACGCGTCGATCAGCTCGGGCGGGTCTTGCAGGTCGCCGTCCATCAGCACCACCGCGTCGCCCCGGGCGGCGTCGAGCCCGGCGGTCGCGGCGATCTGGTGGCCGAAGTTGCGCGAGAGCGAGATGACGCGCAGGTGCGGGTCGGCGTGCGCCGCGACGAGCAGCTTCTCGAGCGTCGCGTCGCGGCTCCCGTCATCGACCAGGATCACCTCGTAGGCGGCCGGCGCGACGCTCAGGCCCGCGATCACGTTCCGGATGCGGCGGAGCAGCTCGTCGACGTTGTCGGCTTCGTTGAAGAGGGGAACGACGACGCTGAGGGTGGCGTCGGCGCCGCGCCGGACGGCGAGCTCCTGCGGGGGAGAGGACACCGGCCACCCTTCTGCCCGCTCCCCCGCTCTCACTCTCGCGCTCGGAGGTTCGCCCGCTCGTGAAGTCCCCCGCCGCCGCGCTCGGCACGCTGCTCACCTTGACCGCCTGCGCGCACGGCCCGACCACCACCACCATGAGCTCGGTGAACGCATCGGCGCCGAGCGGACCGGCGGCGACTGCGGCGCCCGCCGCACGCAGCTCGCAGGGATCGAGCGTGCGCGAGCCCTCGCCGGCCGCCGCGAGCTCCGATCGCCGGCCGCACAGCGCACCATATCGCGCGGCGCAGCGTGCGGTGCACCGGCCGCTCGCGCGAACCACGCCGAAGGTCGGGGCCGCACCGGCGCCCGTGATGCCGCAGATTCTGGGCGCGAGCGTCAGCCCGACGGTCGTCGGCTCCGGCACCACGGTCAGTGCCACGGTGCGTACGACGCCGGGCGTGATGAGCGTCGTCGCGTACGCGGGCGGCGCGTCGATGGCGGTTCCGCGCGTCGGGCCGGGGCTGTTCGAGGGCAGCACGACGCTCCCGCCGCTCCCCCCGTTCGCGCACGGCAGCTACGCGGTGACCTTCGTCGCGCGCGACGCGCGCGGCGCCTCGACGCAGAGCGCCGTCGGCGTGACGGTCCGCTGACGGCCGGCGATGAAGCTCGTCACGATGCTCGCGGCGTTCCTCAGTCTCGCCCTCGCCTTCGGCGCCGGTCCGCCGGTCGCGGCCGACGTGCTCACGCACGTCGGGCCGACGCCGCCGCCGCACGGGTATCCGGAGATCACGTCGTTCACCATCTCCTCGACGGTGATCCATCCCGGCCGCGCCGTGCACGGCACGGTCGAGACGTCGTCGAACGTCCGCTACGTCGAGGCGCGCATCGACTACCGCAACGTGCCGCTGCACGAGGACGCGCCCGGGCGTTTCTCGCTGAACTACACCGTCCCGTGGTACCTTCCGCCGTGGCTGCGCCACGGGTACACGCTGCAGATCGTCGCGCGCAGCGTCGACGGCGTCGAAGTCTGGCGCGGAATCCCGATCACGGTTCGGTGACGGCGCTCCCGCGCTGCGCTCGAGCGAGCCGATACAGCGCGGCGACCGTCTCGCCGAGGAACGCGTTCTGGTACGCGATCATGTCGGCGACGCCGTGGAAGCGCGGGTCGCCGCGCCGTTCGCCCAGCGCATAGCGGCCGCTGCCGAGCACGAGCGTTCCGCGCGCGGCCAGCACGTCGAGCGCTTCGTCGACGCAGCCGTCGGGATCGCGGCGCAGCTCGGGATCGACGAAGGCGCCGGGCGGGAGCGCGTCGCGCAAACGCCGCACGCCCTCGCGCGCTTCACGGCGCTCGAACGGCAAGCCGACGGCGAGCAGCCACTGCGCGAGCAGCGCGCTCGTCGTCGCCGGGCGCGCCGCGGCGAGCGACGTCGCCAGGTCGTGCGGGTCGTACGGCCGCAGCACGCGGTACAGCATCGAGAGCCGCCGGTCCCGGAACGGGTCGAACGCGATCGCCGCGAGCCACGGCGTCGCGACCGCGACGAGGTGCTCGACGATCCCTTTGAGCGGGCGCATCGTCCCGTCGGTGCTGTAGAAGCCTTCCGGCGTCACGAAGAACGTCGCGCCGCCGCGCACCACGCCGACGATCCGCGCGATGTCCTCCTCGACGCTCGCGCGCAGCGATGCGATGAGCTCGCCGCGGTACGGCTCCAGCACGTAGGCGAGCTTGACGCGCGTCTCGCCGGCCGCGAAGAACGCCGGGGCGAGCAGATCGCCGAGCGACGACGCGCCGCGCGCCGCGGCGAGCGCTTCGGGACGGAACACGATGCCGAGCGGCAGATCGCCGTGCCGCTCGCGAACCGCGAGCGCCAGGCTGCGCAGCGGGCGCGAGGAGAGCTCGTTCTCGAGCGGCAGCATCCCGAGCGTCATGAAGAGCGGTCCGGCGTTCACCTCGCGCATCAGCGGCGCGAGCCACGGCATCCGCACCGCGAAGAAGCCCGGCTCGTACATGCGCCGCGACGAGGCGGTGAAGAGCTGGCGCCACGGTCCTTGCAGAAACGCGCGCTGCACGACGATCTCCGACTCGTCCTCGTGCTGATGGTTCGCGATCAGCACCGCCGGCCCGCGCTCGAACGGCAGGCGCCCGAACTGGCGCACGCGCATGCGCGCGGCGATCAGCGGCTGGCGGATCGCGCAGGTCAGCGCGACCAGCAGCGTCCCGGCGAGGCTAATCGATGTCGGCCCAGGCGGCGACGTCGACGCGCACCTGCGCGTTCGGCTCGCCGGTCGCGATATGAGCAGGCGGGAGCGCGCGCGCGGCGTCGCGCTCGGTCGTGCCGAACGAGCCGCGCGTGACGCGGAACGCGACCCGCGCGCCGCGGCTCAGCTTCAGCACCAGGCGAAAATGCCGCGCGTCGACGCGGTCCATCCGCATCTCCGACGGCGACCAGCCGCTGCGCTCGGTGCTGACGTAGACGTCGTCGCTCGGCGGCGTCCGCGCCGGGACGTAGACGTCGATCGTCGAGTCGACCTGCTGCGTCTCGTCCGCGTCGCGCGCTGCGGCCGGTGCGATCAGGTACGCCGCGCGCGGGATCTTCGCGGCGGGCAGCGCGTCGGGCGTGAGCTTCTGCGGCGTCGCGCGGTTGCCGGCGTCGAGCGCGATCGCGATCGGGCGCCCCGGGACGACGCCCTCGCACGACGCGCCCTCGGCGAGACGGAGCACGCCGGCGCCCGCGACCGCGAGCCGGTCGCCGCCGCACGAGAGCGGCACGACGCGGTACAGCGGCGGCGCACCGGCCGCGAGGAGCGCAAGCGCAAGCGGCGCGGCCAGCGCCGTGCCGGCGAATCGCGGCGTCACGGCGTGATCGCGAAGCTCCAGCGCGGCTGCCAGCGCGTCCCGCCCCAGGCGAAATCGTACGCGCGGCCGACGTCGATCCCGACGTTCGGGAACGGGCGGAACTTCACGTCGGCGCGCGCCTCCCACTGCGCGCGGCCGTAGCCGTGAAACTGCGGGAAGTCCGCGGTGTGCACGACCGACAAACGGTACGAGGTCGGCGCGCCTGAGCCGCGCGGCTGCCATTGCAGGTCTGCGTTCACCGCGCGGAACGTGCGCGCGCCGCTGAACGCGTCGAGCCCGTAGTACGGCATCCCGTCCGGCGCGATCACCGGGATCGCCGGCGTCGGGTAGAACAGCGCCTGCGCGGTCGGGTACACGTCCGAGCTCCACGAGCCCTGATAGCCCGCGAAAAGCGTGACATTCCGCAGCAGCGGCCGCGACGCGGTCGCGCTCGCGCTGAGTTGATCGAGATGGTGCGGAAACGCGTACCACGTGCGCGAGGTGTCGAGCGTCGTCGCGAGCGACGTTCCGAGCGGGCCGCGCACGACCGGGCTCGCGACGAAGAGGTCGAGCCCGTGCCGCCACACCGTCGCGTAGCGGTGCGCGTCCGGCAGCACGCCGAGCAGCCCGCCGCGCAGCGCGTCGAAGCCGAGGCTGCCGGTGAGGCGGTACGTGATCCCGCCGAGCAGCGGGCGGTCCGGCGTGCGCAGGCTCGCCGTGAAGCTCGAGCTTCCGTACGACGTGCGCGTGTAGTCGAGCGCGCCGCCCGCGTTGCCGAACGCCGCGCGCAAACCGCCGTGCATCACCGTGCCGAAGATGGTCTGCGTCGCGTCGGCGCTGAGCGTGTAGCGGCGTCCCATCCGCTTGTACGCGTTGAGCCCGCGGGTCGCGTAACCGCGGAACGGCGCGTCGATCGACGCGTTGACGTACGCCTCGTCGCCGGAGACGATCTGCTGCTGCAGCGCGAGCGCCGCGCCGGGCCCGTCCTCCCAGCGCGCGTGCAGCGCGGTGAGCGAGGTCGGCGATCCCCATAGCCCGTACGGCTGGTCGAAGGTCGCGCCGGGCAGGCTGCTCGACGCGAACCCCGCGCCGGTCGCGAACGTGTACAGGTACGACGGCACGGGGACGCCGCCCACCGACGTCGGAAACGCCGCGGGCGTGAACCGCACGTCGGCGTGCGGGGTGATCGCCGCGCGGCGCGATTTGATGAACGCGAACCGGTCGTCGGTGTCGGGGAACGCGAAGCGCTGCGCGTCGAACTCCGCCGCGGCCGGCGCGCCGAGCGCGCGCGTCGTGCGCGTCACGCCGCTCGCGGCGTCGAGCAGGTCGACGCGGTCGCCGTCGAGCTCGAGCGCGATCGCGTCGGCGCTCGCGCTCGCCTCGCCGCGCGTCACCCGCGCGTGTCCCGCCAGCACCGCGCGGTCGGTCTTCAAGTCGACGTACGCCGCGTCGGCCCGCGCGCGCGTTCCGTCGTTCAGCGAGAGCGACGCGCCGTCGCGCGCGATGACCGTGAGCGTGTCGGAGAAGAACACCACCGTCCCGCCCTCCACCGCCGCGCTCGCCCGCGCGCTCGCGCACCGCGGCGCCGCCAGCGAAGCACTCGCCGTCACCACGCACCCGAGCGCCACTGCGAACGCACGCGAGGGCCATCGCTTCGTGCGCACTCGCGATGGCTCCGCGTGCGACGTCGTCATTGAATCAGTGAGGCGGCGGGTTGTTGGGGAACGGCGTCGCGCGCGGCGTGGGGAAGCCACCCGGCGGCGTCGCCGCGGGACGCGGGAAGATCCCGCCCGGCGGGAACGGGTTGGGGTTGAACGGCGTCGGAATCGCGCCGGGCTGCGCCGCCTCCGGGACGTTCGCGCGGTTGTCGGACCAGGCGAAGACCGTCACGCGTGCGCTCTGCGCGTCGACCTCGGTGGTCTCGTACTGATGCGCGGGCGCCTCGAGACCGTCGCTGCCGAGCTCGACCGAGTTCCACGAGCCGCGCGTGACGCGGTACGCGAACTTCGTCCCCGACGCGAAGCGCCGCACCGCGCGGTAGGTCTGCGCGTCGATGCGGTCCGTCTTGATCGCCTGCGGGTTCCAGCCGCTGGCGTCGGTGCTGATGTAGATCTGCGAGTTGATCGGCGTCGTCGGCGGGACGATCACGACGAACGCGACGGCGACCTCGCGGCCGGTCCGGCGCTGCCCGACGATCTCCGGCGCTTTCTCCGTCGCCGGCTTCGTCGCCGAAAGCGGGTTCGGAAGCACCGCGTACGCCGCGTCGGTCGGTAGCCGCTTGGTGGTGAGATCGAGCTCGACCACCTGCTTCGAGGCCGGGTCGATCACCGCGCGCGCGAAGAGCTTCGGGCGCGGCTGCAGCGCGGTCGGCTTCCCCGTGTCGTAGTCGGCGAGCTTCGGCGCGGCGGCGAGCTTGAACGAGTCGCCGCTGGTGAAGAAGACATAGCCGCCGCGCACGTCGAGCAGCTGCCCGGTGAAGCGCACGAGCTGCTGCTGGTCTTGCGCGATGGAGGGGAGCGCCGCGGCGAGGACGGCGAGCGCGGCGAACGCGGCTGCGAGGCGAAGCGTCATGGCGAGAACTGGATCCCGAACTGCGGCTGCCACCGCTCGTTGGCGAAGTTGAAGTAGTAATACCGGCTCAGGTCGAGCAGTACTTGCCGGGAGAGCCGCATCCGCACGTCCGCGGTGAGCTGCCACGGCGGCTGACCGTAGGCGCCCGGCACCGGCGCCGGCGTGTCGTAGAACCGTGAGACCGCGACGTTCAGCCCGAAGTACTGCGTCGGCGTCCAGATCAGCGACGAGGTGTAGCCGCGCGAGGTCGCCAGCCCGCGGAAGGCGTTCTGCCCCGAGAACGACCCGAACGGCGTCACGCAGACGTCGCCGCCGCACGACGCGCCCGGCGGGTACGCGGCCAGCTGCTGCGCGCCCCAGTAGTCGTCGATCGTCTTCACCTCGTAGGCGACGAAGTAGCGGACCTGCTTCGGCTCGTACGCTCCGGCGAGCGAGAGCCGCAGATCGCCGTTGTCGACGTGGTGGGGGACGCTGTACCATTCCCGCTGCCGGTCGTACGAGCCGGTGAACGAGAGGATGGGGCCGAGCTTGTGCGACGTCGAGAGCGAGCCGCCCGCGTACTTGTAGAAGAGGCTCGTCGGGCCGGGCTGCAAGTTCGGGTAGCCGCCGTAGCCGTAGACGTCGTGTGCGTAGCCGAACCCGGCGCGCGGCCGCAGGTCGAGCTGCAGCGGTCCGCGCAGCACCGGC
>DATHLN010000060.1:0-4860 GCA_035488115.1 Candidatus Limnocylindrales bacterium | reverse complement strand
GCGATCCCGCCGACGTCGTTCCCGGCCGACGCGGTGACGAAGCCGGGACCGAGCACGGCGAAGAACGCGAGCAGCACCCGCCAGTTGCGTCGCATGCGAACCGTCAGGTCGCCGCTTCGGCGCGCCGCCGCTGCGCGCGCTTGGTGAAGCGCGGCAGCTGCTTCTTCAGCCGTTCGGGGATGATCGCGTCGATCGCGTCGTCGACCGTCACGATCCCGAGCATCTTCCCCCCTTCGTCGGTGACCGGGACGGCGAGCATGTCGTAGCGCGCGATCGTCGCGGCGACCTCCTCGGCCGGCGTGTCGGGCCGCACCGCGACGAGGTCGGTGTCCATGATGCTGTGGATCGTCGCATCCGCCGCCGAGAGCAGCAGCGTGCGCAGCGAGAGGATCCCGAGCAGCTTCTCGGACTGGTCCGTCACGTACAGGTAGTAGATGAACTCCGTCTCCGGCGCGATCTGCCGGATCTTCGCGATCGTCGCCGTCACCGTGCGGTGCGGGTAGATCCAGAAGTAGTCGGTCGTCATCAGACCGCCGGCGGTGTCCTCGTCGTACGCGACCAGCTCGCGCAGATCTTCGGCGGTCTCCGCGTCCATCTCGCGGAGGAGCTCTTCTTGCTGCTCCTCCGGCAGATCGCCGAGCAGATCCGCGGCGTCGTCGGAGTCCATCTCCTCGATGATGTCGGCGGCGCGCTCGGTTCCGAGATCGTCGATGATCGAGCGCTGCACGTCGGCGCCGAGGTGCTCGAGCGCGTCGGCCGCGCGCTCGTCGTCCAGCGAGCCGACGACGCGCGCCGCGTCCTGCGCCGAGAGGTCGCCGATGATGTCGGCCAACTCGGAAGGATGCAGCCGCGCGAGCCGGTGCTCGCTGACCGAGAGGCGGATCTGCGAGGGGCTCAGGTCGTGCAGCGGCGCGACGTTGTGCCACGCGATCAGCGAGCGCGGGATCTTGTCGACCAGAGCGGGGACGATCCGGCCGGCGCCGAGCCGGCGCACGAGACCGCCGACCCCGACGTCCGCGGCGACGACGCGCAGCGCGCCGCCGGTCCGCGCCAGCTCGATGTCGTTGATGCGCACGACCTTGCGGCCGTCGACGTCGACGATCTGCTTGTCGAAGAGGTCGTCGACCAAGTACAGCGCCTCGTCGTCGGGCGGGCGGACGATCTTCGGCGGCGCGCTCAGGACGACGCCGTGCGTGTCGAGCGTGACGACCTCGGCGATCGGCGCGGCCAGCTCGCCGTGGCGCGTCTTCACGATCACCGCGTCGATGCGCGGGAACGTGTCCTCGGGGTGCTCCACCACGAAGTCGGCGATCTTCCCGACCGTCTCGCGCGCTCCGCCGCGCTCGACCACCGCGGGGCGGCCGATCAAGTCCGAGACGAAGCCTTCGTGGAACGCCGCCGGCGCGGCCATGGTCACCCCCTCAACGTGGAGCTTCAGCACCACACGCCATTACCTTCAGTGAAGGATCAGCCGCGTTGAGCGCCGCCTTGATTCGGCGGAGCCTGGTCAACCACGTCGGGGTCTCTCGACCTTTCCGGGCAGCGGCGTATCTGCGTGTGGACGCCTCACCTAACGAGGAATCCATTCCAAGTGTACGCCGGTGCGTCAAGGGAACGCTCCCGCACGAACGTGAACGCTCCGGCCATGCCGATTCGCCTCGCCGCGAGCCTCACCGCCGCGGCGATGCTGTGCGCGTGCTCCGGCACGAAGAACGCCGCCGAGACGTCGGCGACCGCGTCGCCGACCGCCACGCCGCAGGTCGCGGCGCCGGCCTTGGGTCCGCCCGGACCGGCGCGAGGGCGCGGTGGCCCCCCCAACGCGCTCATCTCGCTCGCGGGGACGCCGGCCGGGATCCCGCTCGAGGCCGGCCAGCGCCGCGAGGTCGCCGCGATCGCGGCCAAGCAGCCGCGGGCCGTGCGCGACCGGCTGCGCTACGCGCTGGCGAGCGGCGACGACGGCAAGACGCACCTCGTCGTCTACGACGGCGAAGGGCTACCCGCCGACGGCCGGCATCCCGGGAAGCCGCACGAGTACGTCGTCTTCCGCGTCCTGAACTCGGCGCGGAACGAGCACTACGACCCGCAGCAGAACGCGCTGGTCGCCCCGCTGCCGCCGCCCCGGGCGCGCGAGACGACCGAGACGATTATCCGATAGACGACCGGCGGATCGGGCGAAGCCCGAACGCGACGGGTCCGGCGCTAGCCGGACCCACTAGCGGGTCGTCGGCGGCGTGCTCGGCGTAGGCGTCGGCCCCGGTCCGGCCGGGACGACCGTCGTGACGGTCGAGGCGCCCTTGTCGTCGGTGAGGTAGATCGGCCCGCTCGGGCTCGCACCGCCGTAGACCGGCGCGTTCAGCTCGGCGCCGCCGGAGGTGAGCGACGCGGCGCTCAGACTCGGGTCGAACCCGAACGAGGCGTTCCCGCGCCGCGCGGTGATCTTCCGGCCGAGGCAGTCGAAGGCGCCGAGCTGTCCCGAACCTCCCGGCGCGACGACGAGCGGCGAGGAGCTGCCCTGGACCTGGATCTCGTTGATCGCGTACGGCACGACCAGGATGTCGGCCGGCCAGCTCCAGGTGAAGAAGACGAGCCAGCCGCGCGACGCGGCGGTCGTGAGGGCCGGCGAGACCTGGACGAGGCCCGACGTGGCCGTTCCGCTGAACCCGCTCTGGAAGTTGACGTTCCACCAGCGGGTGGCGAAGCCGAGGATCGGCGCGGGCTTCGTTCCGGTGTAGGTCAGCCCGAACGTGTACGCGGAGAGCCCGAACAGCGGGGTCGCCGGCGCGCCGAGATCGCTCGGGTACTGCAGCTCGTTCGCGCAGAAGTTCAGCGCCGGCGGCGTCGCGCCGCCGCGCGATCTCCCCAGGCTCCACAGCCAGACGCCGCAGTCGGTCGCGTAGATGCCGCCGCCGCACGCGACGAGCTGCGGGAGGACGAGCTGCCCCCAGCCCCCGTCGTCGTCTTCCTCGTCACCGTCGCGGCTTTGCGCGGCACGCGCGGTCGCGGTCGCGACCTTCGCGAGGATCACGCGCCCGGCCGGGGAGTCCTGCGGCGCGAGGCCGGTCGACTGCGGCGCCTTCGGCGCCGGAAACGGCGGCGCGCTGGAGCCCGGTGAGCCGCCGGAGCACCCCGCGGCGAGAAGCAGCGCGAAACCCAGGGCGATCGAACGGCCGAACGTCATTCTCGGGGCAACCCTCCGCGGACGAGCAGCACACCCTCGCCCGAGTCTTCGGCAAGCGGCGGACGGCCCGTTGCGGCCCCGGGTCAAATTTGCGTTAACGCGTCAACGCGCTACCGGCTGGTGGTGACGATCGAGTCGGAGACGAGCGTCGCCATGATCTTCGAGAGGTGCTCCGAGTCGGCGACGAGCTTGGTCTGGAACTGGTTCTGGATCTGGTCGCGGGTGAACGTCGTCACCGCGGCGCCGACGTTGAGGTCGCGGATCGCGCTCTCGGCCGCCTGCGTGTTCACGCTCGCGACGTTTCCGGTGTTCGCCGCCTCCTGCAGCGAGACGCTCTGCGCGCCGACCTGCGCGCGCACGCCGCCGAGCGTGGTGATCGCGTAGTCGATGCGGTACTCCGCGCCCTCGTTCTGCAGGTCGCTGCCGAGGATGACCTCGTTCACCCCGAGGTTCGTCGAGCTGAGTCCCGGGATGTCGACGGAGAGGACCGCGCCTTCGGCGTCGCCCGTGTTCACCTGCAGCGCCGAACCGCCCGCCTTGAACTGCGCCGGGAGCGAGATGATCAGCGCTTGCAGCCCCACGTCGCCCGGCGTGAGCGTCCCGATGTTGAACCCCAGCACCTGCGGCCCCACGCCGTTTTGCGAATACTGCAGGAACGTCGGCTGGCCGGGTGCCGGCGGGAGGAGCACGGTCGGATAGTTCGTTCCGTTCGGGACTTGGAGCCCGCTGACGGTCTGGTCGGGGCCGAACGAGCTCTCCTGGCTCCCGATCGTCACCGTGATGTTGAGGTTGTCCGAGACCGGGTCGTACGAATCGACGCTGAGCAGGTTCACGAACTGCGGCGCGTTCGCCGGGATGTAGGGGACGTTCGGATCGATCGTCGTGTCGATCAGCGTCCCGCCGGCGGAGAGCGCCGGGTTGATCATGATCGCCCGCGAGGAGAGCGGGATCGCGCTCGACGCGCTGCCGTCCAGCAGCGCCCGGCCGTTGAACGAGGTGTTCTCCGCGATGCGGTCGATCTCGAGCCGCAGCTGGTCGAGCTCGGACTGCAGGTCGGCGCGGTCGCCGCTGCTGAGGAGATCGCTGCGCGCTTGCACGACGAGCGCGCGCATCCGCTGGAGGATCGAGGAGATCGAGCTCATCGCGCCTTCGGCGACCGAGAGCGCGTTGCCGGCGTTCTGGATCTCGTGCACGCCTTGATCGAGGCCTTGCACGCGTGTCGCGAGCGATTGCGAGATCGCCAGTCCGCTGGGATCGTCGGCCGCGGAGTTGACGCGCAGACCCGACGCGAGCCGATTCGTATCGGCCGCGAGGTTTCGCTGCGTCGTCAGGCTCGCGCTCAGCGCGAGTCCGCTCAGGCTCGAAACGTCCATGCTGGTGGTGCCGTCTTCCCTCCGTGGAAGCTGCCCGTCCGTGGGCGATCGGGGAGTACCCGCAATCCCTTCAAACGCTATCGGCAGGCGAGCGCCGCGTATTAACGATCCGCCCCGGCGGAGCCGATGCTACGGGTGTGCGTCCCGTTCTGCGCCGCGCCTTCGCGGCCGCGGGCGCCGCATGTCTGACCGCCTCGGCGTACTGCCTTGCGTCGGATACGGCGCTCCGCGCGGCTCCGCTCCTCGCCGCCAACCTGCGCCTTCCGTTCGCCGCGCCGCGCCTCGCGCTCGACACCCCGGCGGTCGCGC
>DATHLN010000059.1:0-11413 GCA_035488115.1 Candidatus Limnocylindrales bacterium | reverse complement strand
CGCGACCGCGGGCTCGAGCTGCGGTTCGACGCGACGAGCGCGCGAGTCGACTCGGGCGTCTCGGTGACGTATCAGCGTGCCGAGGCCGGCGGCGTCTCCGGCGGCACGTTCCTCTTCCCGCCCGACGCGGCGGGCGACCTCACGCTGCAGCCGGAGGACCACGACCAGCGCTGGAGCGGAAACGCGTTCTACACGCGGCGCTTCGGCGGCGACCTCAAATCGTTCGCGACGCTGCAGGCGGAGTACGGCACCGGCTTCCCGACCCAGTTCGAGAACGGCCAGGGCCGTCTGCCGTCGCACTGGCTCGTCGACGCGTCGTTCGGGCGCGCGGCGGACCGCGCCTCGAAGCGGTTCGGCTACACGCTCTCGGTCGAGAACCTGTTCGACCGCCGCTTCCTGATCAAGGTCAACAACGGGTTCAACACGACGCAGTGGAACGCGCCGCGCCGCATCGTCCTGCGCGTCACCGCGCCGTGGTGATCGCGCAGCCGCTTTAGGCGTTGAGCCGCTGAGGGTCGGCGCGCTCGCCGCGCAGCGCGCCGACCAGCTTCGTCGCCTCGCGCAGCGAGTCGGGGAGCGAGGGCGCAGTCGCGCGGATCGCGCGTGAGATGCCCGCGACCGCGACGATCGAGCTGACGCCGAGCAGGATCGCGGGGACGCCGCGGACCTCGATCTTTTTCCCGATCCGTATCTTCGAGGCGCGGAGCACGCGGGCGGGGTCGAAGCGGAAGAAGCGGGCCATGATACCGGCGGGTGCGCCGGGCCGGTCTGCGAATCCTCGGGCATGACCGACGCAGCCTCGCTCATCTGGGACGTCCCGGCCGGCTTCAACTTCGCGCGCGACGTGATCGACCGGCTCGCGCGCGAGGACCGGCTCGGCCTGCTGTTCGTCGACGCGAAGGGCGGCCGCCGCGAGTTCACGTTCGCCGAGATCGCCGACGCGTCGAAGCGCTGGGCGGCGGTGCTGCGCGACGCCGGCGTGCAGAAGGGCGACCGCGTCGTCGTCGTGCTGCCGAAGATTCCGGAGTGGCTGTTCTGCATGACCGCGCTGCTGCGGATCGGTGCGGCCGCCGTGCCGAGCGCGGAGCAGCTGCGCGCGAAGGACTTGCTCTACCGCGCGAACCACAGCGGCGCGACCGCGGTGGTCGCGCACGCGAGCAATGCGGCGGAGTTCGACGCGATGCGCGCGGACGCCGAGACGGTGAAGACGTGGCTGCTCGTCGGCGGCGAGCGCGCGAGCTGGACCGCCGCCGATCCGCTGGTCGCGAGCGCGCAGCCGTGGGGCGGCGAGCCGACGAACGCGGGCGATCTCGCCTACATCGTGTACACGAGCGGGACGACGAAGGACCCGAAGGGCGTCGTGCACACCGTCGCCTACACCTACGCGAAGCGGATGCAAGCCGCGGTGTGGTTCGACGTGAAGCGCGACGACCTGGTGTGGTGCACCGCCGGAACCGGCTGGGCGAAGTCGCTGTGGAACGTGCTGCTCGGGCCGTGGTCGTGCGAGGCCGCGATCGTGCTGCACGAAGGCGCGTTCGTACCCGAGGAGCGGATGGATCTGATCCGCGATCTCGGCGTGACGGTGCTGTGCCAAGCGCCGACCGAGTACCGCCTCGAAGCGAAGCTGCCGAACCTCGGCGAGCGCTGGAAGCTCGCGAAGCTGCGGCACCGCGTGAGCGCCGGCGAGCCGCTGAATCCCGAGGTGATCGAGCGCTGGAAAGAGGCGTTCGGGCTGACGATCCTCGACGGTTACGGCCAGACCGAGAACACGCTGCTGGTCGCGAACCGGCCGGGGACGGACGTGCGTCCCGGCTCGATGGGGAAGCCGACGCCGGGCCACGAGGTCGCGGTCGTCGACGAGCACGGAAACGTCTGCGAGCCGGGCGACGTCGGCGACATCGCATTGCGCGGCGATCCGCCCTCGCTCTTCCGCGGCTACTACAAGAACGACGACGAGACGCGCAACTCGCGGCGCGGCGACTGGTATCTGACCGGCGACCGCGCGCAGGTCGACGACGACGGTTACTTCTGGTTCGTCGGCCGCGCCGACGACGTGATCTCGTCGGGCGCGTACCGCATCGGTCCGTTCGAGGTCGAGAGCGCGCTGCTCGAGCATCCCGCGGTCGTCGAGTCCGCGGTGGTCGGCTCACCGGATCCCGATCGCGGCAACATCGTGAAGGCGTTCGTCGTGCTGCGCGCGGGCTACGAGCCGAGCGACGCGCTGGTGAAGGAGCTGCAAGAGCACTGCAAGCGCGTCACCGCGCCGTACAAGTACCCGCGCGCGATCGAGTTCGTCCCCGAGCTGCCGAAGACGCGCTCGGGCAAGATCCGCCGCGTCGAGCTGCGCCAAGCGGAGCTTCGCAAAAAAGGCGCGACCGCGGCCAGCGGTTTCGTGTAACGCATTGGCCGCGGTCGCTCGGCGTATGGGCCGGGGCGTCTACCTGACGACCCAGTTACCGTTCCTGGCGCGGACGCGAACGGTCGGCGCGACGGCTTTGACGGAGACCGGCACCCATTTGTGGATCACGGCGATGCACGCCCCGGTCGGAATCTGGTATGCACCGTAGATCGGCGGAACGATCGTGGCCGGCGACAGGATGAACGTCACCCGGCTGCAGCTGCTGGTCTGAAGCAGGACCCCGACGAGCCGATTTCCGGCGGGACCGTGGACGATGTGCAGGCTTCCCGGCTTCACGTCGGTGAGACGCGCGCCGGCCGGGATCGCCGAGGCGGCGGAACTACTGCAGATGACAGCGGCCGCCATGAACGCGGCGACCGCCAATGAACGAAGAGAACGCATAAGAGACACCCCCGGTAGAGTAGAGCTAGTGAGATGGGTGGCCTTTCGCGTGGTTACCCAGGCCTCCTGGGCCAGAAGTCGCCGCGGCGAAACGATGCGTGCGCCCGAGCGGTACATCGCAGTGTGTCCACCCAGCCGCCGCCGCGCCCCGAGGACGAGCTCGAAGCGACCGTTGCGATGCCACGCGTCGAGGCGCCGCCACCGCCTCAGCGCCGCCGGATCGACCCGGCCGTCGTCGAGCCGAGCGGGCCGGTGCACGTTTCGCCGAGCGCTCCGCCCGGCCAGCCGGTCACCGGGACCCACATCCCGCCCGGCGCCCCGGACCCCGTCCCGCCGGGCCAGGCGGTCCGGCCGCGGTTCGAGTTCGGGAACCCGTTCGGCTACGTCTGCGCGCGGCTGTTCGCGTTTCTGCTCGACGTCGGGCTCGTCTCCGTCGTCGTCACCTCGCTCGCCTACTCGCTGATCGCGATCAACCCGATCACGGGGCTGCCGACCAACACGCAGGGCGGGTTCGACGCGACGTTCGCGCTCGGGCTCGCGGTCGCACTGGTGTACATCTGGATTGCCGAAGCGTCATTCGGGACGACGATCGGGAAGCTCGTGACCGGGCTGCACGTCTACGTTCTGCGCGGCGGCGGGGCGGTGGGACTGGGCCGCGCCTTCGTGCGCGGGCTGCTGCGGCCGGTCGATCTGCTGATCGTCGGCGGCGTCCTCGCGCTACTCCCCGGCCGCCGGCGGCTCGGCGATCTCGCGGGCGGGACGATCGTTGCGCACAGTCCGCTGCGCGGCTTCGCACCGGTCCTCGGCTGGATCGTGGCGCTGATCCTCGCCGGCGTACCGGTCGTGCTGACGGGCTTCGGAAAGACGATGCTCTCGCTGCTGGCGTTCTATCAGTTCCTGCCCGGGATCGTGACGCACATCGTCGCTCTGGCACACGACGCGCTGCGGTTCGCGCACCTCGTGAGTTAGGTATTGCCATCGGGCGCAAGCGCGTGATTGGCTTGCGTGAGAACATGTCGATACACGAGATCGTCCTTCCCGAAACGAAGCCGGAAACCGAGTGGATCCTGGGCCGCGCGGTGCAGAAAGTGAGCCCGCGCCGTATCCACGCCCGGCTCCAAATGGAGTTTTCCCTCGCGCTACGCGCTTGGGAGACCGGCCACGGCCAAACGGCCACAGAATGGCGGTTTCGCATCGCTCCGCCCGGCGAGATTCGTCGGCCGCTCGTACCGGACGTCGCCTACGTCTCGAACGAACGTCTCCGGGATCTCGACGACACCGATGTGGAGCTTCCGCCGTTCGCGCCGGACGTTGCGATCGAGATTCTGTCGCCCGGCGACCGCTCACGCTACGTCGAGCACAAGATCGGCGTCTATCTCGCCGGCGGCGCGTCGCTCGTCGTCATCGTCGACCCGTCGCAGCGCTCGATGACGCTGCACGACGCGCGCGGCGTGCGCACGTTGCGCGACGGCGACACGCTGACGCATCCGGCACTGCCGGGATTCTCGCTGCGCTTGTCGGAGCTGTTCGCCGCGGCCGACCGTCCGAGGTAATCCTCGAGCCAACCGCGTACCGCGGCCGGTGGAGGACATCGCGATGATCGCTTCCGGCGAGGCACTCGAGACCAAGCACGCGCGCTACGTTCTGACGCCGTGGATGCCGCAGGGAGGCGTCAAGGCGCCCGTCATCGTGCGCGGCGAGGGGATCTACCTCTACGACGCGGACGGCAACCGCTTCGCCGACCTCACCTCGGGGCTGATCGCGGCGAACCTCGGCCACGGTCATCCGGCCGTTCGCGCGGCGATGCACGAGCAGGTGGACCGGCTGTGCTTCAGCCCGCCGAGCTGGTTCAACGATGTCCGCGCCGAGCTCGCCGAAGCGCTCGTCGCACTGGCGCCGTGGGGTGACGAAGGCGGCCGCGTGTTCTTCACCACCGGCGGCGCCGGCGCGAACGAGGACGCGGTGAAGTTCGCGCGCGCGGTGACGGGGCGCAGCAAGGCGCTGGCGGGATACCGCTCGTTCCACGGCTCCGGCGCGGGCTCCGCGACGCTGACCGGCGAGAACCGGCGCTGGTTCAACGAACCGACGAACGTCATGCCGGGCGTCGTGCACTTTTGGGCGCCCTATCCGTACAGGAGCCCGTTCTTCACCCAGGATCCCGCCGAAGAGACGCGCCGTGCGCTGCAGCACGTCGCCGACGTCGTCGCCGCGGAGAATCCCGACCAGGTTGCGGCGATCCTCATCGAGCCGGTGATCGGCTCGAACGGCGTTATCGTCTTCCCGCCCGGCTATCTCGCCGGGTTGCGCGCTCTCTGCGACGCGCACGGAATCGTGCTGATCTTCGACGAGGTCATGACGGGCTTCGGCCGCACCGGCGCGGTGTTCGGCGGCGAGCGCTTCGGCGTCGTGCCGGACGCGATCACGTTCGCGAAGGGCGTGACGTCGGGCTACGTCCCGCTCGGCGGCGTGCTGCTGCGCGAACGTCTGGCGTGCGCGTTCGACCAGCGCCCGTTACCGGCCGGGCACACGTATTCCGGGCACCCGCTGGCGATGGCGACCGGCATCGCGACGCTCCGCGCGTACGCCGACGGCGATCTCTACACGCGCGCGGCGACCGTCATCGAGCCGCGTCTGCGCGCCGGTTTGGAGCGCATCCGCGACCAGCACGAGATCGTCGGCGAGGTGCGCGGCGCCGGTGCGTTCTTCGCGCTGGAGTTCGTCCGCGACCGCGCGACGCGCGAGCCGCTCGTGCCGTGGCAAGGCAAATCGCTCGGCCCGATGCCCACGCTCTTCGCGGGCTTGAAGAAGCGCGGCGCGTACGCCTTCGGCCGCTACAACGTCCTGCACATCGCGCCGCCGCTGATCATCACCGAAGACCAGATCGACGAAGCCGTCGCGACGATCGGCGCCGCCGTCGCCGACTTGGCCGAGGCCGCGGGGCAGACGAAGTAGCGCTCAGAGCGTCCGCAGGAAATCCGCGACGGCGGCTTGTCTGCCGTACTCGGCCCAGCCGAGCGGCGTTCCCTGATACATCACATCTCGAATCGTCGGATCGGCACCATTCGCGATCAGGAGCTGGACGACGTCGAGGTGGCCGTTCAACGCCGCTTGGTGGAGCGGCGTGGAATGGGAGTGGAATCCCGGCGGGTTGTACCGATTCGGGTCTTCACCCGCGTCGAGCAGCGCTCGCACGATCGGAAGGCGTCCGAATTGGGCGGCGAGCGCGATTGCTCGGTGGCGCTCTTCCACGCCGGCCGTGGCTAGCGATCGCAGCGCTTCGGCTGTGCGCCCGGTCGCCGCGGCGACCGGCAAGTCGATCCGCGCACCGCGTGCGATGAGCCGCTCCGCCGCCTCGAATTCGCCATGGGCGAGCGCGGCGCTCATCGCGGCGTTCGGGTCGGCGCCGTACTCGCAGAGCAGGTCGATGAGCGCGGTTTGCACACCGCACTCGCGCGCGACGCGACCGGAGCATACGAGCTCCAGCGCGGAATCGGCACTCGCGCGGTCCTGCGCCGCTCCCGCATCGAGGACGACGCGCGCGGCCTCGACGATCGACGGCGGCAGCGTTCCGCGCCGAACCGGATTCTCCGCGACGAACTCGAGCAGGGCGGGATTTCGGAAGTAGTTCCCGCCGTCGAATCGGACGCGTTGGTGAACGACCTGCGGATGAGCGTGAAGATGCGCGTGCAGACCGTTCGCGTCGCCGGCGTCCAGCAGGTCGACCGCTTTGCGGAACGCCGGGTCTTGGATGCGCTCGTGGAACGGCGCGTCGAGGCTCGGACGCGCCGGCGTCTCGACGAACGCCTTTAGCGCCGGCCAGCTCGGGAAACCGTACTCACGCGCGATGCTGAAGAGCGCGTCGTTCAGCGCGAGCCGGGCTGCGGCAATGGTATCGTCACTCGCGGCAGCGAAGCGCGGGTGGAACTCGCGCAGCCGCTGGAGCGCCGCGCGATCACCGCGCCGCTGCGCGTTCAGCAGATCGCGAGCTTGGTGCTTGAGATGGCGAAGATCGGGATTCGCCGGCAGGCGCAGCGTGGGCATGACGAACGTCCTTTCGTGGCGCCTGTGTCCGCATCGGCAGGCAGAACGTTCGTTGAGGCTCGAGCAAGTCGAGGACGGGTGGACTTCTGTCCTTTCCGCGGACCGGGTGCGCCCCTCGCGCACCAGTACTCTACCACGAAACCGTCCGCGGTGCGAGCGCTAGGCCGGGGTCACCTCCGCGGCCGCGATCCCGGGCGCAGGCGCCGTGCCTTCGGTCGCGGTGATCGCCTCGTACTCCGCTTCCGTGATGCGCGAGCGCGAAGGTCGCATGAACCATGCGTAGGCCACGCCGGCGACGATGATGCTGAAGAACCAGCCGCCGGACCACAGGAAGCCGAGCGGCGCGTAGAACTTGCCGATTAGCGGCGGGATCCAGCCGACGATCAGCGCCGCGATCGCGCGCAGGTTCCAGCCGCGCGCGTAGTCGTAGCGGCCGGCGGGCGTGTAGAGCTGCATCAGGTCGAGACGCAGATTGCGGACGAGCCAGTAGTCGGCGATCGCGATCCCGTCGAACGGGCCGAGCAGCGTCCCGTACGTGCCGAGCCAGGTGAAGACGTACGTCGCGAACGTCGAGAGCACGTACCACGGCTGCATCAGCAGCGCGAGGAGCCCGGTGAGGATGGCGCCGCCGGCGAAGGTGATTCGGCTCGGCCAGAGGTTCTCGAACGCGCGCGCGGGCGCCATCACGTTCGCGCCGACGTTGATCGTGATCGACGAGAGGATCACCACGATCCCGCCGATCAGCACGACGATCGTCGGGAACTTGACGATCAGCTCGACCGGGTTCCACAGCGCCTTGCCGTAGAGCGCGACCGTCGCCGACGTGACGGCGATCCCGACGAACGAGAAGCCCGCCATGACGAACGGCATCACCAGCTGGCCGCGCAGCTGCGCGCGCTGCGAGTCGGCGTAGCGCGAGTAGTCGGGGATGTTGAGCGCGAGCGTCGCCCAGAAGGCGACCACGCCGATCACCGACGGGAAGAACTTCACCCAGAATTCCGCGCCGTGGATCGTCGCCGGCGCGGCCAGCATGGGACCGACGCCGCCCGCCGCGCTCATTCCCCACGCGAACAATGCGGCCGCCGCGACCGCGAGCGTCGGCGCGGCGATGGTCGCGAGCCGCCCGATCGCCTGCGGTCCGCGCATCGCAATCCCGACGTTCAGCAGCCAGAACAATCCGAACGCGACGAAGACGTGCGCGCCGATCCCGCTCCACGCCGGCACCAGCCGCAACAGAATCGCGTCGAGGGCTTGACCGCCGAACCAGGAGTTGATCCCGAACCAGCCGGCGCCGATGATCGCGCGCGCGAGCGCCGGAACGTGCGCGCCGCGCGTCCCGAACCACAGCCGCGCGAACACCGGGTACGGGATGCCGTACCGCGTCCCGGCGTGTGCGACCAGCAGAATCGGGATCAGCACCACGGCGCTGCCGGCGAAGATCGTCAGCACCGCTTCCCACCAGTTCATGCCGAGCGAGATCATCCCACTGGCGAGCGAGTAGGTCGGGATGCACAGGCACATCCCGATCCACAGGCTTGCGAACCTGGACGCTTTCCAGAAGTGCTCGGCGCGCGTGCACGGCCGCAGGTCGTCGTTCCAGAGGTCCGTGTGCGCGGATGCTTCGCGTGCGGCGGCGTCGGTGAGGGTGACGATTCCGTCGCGCTCGACCTGCGTGATCATCTGGCGCTCAACATGCTCTCTCACCCTTGGATCCTTCGACAAGCTCAGGACAGGCCAAGCTCAGGGTGACTAGACTTCGACCATCGCGCCGTATGTTTCGGGACGGCGATCGCGGTAGAACTGCCAGGTGTTGCGGACCTCTTCGATCACGCGGCGGTCCATGTCGCCGATCACGACCTCGTCCTTGTCGCGCGAGCCGACCGCGACGAACTGACCGCGCGGGTCGACCAGGTACGACTGCCCGTAGAACTCGCCCATGTTCCACGGCGGCTCGTAGCCGACGCGGTTGATCGCGCCGACGTAATACCCGTTCGCCACCGCGTGTGCCGGCTGTTCGAGCTTCCAGAGATACTCCGACAAGCCCGCGACCGTCGCCGACGGGTTGAACACGATCTCGGCGCCGTTCAGACCGAGGAGCCGTGCGCCCTCGGGGAAGTGGCGGTCGTAGCAGATGTACACGCCGATCCGCGCGAACTTCGTCTGGAACGTCGGGTACCCGGCGTTGCCCGGCTTGAAGTAATACTTCTCCCAGAACCCGCACGGCGCCGGGCCGGCCGCGACCTGCGGCAGATGATGCTTGCGGTAGATGCCGAGGAACGAGCCGTCCGCGTCGATCACCGACGCGGTGTTGTAGTACACGCCGCTGATCGTGCGCTCGTAGAGCGGAACCACCAGCGCAACGCCGAGCTCGCGCGCGATGTCCTGCATCAGGCGCGTCGTCGGACCGTCGGGGACGTGCTCCGTCGCCTCGTACCACTTCGGGCTCTGCTCGGTGCAGAAATACGGCCCGTAGAAGAGCTCCTGCAGGCAGATGATCTGCGCGCCGCGCTGCGCCGCCTCGCGGATCATCCGCTCGTGCTTCTTGACCGCCTCGCGCTTGTGGACCTCGACCGGCTCCGAACCGTCGGTGTCGTGATGCGCCTGGATCAGACCGATGCGTACGATGTCGGTGTCGCTCATCGCGTGTGCGTTGACTCCTAGAGCTGGATGGGGCGGAAGGGCGCGGACTTCTGGTGGATCCCGGTGCCGGGCGCACCGACGAACGCGCCGTCGTCGGCGACCTTGCGGCCGCGCGAGAAGACGTAGCGCGGCCGGCCGCGGATCGTCATCCCCTCGAAGATGTTGTTGTCGGCTTTCATGTGGTGCGTCTTCGCCGAGATCGTGCGCTCGGCGTTCGGATCCCACACGACGATGTCGGCGTCGCTGCCGACCGCGATCGTCCCCTTGCGCGGGAAGAGCCCGAACAGCTTCGCCGGGTTGGTGGAGGCGAGCGCGACGAACTGGTTCAGCCCGATCACGCCCTTGTTCACGCCGTGCTCGTAGAGGATCGCGACGCGGTCCTCGATCGTCGGCGCGCCGTTGGGGATCTTCGAGAAGTCGTCCTTGCCCATCTCTTTCTGCCCGCAGTTGTTGAACGAGCAGTGGTCGGAGCCGAACGCGTGCAGCTCACCGTTCTTGAGCTTCTTGAGCAGGACTTGCTGGTCGCGCTTCTCGCGCAGCGGCGGCGACATCACGTAGTTCGCGCCCGCGAACCCGGGCCGGTCGTAGTCGCTGACGTCGCAGACGAGATACTGCGGGCAGGTCTCGCCGTAGATCGGCAGCCCGCGCTTGCGCCCGTCGCTGATCGCGTCGGCCGCCATCGCGCTCGACACGTGCACGACGTATAGCGGCGCGCCCGCCACTTCCGCGAGCCGGATCGCGCGCGACGTCGCCTCGCCTTCCAGCTCGACGGGCCGCGTCAGCGCGTGATACTTCGGCGCCGTCTTGCCGTCCGCGAGCGCGTCCTTCACCGTGACCTCGATGACGTCGCCGTTCTCGGCGTGCACCTGCACCAGCCCGCCGGCTTTCGCCGCCGCTTTGAGGACCTTGAAGATCGTCTCGTCGTCGACTTGCAAGATGTGCTTGTAGGCCATGAAGACCTTGAACGAGTTGACCCCTTCGCGCTCGATCATCTGCGGGATCTCTTCGATCGTCTCCGGCCGTCCGTCGGCGATCGTCAGGTGGAACGCGTAGTCGATCGCAGCTTTTCCGGCCGCTTTGCGGTGCCACATCGCCAGCGAGTTGGCGAGCGAGTCGCCTTTCTGGTGCAGCGCGAAGTCGACGATCGTCGTCGTGCCCCCGAGCGCCGCGGCGACCGTCCCGCTGGCGAAGTCGTCGATCGTCGTCGTTCCGCCGAACGGCATGTCGAGGTGCGTGTGCGGGTCGATGAAGCCGGGGAAGACGTACGCGCCGCTCGCGTCGATCGTCTCGTGCCCGAGCTCGCCGACGCTGCGCGCGATCGCGGTGATCGTGCCGTCCTCGACCAGGACGTCGGCGGGGAAGACGTCGGTCGCGGTGACGACCGTGCCGCCTCTTACGACGGTACCGATGTGAGCCTCTCTCTCCACGTGTGGACGGTGTCGCCGGCGTCGACGCGCACCATCTCGATGCAGTCCGCCACCGGGCAGACCATCTGGCACAAATTGCAGCCGACGCAGTGCTCCTCGTCGACGACCGGCGCGAGGCGCGGGTCGGCCGGGCGGTCGATGCACTGGTGCGCCGCGTCCTCGCAGGCGATGTAGCACTTGTTGCAGCGGATGCAGAGCTCCGGATCGATCCGCGCAACGACCTTGTAGTCGAGGTTGAGATCGTTCCAGTCGACGAAGCGCGGGACCGTCTTGCCGATGATCTCGCGGACCGAGGCGACGCCGCGCGCGTCGAGGTAGTTGTTCATCCCGTCGAGCATGTCGCCGACGATGCGGAAGCCGTGGTGCATCACCGCGGTGCAGACTTGCACGCTGGTCGAGCCCATCAGCATGAACTCCACGGCATCGCGCCAGTCGGAGATCCCGCCGATACCTGAGATCGGAATCGCGACCTGCGCGTCCTTCGCGCACGCCCCGACCATGCTGA
>DATHLN010000058.1:0-20234 GCA_035488115.1 Candidatus Limnocylindrales bacterium | reverse complement strand
GGCCGGAATCCTCGTCAACGGCGCCAACCCGTACGCCGGGGTCTGCTATACGCTGGCCGGCGGCCTCGCGCCGAACCCGGTAACGGGCATCCCTGACGGAAGCTGCTACAACGCCACGGGCACCGGGTACAACGGTGCGATCGCACGGTTCTCCTACCGCACCGCGTTCGCCGGCACGGTGCCTGTGCCCGCCGCGACGTGCGGTACCGGTCCGTGCCAGTGGATGTCGCTGGGCAGCGGCGCGTACGCGACGTACAACACGGTCACTCCGAAGTTCACCTCGGCGTCGATCAGCGACCAATGGAAGCCGTCCGACCGCCTGAGCTTCGACCTCGGCCTGCGGTACGACAGCTACGTGTTCCAAGGCTCCGACACGACGAACGGCGGCCTGGCCCGCGCGTTCTTCTATTCGGCCTGGAACAAGCAGTTCCCGGCGACGCCCCAGTTCAACATCTCGGCGCAGACCGAGTCGTACAGCGAGCTCGAGCCGCGCTTGGGGATGACCTACACGTTCAGCCCGAGCACCGTGCTGCGCGCGAGCTACGGGCGGTACGCGCAAGCTCCGAACAGCGCGTTCGAGCAGTACAACTTCCTGAACCCGAACGCACCGGGGCTGCTCCGCGGCTTCGTCGCGCTCGGCGTCGGGAACACGCCGGCGCACGCGATCCGTCCGTCGGTCGCGAACAACTACGACTTCTCGCTGGAGCATCAGTTCAACCGCGACACCTCGGTGAAGCTGACGCCGTTCATCCGCAAGACCCAGGACCAGATCCAGCAGTTCTTCCTCGACCAGAAGACCAACTTCGTCTCGGGCCTCAACGTCGGCCGCCAGACGTCGGAGGGCATCGAGTTCGAGGTCGACAAGGGCGACTTCTCGCGGAACGGCTGGGCGGGTCGTCTGACCTACACGTACACGAACAGCTACATCCAGTACACGCGTCAGAACGGGCTGTCCGTGATCGACGGGTTCAACCAGGGGATCTCGGCGTACGATGCGCTGACCCGCGCAGGCGGCGGCTCGCCGTGCTACGCGCTCTCCGCTGACGGCGTTACGCCGGGCCTGCCGGCTCCGTGTTCGGCTGCCACGGTCGCGAACCCGTATTACAACGCGCCGATCCAGCCGCTGATGGACCCGAACGGGAAGTACACGACGTACAGCCTGTTCCCGGGCGGCGTCGGCTCGGCGCCCGCGACCCAGTACGGCGCGCCTCACGTCGCGACGCTGCTCGTGCAGTACAAGCACGGCCCGCTCGCGATCACGCCGGCGCTCCAGTTCTCCGGCGGCGTTCGCTACGGCGTGCCGCTCGGAAATCAGGGTGTCGATCCGCGGTTCTGCACGGCCACGCTGGCCGGTACGACGGTGAACGACCCGCGGTATCCGTACGGAGCCCCGGGCGGTGCGCCGTTCGACGCGGGGAACTGCGGTATCACCACCGGTGCCCCCTTGGTCGACGCGATCCCGAACATCTACACCGGGCGCTTCGACAACATCGGTGCGTTCGCGGCGCCGAACAACATCCAGCTCCACACGCAGATCACGTGGGACGTGAACAAGCGCGTGACGCTGGTCGGGAACTTCGCGAACATCGTCAACCGCTGCTTCGGCGGGACCAAGGTGCCGTGGCAGATCAATCAGGCCTGCGGATACACGATCACGTACGGGACGGCGGGGGCGGCCTCGAACGGGCTCGGAACGCCGACGGCCGTCGGGAACGCGTTCAACCCCGGCGACAACCCGCAGCCCTTCCTGCGGGCGCCGTACAACCCGCTCTTCGCGGGCTTCCCGTTCAATATGTACTTCGAGGCGCGGATCAAGATCTGAGTCTCGCGGTCATCGCGAACTGAAAGACGGCTCTCGCTTCGGCGGGGGCCGTCTTCTTTTTTCATGTCATCCTGAGCTTGTCGAAGGATGAGCGGAAAGGCTCGTCGTCACGAGAGGGAGCGCCGAAATGAAGACGCCCGCGGCGAGGAGCGCGCGGGCGTCGTTTCGTTAGGGCTGCCGGCGGGGGCGGCGGGACTAGAGCGCCTTCAAGGCTTTCAGGGCTTTCATTGGGGGACGCGGAGCTTTTGGCCGATCGTGAGGTCGGCGGTGGGGAGGTGGTTGGTGGCGATGATCTGGTCGACCGTCGACTGGACGTCGGCGGTGGGGGCGGTCTTGCGCTCCGCGATCGACCAGAGGGTCTCGCCGCGGTGGACCGTGACGGTCGTGTAGGCGACGCGGGGGGCGGCGTGGACCGTGCTGGAGAGCGCCGGGAGCGTGACCGCCAAGCTCAGGCCGCCCAGGGCGACCAGGGGCATCAGGGTCGGTTTCTGCTTTTTGCCGTACATCGTGTGTGCCGTTTCCCCTAGATGTTGTGCCGAACGCTCGTTCGTCCACCATATGATAGCAAGGCCGGTCCCCCGCGGTCAATGGCTACGAACGTATGTTTGCTCTCGGCCGAGTTCTGTGGTAGGATGACGCCAATCAATGCGGTAGCCTCGGCTGCCGTCGGCGAGCGTCTCACGGCGCAGTGCCTACTGGGTGGCATTCTCTAGGAGGGATGATGGCCGAACGGGCCACGACGGAGAAGCAGCAGCGGATCCTCGAAGTGATCCGCGAGTTCACGAGCGAGCGCGGGTACCCGCCCTCGGTGCGAGAGATCGGCGAGCGCGTCGGGCTCTCGTCGTCCTCGACGGTGCAGTCGCACCTCAAGACGCTCGAGCGGCGCGGGCTCCTCAAACGCGATCCGACCAAACCGCGCGCGCTCGTCGCGGCGCGCGGCGAAGGCGACGTCCCGGCGGTCGAGTCGGCGATGCTGCCGCTCGTCGGCCGCGTCGCGGCCGGCGTCCCGATCACCGCGACCGAGAACCTCGAGGACCAGTTCGTCCTCCCGGCCTCCTGGGTGCCGCGGGCCGGCGGGTTCATGCTGCGCGTCAAAGGCGACTCGATGGTCGACGCGGCGATCCTCGACGGCGATCTGATCGTGGTCGAGCCGCGGCAGACCGCGAACAACGGCGAGATCGTCGTCGCCATGATCGACGGCGAGGCGACCGTGAAGCGGTTCTTCCGCGAGACCGGGCGCGTCCGGCTCCAGCCGGAGAACGCCACCATGGCGCCAATCTACGCCGACGATGTCACCATCGTCGGCCGCGTCGAAGCCGTCATCCGCAAGCTCTGACGGATCGGCGCTGAGCCCTCCGGCCGGCGACGGGCTCGTCGCGCGGCTCGAGCGCGCCGTGGCGCCGTACGCGCACCGGATCGCGGAGGCGCCGGCGGTGCGGGCGCTCCAGGAGTCGCTGCCCGTCGCGTTCGGCGTCGTGCTGCTCGCGCTGGTCGCGCGGCTCGCGGCGGCGTTGCTGAGCCGGCCGTTCCCGGGACTCGCGGCGCTCAAGACCGTGCTCACGTTCTTGCCGAGCGCGTTCGCCCTCGCGTCGCTCGTGATGATCGTCGTCCTCGCGCTGCGGCTGGCGGTGCGGCTGGAATACTCACGCGCGGTGCTCATCGGCGCGTCGGTCGCCGCGTTCGCGCTCGCCGTGCCGCGCGAGACGCCGGCGGCGCTGCTGCGGTTCGTGCGCGGCGGCGATCCGTCGCAGCTGACCGCGGCGACGAGTACGCTCGGCGCGAGCGGGATCTTCACCGCAATCGTCGTCGCGCTCGCGGTCGCGGGCGCCGTCGCGCTCGGACGGCGAAATTTCGGCGCTTCGCGCGGGACGCTCGCCGGCGGGCTCGGCGCCGTCGCGGTCGCGGGGGCGCTGTTCGCGCTCGGGCTTTCGCCGGCGAGCGGGCTCGCGGCGCTGCTCGCACCGCTTTCGTCGCTCGGTGACAGCTTCGGCGCGCTCGCCATGCTGGTCGCGGTCGAGTCGCTGCTGTGGCTCGTCGGGCTGCACGGTCCCGCGCTGCTCGCGGCGATCGTGTTCCCCGTGTACCTCAACCTCCAGGCGCAGAACACGGCGGCGTTCGGAGCGCACGACCCGATCCCGCACGCCGTCGTCGTCTCGACGTTCCTGTTCGTCTTTCCGGGCGGCGCCGGAGCGACGCTGCCGCTCGTCGCGCTGCTGGCGCGCAGCCGCGTGCGGCGGCTCCGCACCGTGGCGCTGGCGACGCTCGTCCCCGCGCTCTTCAATGTGAACGACCCGCTCGTCTTCGGGCTACCGATCGCGTACAATCCCGTCCTCGCGATCCCGTTCGTCGCCGCTCCGCTCGCGCTCGCGTGCACCACCTACGCGGCGCTCGCGCTCGGGCTCGTCGCGAAGCCGCTGTTCTACGTCCCCTCGACGCTCCCGCCGTTCGTCAACGTCTTCCTCGCCACGCTCGACTGGCGCGCGTGCGTGCTCGTCGCGGTCAACCTCGCGCTGGCGGGCGCGATCTGGCTGCCGTTCGTGCGCGTCTACGAGCGCGCCGAAGCGCTGCGCGGGGAAACGGCGCGCGCGGCGTGAGCGACGTCGAGACGCTGCTCGGCGGCGTCGAGGCCGATCCGCGCGTCCGCGCGGCGGCGCAGCGTGCGGCGGCGTGGCTGGAGCGGCGCGATCCGCGCACCGCGGCGGTCCGGGCGCGCGTGCTGCGCGCGTTCCTCGACGAAGGGATCGCCGAGTCCGATCTGGCGGGGACGACCGGCTACGGCTACGACGATGCGGCGCGCGAGCGCTACGAGTCGCTGCTCGCGCGCGTCTTTCGCGCCGAGCGCGTCCTCGCGCGGCTCTCGATCGTCAGCGGGACGCACGCGATCGTCGCCGGGCTCGACGCGCTGACCGCGCGCGGCGAGACGCTCCTCGCCGCGAACGGCGCGCCGTACGACACGCTGCGCCACGCGATCGCGACCGCGCCGCACGCGCTCGTCACACGGGGCGTCCGCTACGAGGAGGTGCCGCGGACCGCGGACGGCGAGGCGGATCTCGCCGCGCTCGCGCGCGCGGTGCGCGAGCTGCGCCCCGCGGTCGTCTTCGTGCAGCGCTCGCGCGGCTACGCGGTGCGCCGTTCGCTCTCGATCGGCGCGATCGCCGAGCTCGTCGCCGCGGTGCGCGCGGTGCGCGGCGAGACGGTCGTCTTCGTCGACAACTGCTACGGCGAGCTGGTCGAAGATCGCGAGCCGCTCGAGGCGGGGGCCGACGTGATCGCCGGCTCGCTGATCAAGAACGTGGGCGGCGGGCTCCCGCCGGCGGGCGGCTACGTCGCAGGGCGCGCCGACCTCATCGAGCGCATCGCGGCGCGGGTCTTCGCGCCGGGGATCGGGGCGGGCCTCGGGCCGACGCTCGGCTTCGGGCGCGCGCTCGTGCAAGGCCTGTTCTACGCGCCGCTCGTCGTCGCCGAGGCGCTGCGCGGCCTCGACTTCGCCGCGGCGCTCTTCGCGGAGCTCGGCTTCGCGGTCGATCCGGCGCCGGGCGAGGAGCGGACGGACATCGTGCAGGCGATTCGGCTCGGCTCGCGCGCGCGGCTGATCGCATTCGCGCGCGGGCTTCAGCGGGCGATGCCGGTGAACGCGCGCTTCGCGCCGGAGCCCGGACCGGTGCCCGGCTACGTCGATCCCGTGATCATGTCGAGCGGTGCGTTCGTGAGCGGCGCGACGATCGAGCTCTCGTGCGACGCGCCGCTGCGCGAACCGTTCGAGGTCTATCTGCAGGGCGGCGTGATCGCGGAGCACACCGTGCTCGGCGCGGTTCTGGCCGCCGATGCGGTGCTGCGCGCATGAGCGCGCAGCACCGCGGCGAGCCGTTCTAGCCGAACGGCGGATCGAGATCGTCGAAGCGTGACTCTGCGGACATGCGGTTCTCCTATTCGAGCGCGGGCGGGCAGGTGCAGCACACGTGCGTGCAGAGGTGAGTCGTGCAGAGCTCGGTGAACCCGCTGCTGCCGAACTGCGGCGAGCGGTCGGGGCCGCCGCGCGCGGGTTCCTCGCGCAGGTCGAGATCGTCGAATCGAGTTTCGATGGGCATGTGTATCCTTTCTGAGCGGATGGGTCAGTCGGTGAGCAATCCGAAGAGCGTGAGCCAGCGGCGCTCTTGGGCGGTCGCGGCATCGATCAGGAACTGCGCGATGCCGAGCGCGGCCTCGAGGAACCCCGCTCGGTCTTCGAGCCGCCCGTCACGAACGTTGAAGAGACGGTAGCCGAGCGGCGCGCGCGGATCGTAGCCGTCGAGCACCTCGCGCGCGAGCTCCTCGGCGCGGCGCACGAGCCGTGCGTCGCCGGCGAAGCGCGACGCGAGCGTCGCGATCCCGCTGCGGCCGTGGCACAGCCCGAAGTCGGCGCGCGTCTCGGCCGGCTCGGGCGCGTCGAGCAGCGCCGCGAGCGCGTCCGCGGCGAGCGTGTGGAGCGCCGCGTCGCCGTCGATCCGCGCGCGGTCGGCGAGGACGGCCGCGATGCCGGCGGTCTGGTAGCACCACGCGCGGCGCGCGCTCGGGGTCTCGCGCCGCCGCCAGACCGCGTCCCAGCGGTGCGCGCCGTCGACAACGTGCGCGCAGCGCAGCAGCAGCTCGACGTAGCGGCTCGCCACGGCACGATCCTTCGGGAGCGCGAGGTTCAGCGCCGCGAGGATTCCGGCGGCGCCGTGCGAGACGCTGAGGTTGACCGCCGCGACGTTCTCGTCGCTCGATGCGAGCCGCGCTTCGAGCGTGTCGGCGAACGCGTCCGCGAACGGTCCGAACGCCTCGACTGGCTCGCCGCTCATCCGCCCGAGCGCGGCCGCGCGTCCCGCCGGGCCGGCGAGCAGGTCGTACGAATCGGCTCGCGCTGGGTCGCCGGGCGGAAGAGCGTGCAGCGAGGCGGCGAGCGCGTCGCCCAAGCGCGCGCGCACGGCGCCGAACGACGCGCGTTCCGGATCGGCCGCGCCGACGACGATCGTCAGTCCGGCCGCACCGTCGGCGAGGCCGAGCCGGTCCGGGGCGAAGACGAGCGCCTCGCGCAACGCGGCGCGCAGCGCTGTTTCGTCGCCTGCTCCGGCGCGCGCGAGCGACTCTGCGACCAGCGCGGCGCCGCCGTAGCGCGCGAGCGACTCCGGCGGGGCCGCGCTCTCCGCGAGCCGCGCGAGCGACGCGGCGTAGATGTGGTGCGCGATCTCGAGCGCGCGCGCCGCGTCCGCTCCGTGCAGCAGCGGCGCGCGCGCTCGCGGAGCGCTCAGCCCGGCGAGCAGGTGCAGCACGTCCTCGTGCAGAGCTTGGTCGCGGTACAGGTCTCGCTCGCGGTGTTGCTGCTTCCGAACAGCGGCGAGCGATCGCCCTCGCCGCGCGCGGGCTCCTCGCGCAGGTCGAGGTCGTCGAATCTCATTTCGATCGGCATGGTAGGTCCTTTCATGGTGTCGTGAGCCGAGCGCGGCGCGCGAAGAGCGCCTTCCAAAGGAGCCTCCGCAGGTCGTTCTCGTCGTCGCGGCCGACGCCGCGGCGGTTGAGGTGCATGTGCAGCAGGCTGTCGGCGATCTCGAGATACGGGTTCGCCGGCGTGCAGCACGCGGCGATCGCGCGCGCCAGCGCGACGCGCTCGTCGTCGTGTGCGTCCGCGCCGGGCGGCGGTGCGCTCGCGAGCGCGCGCAGCGCGTCGGACTCGTCGCGCGTCGCCGGTTTCGCTTCGGGCCGGCGCGACTCGAGCCAGCGCTCGCGCTCGTCCGCGGTCGTGAGCGCGTCGAAGAGCGCGAGCAGCGGCGGCAGCAGCGCGTCGATCCGCTCGCGCCCGCTCAGCAGCTCGGCGCCGGGCGCGCGCAGCGCTGCGAGGCTGTCGAGGTGGAAGAGCCGCTCGCAGCGCTCGATCCCCTCCGCGCCGCCGTAGCGCTCGAGCTCGCGCTCGTACGTCGCGAGGGCGTAGCGGCTGACGACCCCGGCGCTCGCGAGCTCCTCGGCGAACGCGAGCGCGCGCTCGCGCAGCGCCGCACCGCCCTCCGCGCTCGGCGCGCGCAGGCGAAAGCGGACGTGCTGGTCCGGATCGCGGTAGAGCACGTAGAACCACTCGCGCGCGAGCTCGGACGACGTCGCCTCCTCGCCGAAGTGCAGCAGTCGCGGTGCGACCTGCGAGCGGAACTCGCGGTCGTTCGCGTACAGCTTCAGATAGCACCACTCCGAGGCGGGCGTGCGCGTGCGCGCGCGCTCGTCGGCCGCGAACGGCACCGCGCGCGCCGGCTTGCGCTCCGCGCCGCTCCGCACCGACGCGATCACCTCGGCGGGATACCGCGCGCCGTCGGTATCCCGCAGCCACAGGTCGTCGTCGTCGATCGCCGCCTCCGCCAGCGTGACGAGATCGTCGGCCGGGCTCGCGCGCGTCTGGTCGCGCAGCAGCGCGTCGCCGGCTTCGCCGCGCGTGTCGACGAGCAGCACGTTGTCGCTCTCGCCGTAGAGCGCGTAGCGCGGGATCTCGCGCTCGCGCGCGAGCGCTTCGAGACCGCGTTCGCGCAGCTCGGCAACCGTGAGCGTCCACGTCGCGCGGCGCAGCACGACGCGACCCCAGCGAAGTCGCGGGACGAACGGCAGCAGACCGAGCTCGCCCGGATCGAACGGCGCCGGCAGCAGGTTCCCGTCGCGCGCCGCGAAGGCGAAGAAGCGCGCGAGCGGCGGCGCGAGCGTCGCGTTGAACGCGTGCGGCCACACCACGTGCACGCGCCGCTTCCGCGAGCGCGACCACAGCGCGAGGCGGTTCTCCGCGATCCCGACCAGCAGATCGCCGGGCGCGATCGCATCGACGCCGGCGGCGTAGGCGTTGATCGGGATCACCGCCTCGGCGACGACCGGGTGCGCGATCACGTTCCCGGTCCGCGCGCGCTGCGCGACGAACAGCGGCTCGGCGGTGATCGCGCCGGGCGGCGCTTCGGCGGCGACCGTCGCGCGCAGCCGCGCGCGGAACGCCTCGTCCTGATACTTCGCGAAGCGCCCGGTCGACATCCCCGCGCCGTACGTCGCGAAGAGCGGCGAGGAGACGATGCGGTACTCGCCGGCCGCGATCGCGTCGTACGACGGCGCCAGAACGTGGAAGCCAACCTCGAGCGAGGCGGGAAGCGGCTCCGGAAGGTCGGGCCGGATCGCGTTCCAGTCCTCGTCGCTCAGCGCGATCTCGCGGCTGCCTTGGCGCAGCGCCGCGCCGATCAGCGCGGCGAGCCGCGCGCGCCGCGGACGCGCCGAGGCGGGGCGCTCGACCTTGGTCTCCGACGGGATCCCGATTCCGTGCGGGCCGACCAGCTCCAGCAGCGGGACGAGCCGTTCGCCGGACTCGTAGCGCGTCATGAAGCGCTCGCGAAACGGTTCGAGATGCTCGCGCGCACCGCTGCGGATCAGCACCTCGGCGAGCCGCAGCGCGTCGTCGCGCACGATCTCCGGGAGCGCGAGCGCGCCGTGCGTGGTGTCGAAGAAGACCGGCTGCGCGACGTCGGCGGGGCCGACCGCTTTCAGCCGTTCGACGGTCGCGCCGAGCGCGCCGAGATCGGGGATCCCGCGCTGCGCGCCGGCGCTCGCGCGCAGCGCGCCGGCGAGCGGCTCGAGCGACGACTGCGTGCGTGCGAACGACTCGAGCCGTTCGCGCGCGTCGTCGAGCGGTGCGGGCCGCGCGGCGGCGATCAGGTAGCGCGCATCGGCGAGCTTGCGCACCAAGTTGCGCGCGCGCTCGAGCGTGACGCCGAACTCGTCGGCGAGCGCGCGCGCGAGCGCGTCGCTCGACGTCCCGGCCGCGGCGAGCTCGAGCGCGCGCACGACCGGCGGCGACGCGGCGATCGTGACGCTGCGGTACTGGCTCCCGGTTCCGTCGCTGACGACTTTGCGCTCGTCGAGGAGTACGAAGCGGTCGCCTTCGCGGCGCAGCGCGGTCGCGGTCGCGACGACGACGTCTTCGCCGTCCGCGAGCGCGCGCTCGTCGACGGCGTCGACCGCGCCGACCAGCCACTCGTGATCGACGTGCGCGTGCGCGACGCGTGCCGCGGCGGGCTCAACGCGCCGCTCGTCGCCGCCGAACGCGACCGGGCCGACCGACGCGAAGATCCCGAACGGCGTGGTGCGCGTCGCCATGCGGACCGCGTACGCGAGGATGCGCGTCGCCTCGCGCTCGGCGAGCGGCGCGCCGTGCACGACGCGCTCGATCGTGGTGCGCAGCCCCGCGCTCGCCAGCGAGATCGCGGTGCGCAGGTGCGGGTCCTCGCGCAGGAGCGCGGCGAGGCGCGCGCGCCAGTCCGGCGCCGCGAGCAGCTCGCGCGCGCGCGCCGCCGGCCACGCCGTGACCCGTCCGAGCGTGAGCGCGTCGACGATCTCGAGCGGCGGCGCCTCGGCGCGCCGCGCGGAGCGCCGCGCGGGACGTTCGCCGGCGATCACGGACGCGTCTCGGGGCGCAGCCCGAGCAGCGGGAGCCAGCGCCGTTCCGACGGGACGGCGGCTTCGATCAGGAACAGCGCGATGCCGAGCGCGGCGTCGAGGAACTGCGGGCGGTGCTCCTCGGCCCGCTCGACGAGATTGAACGCAGCGTAGCCGAACTCGGCGTCGTCGCGATAACGGCGCAGCACCTCGAGCGCGAGCCGTTCCGCTTCGCGCGCGAACGGATCGCCGTCGCGCGCGACGTGCGCGTAGATCAGCGCGACGCCGCTGCGGCCGTGACAGAGCGCGTCGTCCCAGCCGGCCTGCTCGGGCTCGCCGATCGTCGCGCGCAGCGCGTCGAGCGCGAGATTGCGCAGCGCATCGTCGCCGTCGACGACGGCGCGGTCGTAGAGCACCGCCGCGACGCCGGCGGTCTGATAGCACCACGCACGCCGCGGCGGCGGCGTGCGCTCGCGCGACCACGCGCCGTCCCAGCGGCGCGCGCCGCCCGCGGCGTGCGAGACGGCCAGTATCAGGTCGACGTACCGCCGCGCGAGCGCGCGTTCGTGCGGGAGCGCGACGTTGAGCGCCGCGAGGATTCCGGGAAACCCGTGCGCGACGCCGATGTCGATGCCGGCGCGCTCCGGATCCGGATCGGCGATCCGCTCCGCCGTGCGGTCGGCGAGCTCGCCGAAGAGCGTGCGCACGTGCGCGGCGACGTCGTCCGGCACCTCGCGCAGCGCGATCAGCTTCCCCGCCGCGCCGCGGATCAGATCGAAGCCGGGGCGGTCGGCGGGATCGAGCGCGCGCGCCGCGAGCAGATCCTCGGCGAGCGCGGCGCACAGCGCCGCGCGCGGTCGCGCGAACGCGGTGCCGTCGCGGTCGAGCGCGTCGAGAACGACGAGCAGCCCGGCGCTCCCGTCGTAGAGCCCGCGGCGTTGCGGCGAGACGACGAGCGCCTCGCGCGCGAGCTCGCGCAGCGGGCGCGGGGGCGAGCCGCCGGTGCGCGCGAGCGCCTCGGCGACGAGCAGGCAGCCGGCGAACCCGCCGAGGGTCTCGGGATGCTCGGTCGAGCGTTCGCTCGTCCACGCGATCGCGCGCGCGACGATCCGCTCGGCGATCTCGAGCGCGCGCTGCGCATGCGGCGCGGCGAGGAGCGGGCGGTTCGTCCGCTCGCGCGCATCGAGATCCACGCAGTCTTCCGCCTGGTGCACGCTCGCCACGATCGCCCACCCCTTCGCGCGGCCTCACGCCGCGCACACCGGGCTTTCAGCCCGGCTCGAATCGTATCTTGCGCCTTACGAGGAGTGTGAGGCGCGCCGCTCGGCTACTCCTCGGACGAATCTTCGCCCATGAAGCCGTAGAAGTAGTAGACCGAGCCGTCGTCGGTCTCGATCGCGATGCGCGTCTCTTCGAGCTGCGCCGAGACGATGCGCCGGCCGACCATCCCGCCCAGCAGCTCCTGCGCCTGCATGAACTCGGCGGCGCGCAGCGCTTCGGGATCGATCTCGAGGAGTTGGTCGTCTTTCACGGTCGCGTTCTTCCTGTGGAGAGGACCGGCGCGCCGGCTCGCGCGAAGGCGGCTCGGTCATGTACGTCCTCGAGGTGATGAGCGGTCCGCTCGACGGTAAGACGTGGGCATTCGAGCGTGAGATCACCATCGGCCGTGACGACGCGGTCGCGTCCGCCTGCATCACGATCGACCGGTATATTTCCCGAAAACACGCGCGCCTCTACCAGGAACAGGACGGTCGCTTACGGTTGGCCGATCTCGCCAGCCGGAACGGCACCCGCCTGGGCGGGCGCGCTCTGGGGGAGCCGGAGCCGATCGACCTGGGCCAACCGTTCGTCATCGGGCGCACGACCCTTCGCGTGATCAGCGCTTGAGGACATTCACCGTCCGTGTACCCCGCGGACCGGGCTGGCCGACCAGGCGGCGGCTGTGAGCCGGCGATGGTGATCGCGCGCACTCCGGCCCAGGCGCGCGATGCGCTGGCCGGGGCGGAACGGCCGCTGGGGCTGGTCCCCACGATGGGCGCGCTCCACGCCGGGCACATGGCGCTCGTCCGGCGCGCGCGGGAAGAGTCCCGGACGGTCGCGGTCTCGATCTTCGTCAACCCGCTGCAGTTCGGCCCGAACGAGGACTACCAGCGCTACCCGCGCGCGTTCGAGCGCGACGTCGCCGCGCTGCGCGAGGCCGGCGTCGATGTGGTCTACGCGCCGGACGCGGCGACGATGTACCCGGCGGGCTTCGCGACGAGCGTCGATCCGGGGCCGCTCGCCGAGGTGTACGAGGGCGCGCTGCGCCCCGGGCACTTCCGCGGCGTCGCGACGGTTTGCGTGAAGCTCTTCGCCGCCGTCTGTCCCGACCGTGCGTATTTCGGCGCGAAGGACGCGCAGCAGGTCGCGGTGCTGAAGCGCGTCGTCACCGACCTCGATCTCCCGCTGGAGCTCGTCGTCTCGCCGACCGTGCGCGAGCAGGACGGGCTCGCGCTCTCGAGCCGCAACGTCTACCTCGATGCGGAACAGCGCGCGGCGGCGCCCTCGCTGCACCGTGCATTGCAAGAGATCGTCGCGGCGGTGGACGCGGGCGAGACCGATCGCGAGCGCGCCGTCGCGCGCGGGCGCGCGCAGCTCGCCGCGCCGCTGCGCGAGGCGTATCTGGACGTGGTCGATCCGGCGACGTTCGCCGTGCCGCCGCACGTGCACGCGCCGGCGCTCGCGATCGCGAGCGCGTGGGCCGGGACGACGCGCTTGATCGACAACGAGCCGATCTTCCAGCCCATCCTTCGACAAGCTCAGGATGACATGGGGGCGAGCCCGTGAACGGGCGGCGCGTGCTGCTCGGCGTGACCGGCGGGATCGCGGCGTACAAGGCGGCCGCCCTCGCGAGCCGGCTGGTGCAGAACGGCGCGGTTCTCGACGTCATCATGACCGCGGACGCGCAGCGCTTCGTCGGCGAAGCGACGTTCGCCGCGCTCGCGCGGCGTCCGGTCCACACCTCGCTCTGGGATCGCGTTCACGAGATCCCGCACATCGCGCTCGCGCGCGAGGCCGAGGTGCTCGCGATCGTCCCTTGTACGGCGAACACGCTCGCGAAGCTCGCGCTCGGGCTCGCCGACGATCTGCTGACGAACGTCGCGCTGGCGACGCGCGCGCCGATCGTCGTCGCTCCGGCGATGAACACCGCGATGCTCGAGCACGAGGCGACGCGCGCGCATCTCGCGGCGCTGCGCGCGCGGGGCGTCACGATCGTCGAGCCGGAGTCGGGATTCCTCGCCGAGCGCGAGCACGGCGCGGGCCGGCTCGCCGCCGAAGAGACGCTGCTCGCGGCGATCGCCGCCGCGCTGCAGCGCGCGCGCGATCTCGCCGGCGAGCGGGTGCTGATCACCGCCGGGCCGACGCGCGAGCCGATCGATCCCGTGCGCTTCCTCTCCAACGCGGCGAGCGGGACGCAGGGGATCGAGCTCGCGCGCGGTCGTCACGCGCGCGGTGCGCGAGCGCGCGCCGGGGGCGACGATCGCGATCGCGACCGCCGCGGTCGCCGACTGGCGCCCCGCCAGCGCGCACGAGCACAAGGTCAAGAAGACCGACGACGCACCGCCGCTCGCGCTCGAGCGGAATCCCGACATCTTGGCAAATCTCGGCGCGAGCAAGGACGGGACGTTCCTGGTCGGCTTTGCCGCCGAGACGCAAGCGTTCGAGGCGAACGCGCGCGAGAAGCTCGCGCGCAAGCACCTCGACGCGATCGTCGTCAACGACGTCGGCGGCGAGCGCGGCTTCGGCGCGGTCGAGAACCATCTCGTCTTGCTGTGGGGGCACGACGGTCGTAAAGATCTCGGCAGCGGCTCGAAGCGCGAGCTTGCGTCCCGGTTGTGGGATGAAATCGTCGCACTCCGAGTCACCCTGAGCTTGTCGAAGGGTGAGTCGAGATCGTGAACGCCAGCCACATCAACGCCGTGAAGTTCAGGTCGCCCTCTCATCCTTCGATCCTTCGACAGGCTCAGGACAGGCTGAGCTCAGGATGACATAACGTGCTGCTCTGCATCGACGTCGGGAACACCGAGACGAAGCTCGGCGCGTTCGACGCGTCCGGCGCGATGGTCGGCACGTGGCGCGTCACGACGGCGCGCCGCCGTACCGCGGACGAGTACGGCGTCCTCTTCGCCGCGTTCTTCTCGGCCGCGAACCACTCGATCGCGGACGTCGAGTCGATCGTCGTCTCGTCGGTCGTCCCCGTCGTCGACCGCCCGCTCGGTGAGGGCTGCGAGAAGTACTTCGGCGTGAAGCCGTCGTTCTTCACGGCGGCGAACCAGCGCTCGATCGTCGTCAAGACCGACCGCCCGACCGAGGTCGGCAGCGATCTGATCGCGGCCGCGATCGGCGCGGTCGCGTTCGTCGGCGCGCCGGCGATCGTGATCAACTTCGGAACCGCGACGACGTACGGCGCGATCGACCGCGAGGGCGCGTACGTCGGCGTCGCGATCGCGACCGGCTTGCAGGTCGCGCTCGACGCGCTGGTCGGCCGCACCGCGAAGCTGCCGCAGGTCGCGCTCGTCGCGCCCGGCTCACCGATCGGGCGCGACACCGTCACCGCGATCCAAGCCGGGCTCGTCTACGGCGCGGTCGGCCAGACCGAGGAGCTCATCCGGCGCATGCGCGCGATCCTCGGCGAGGGGACGCGCGTGATCGCCTCCGGCGGGATGGCGCCCGTCGTCGCCGCGGAAACCGATTGCATCGAGCGCGTCGAGCCGCATCTCGTCCTCCACGGCCTGCGCGAGGCACACCTCCGCAATCATTAGGAGGAGCATCTCCGGGATCTACGGAAGAATTAGGAGATTCGCTCCGACCGGAGGCTCCGATGCCGGCTCTTCGTCTGCTCGTCCGACTCTGCGCGGTGGTCGCCGCGTTCGCGCTCTTCCTCGGCGGCGAGGTGCGCCTCGACGCCGCGCCGGCCGTAATCGCGGCGGCGATCGATCCGGCGAACCGCGACGCGACCTGCCCGGCGTGCCGTGACTTCTACCAGTTCGCGAACGGCGGCTGGCTCAAGTCGCACCCGATCCCGGGCGACAAGGCGACCTGGAGCCATTGGGACCAGCTCGACGAAGACAACCTCGCGGCGCTACGCCGCGGGCTGGAAACGGCGGCCGCCTCGCACGCGGCGCCCGGCTCGCGCGATCAGAAGCTGGGCGACTTCTACGCCGCGTGCACCGACGAGGACACGATCGAGCAGAAGGGCGCGGCGCCGCTGCAGGACGGCCTCGCGCGCATCGACGCGGTGAACGACGTGCCGGCGCTGCTCGCGCTGGTCGCCGACTTCCACCGCCGCGGCGCGGCGGGGCCGTTCTTCGGCTACGGCTCGCAACCCGATCCGGTGAACTCCTCGCGGACGATCGGTGATCTGAGCCAAGGCGGGCTCTCGCTGCCGGAGCGCGACTACTACACGCGCACCGACGCGAAGTCGGAGCAGTTCCGGCAAGACTTCGCCGCGCACGTCGCGCGCGAGCTGCAGCTGGTCGGCGAGGACGCGAGCGCGGCCAGCACCGATGCGCAGACGGTGCTGCGCGTGGAGAGCGCGCTAGCGATCGCGCAGACGCCGAAGGCGCAGCTCCGCGACCCCAAGGTGACGACGAACCCGTACACCGTCGCGAAGCTGGCCTCGCTCGGCACGGCGATCGACTGGCGCGCGTACCTGCGAACCGTCGGTTCCTCGACGGGCGCGCTGAACGTCGACGAGCCCGCGTATTTCCGCGCGCTCGAGAAGATGCTCGCGACGACGCCGCTCGCCGATCTCAAGACGTACCTGCGCTGGCAGTACGTCGGCGCGAACGCGGGGCTGCTCTCGAAGGCGTTCGTCGACGAGAACTTCAGCTGGCAGCAGAAGGTCTTCGGGACGAAGGCGCAGCCGCCGCGCTGGAAGCGCTGCATCCGCGTCGTCGACGGCTCGATGGACGAGCTGCTCGGGCAGATGTTCGTCGCGATGCGCTTCCCGCCGTCGGCGAAGGCGCACGCCGAGCAGATGGTCGGCAACCTGCGGTCCGCGTACCGCGCGGACATCGCCGGGCTCGGCTGGATGACGCCGGCGACGAAGGCGCGCGCGACGGAGAAGCTCGCCGCGATCGTGCAGAAGATCGGGTATCCGGCGAGATGGCGCGACTACTCGGCGCTGATCGTCGCGCGCGACGACTACTTCGGCGACGTGCAGCGCGCCCGCGAGTTCGCGTCACGCCGCGACATCGCGAAGATCGGGAAGCCGACCGACCGCACCGAGTGGGCGATGCCGCCGCAATTGATCAACGCGCAGTACGAGCCGACGCTGAACGACATCACGTTCCCGGCCGCGATCCTGCTCCCGCCGTTCTTCGACGAGCACAACGACGACGCGCTCAACTACGGCGCGATCGGCGCGGTGATCGGGCACGAGATGACGCACGGCTTCGACGACAACGGCCGGCTCTACGACAAGGTCGGCAATCTGCGCAACTGGTGGAGCCCGGCGGACAACCGGCAGTTCAACGCGCGCGTCGCGTGCGTGACCAAGCAGTACGGCAAGATGGAAGCGGCGCCCGGCGTGCTGCAGAACGGACCGCTGGTGACCGGCGAGGCGCTGGCGGATCTCGGCGGGCTGCGCATCGCGTACAACGCGTACGAGAAGTCGCTGGCCGGCAAACCGCGCCGCACGATCAACGGCTACACGCCGGAGCAGCGGTTCTTCCTCGCGTTCGCGACGGTGTGGGCGGAGAACGACACGCCGGAGTTCGCGCGGTTCCTCGGCCAGAGCAACGAGCACCCCGTCAACCGCAACCGCGTGATCGGGACGCTCGAGAACATGCCCGAGTTCGCGCGCGCGTTCGGCTGCAAGGCCGGCGATCCGATGGTGAAGCCGGCCGCGGCCATGTGCAAGGTCTGGTAGAACAGCCGAGAGCCCCGGCTCGACGGCTCGGGGCTCTCCTGGGTGGGGTGTTTTACGACCGGCGCACACGCCCCGGTGCCGTGTGCGTACCCCGAGCGCCGCGAATATCACGTTCCGAACGGTGGTCTGCAAGCACGGCGGGCGAGCGTCAGAGGGTCTTGGCGAAGAACGTCTGGATCGCGCCGAGCGCGTCGCCCTGGCCGCGCGTGTTCGCGGCGAGGTTCCCGCCCATGCGCATCTTCAGCTTGCCCGCCGGCATGACGTCGTCCGGCGCGTGGCCGCTCAGCGCCGGGATGTGCCCGACGCCGGGCTCGATCACGACGCGGTCGGCGCCGTCCGCGTGCGCGGCACGTCGCCGCGCGGCGATCACACCGCAGGCGTCGGCGCTGTCCCACTCGCGGTCGTCGCCGCCGGCGACGCACAGCAGCGGCGCGGGGATCCGCTCGACCGGGATCGTCGCTTTGGCGACGAGCGCGGGCTTCGCGGCGGCGAGCGAGGCGTCGTAGAGGTCGCGGAACGCGTACGTCCCGCCCGCGTCGAACGCCCGGCCGAGTGCCGCTTCCTGGATCGAGCTCGGCGGGATGAACGGGAGCCCGCCGGCGTTCTCGCTCCACGACGAGCGGTCGGGCTGGCCGTCGAACGCCGGCGAGAACCAGACGTACGCCGTCGGCGAGACGACGGCGACCGTCTTGATCCGCTTGTCGCGCGCTGCGGCGAGCAGCGCGAGCGCCGAGCCCTGCGAGATTCCGACGATCCCGATCCGGTTCGGGTCGACCTCCGGGTTCGCGACCAGCCAGTCGACGGCGCGCGAGACCGTCTCGACCGGGATTTGGTCCGCCGCTTGCGGCAGCGGCGGCGTCCCGTAGTAGGCGACCGCGAACGTCGCGTAGCCTTGGCGCGCGAAGGTGAAAGCGTCGCCCGGGATCCCGCCCTCGAACCCGCCGAGCAGGATCACCGCCGGCTGCCGCGCGGCGTCGCGCGGGACGATGAAGTCGCCGACCAGCGAGTTCTCGTGGACCGCGTGCTCGATCGGCGCGCCGGGACGGGGTGGCGGCGTGGCGGCGCCCAGAAGCGCCGAGAGGGCGAGCGCGGCGATCATCGGGGGTGCTCCGCACGCCGGGCGCCCGCCACCTGCCGGCGCGCCGTTATGAGTCGCGGCGGGCGTCGCCGTTCGCGGACTGCGCACTCTCGCGCAGCCATCCTTCGAACGTTTCCGCCGGCATCGGCGGCGCGTAGAGGTATCCCTGGCCGTGCGTGCACCCTTCTGCGCTCAGAAAGGCGGCATGCTGCGGCGTCTCGACGCCCTCTGCGACGGTCGAATAGCCGTAGCGGCGCGCTATGGACGTGATCGCCTCGACGATCGCGACATCGTGCTTGTTGTCCGGGATCCCCGCCACGAACGAGCGGTCGATCTTCACGACGTCGATCGGCAGACGGCGAAGGTGGGACAGCGACGAGTAGCCCGTACCGAAGTCGTCCAACGCGATCGCGAAGCCGGACTCGCGAAGCATGGCGATTGCGTGCGCCATGTCGGCGGCGTTCTCTGACACGGCGCCCTCGGTGATCTCGACGCCCATCCCGCGCAAGCCGCTCGGCACATCCTCCAGGCGCTGCGCCAGCAGCGGGCGGACGAGCTCGCGCTGTGAGACGTTGAACCACGCTGTAAAGTCCGGATCCTCCTCGCGCCAGCGTTCCGAAATTCTGATCGTCTCGCGCATCACCCACGCGCCGAGGTGGTGCGCGAGGCCGTGCGAGTCGGCGAACGGCACGAACTCGGAGGGAGGCAGGAGCCCGCGTTCCCGGTGCTGCCACCGCACGAGGGCCTCCGCACCGACGACGCGTCCCGTGGCGAGCTCCACGTGCGGCTGGAAATACAGGACGAGCTCGTCGTGCAGCAGGGCGTGCATCAGCTCGTCTTTCATGCGCCGGTTCCAGCTCAAATTGCGCTCGATGCGCCGGTCGAAGAACGCCCATCGAGCACGTCCGGCGTGCTTCGCCTCGTACACGGCGGCATCGGCACGAGCCAAGACGTCCTCGTAGTCGCCGTCCTGTGGTGAAAGCGCGATTCCGATGCTCGCGGTCAATGAGATGCGTTGACTTCGATCGCGATCGCCGGTCTCGAACGGCTCGCGGAAGGCCTCGGAGAACACGTGAAGCCGCCGTTCGGCGTCGGCACGGGTGTGCGCGCCGTCGATCATGATCCCGAAGTGGTCGCCGCCGAGTCGTGCGACGACGTCCGCCGGCGCGGCACGTTGCGCCATCCGGGCCGCGACCTCGACGAGCAACGCGTCGCCGGTCTGATGCCCGAGCCGTTCGTTCACCATTCGGAACTCGTCGACGTCCGCGACGGCAAGGGCGAATCGGCGTCCGGCGCCGTAGGCGGCGATCCCGCGGGCACGGAACGCGGCCGCGTTGAGAAGACCTGTGAGGGGATCGTGCTCCGCCTGGTACCGCAGACGCTCGTACTGCGCGCGCTGCTGAAGGTGCGCCGCGCAGAGCGTTGCGAGCGTTTCGACGTACGAGTGATCGAGCGCGGAGAATCCCTCATCGAGCGGCTCGGGAGAGGCAAACCCGAGGAAGTACGCCGTTCTGCCGACCGTGAACGGCGTACCGATCGCGGCGCGCCACGGCGTATGTGCCAGACGGCCCTCGCGCTCGGAAAGCCACACGTGGGAACCAACGTCTCGATGCGACCGAGTCGACGGATCACCGAGGAGCGCCCCCAACAAGGTGTCGGCGATAGGTCGGCGCATCCCCGGGCGAAGGATGTCGTGGCCGGAGAATCCCTCGGTCGCTGCCTCGACCACCACGTCCCCATCCTCGAGGTGCGCGATGACGCCGTAGAATGTCGTTCCCTCGCGCAGCAGCCGGCTTGCGTCATCGAGGACGGCACGAAAGAACGCGTCACCGCTACGCGAGGCATTGATGCGCCAAAGCCGGCGCAACCGCTCCGCGTGCCGGTCTTCTCGCAGCATCGCTCCACCATAGACAATGGCGTATGCGGTTGTCATCGTGCTGGCGAGACGATGACGCGCCCGCGCAGTCGTGCGCCGCGACCAACCCTACGCTGACGCGCCGGATCCCGCTCGTTCG
>DATHLN010000057.1:0-4223 GCA_035488115.1 Candidatus Limnocylindrales bacterium | reverse complement strand
CCTCGCGGAGCCGGTCGCGCCATCCTTCGCGCAGATCGAGTGTCGATGCGTCGGCCGGGCTGAGTCCGAGCTGCGACGACGTCTCGGGCGCTGCGAGGCAGAACAGCGCCACCACCGGGTCGGCTAGCTCGTCGCTGCGAGCGATCCACGCCCGGTCCATCTGTCGTTCTCCCGCCGTCACAGCGTCCAGCTACCCACGTTCCAGAAGTCGCTCACCGCTTGCGCCGGCTTCACGCCGTGCAGATCGTCGTTCCACGCGTCGACGTTCGCGCGCCAGACGAGCGTATGGTACGGCAGCACCTCGCCGATCCGCCGCTCGACTTCCGCGTAGATGCGCTTGCGCTCGCCGTGGTCGTACGTCGCGGCGCCGCGCGCCTGCAGCTTGCCGAGCTCGGCGTCGGCGAGGCGCGAGTAGTTCGCGCCGTGCGGCGGGAGATTGTCCGGCCCCGCGGTCAGCGTGTCGTCGGGATCGGGATTCTGCGTCCAGGCGTAGATCCCGAGATCGTACTTCCCGGACGCGAACAAGCCGCCCGCGCCGAGCGGCGCGAAGAGCAGGTTCGCCGTCGCGTTGTGCACCTGCATGTCGATCCCGACCGCGCGCAGCTGCTGCTGCATCACCACTTCGGCCTTCTCGCGCGTGATCGCGCCGGCGACCGTCACCATCTCGAGCTCGAGCCGTTTCCCGTCCTTCACGCGGATACCGTCGGGCCCGGGCTTCCAGCCGGCCGTCTCCAGCAGCGCGCGCGCCTTGGCCGGATCGTACGCCGACGGATCGGGCTGCGGCGTGTAGTACGGCGAGCGGGGGAACAGATCGCCCCAGTCCGGCAGGTCGACGTCCAGGTACACGGTCCGCGCGATCGTCTTCCAGTCGGTCGCCATCGCGGTCGCGCGGCGCACGCGCGGGTCGGAGAGCGGCGCGCGGCCCGCGTTGTACGTCACCATCTCGAACTGCGAGAACGGGATCGCGCTGACCGCGACGCCGGGCAGCGCCTTGAGCTCGCGGTACTGCTGCTCGGGCGCGGCGAAGTAGAAGTCGATGTCGTGGGTGCGCAGCGAGACCAGCAGCGTGTTCTCGCTCGGGATGATGCGGTACGTGACCCGCCGCAATCCGGGCTTCCCGCCGAACCAGTGCGGGTTCGGGACCATCTCGAGCCGGTTGTTCACCTCGTAGCGCTCGACCATGTACGGCCCGCTCCCGACCGGCTTGATGTTGAACGGATCCTGGTTGAGATCGGGCTTCCCGTCGAGCAGGTGCTTCGGCAGGATCGAGCCCTGCGCGCCGCAGCGGAAGAAGTTGGAGACGAACGGCGCCGACGGCGCGCGCAAGCGCACGACGACGGTGTGCGCGTCCTTCGCGACGACGCTCTCCGCCTTGTCGTACGGGAAGTGGTACGGCACGTTGTTGCGCGGGTTCAGCACCTGCCGCCAGCTGAAGACGACGTCGTCCGCCGTGACGGGGTGCCCGTCGGCGAACTCCACATCGCCGCGCAGATGATACGTGATCGTCTTCCCGTCGGCGCTGATCCCGCCGTTCGCGCGCGTCGGCACGGTCGTCGCGGCGTCCGGGATCGGCTCGCCGCGCTCGTCGAACCGGATGAGGCCGCTGAACAAGAACTGCGCGAGGTCGGTGACCGCGGCTTGTCCCGACAGCAGCGGGTTCAGGTTGTCGATCGTGCGCAGCACGCCGATGCGCAGGTGCCCCGGATCGGTCCACGGATGCCGCCCGGCCGCCGCCGCACGCGATGCGCCGGGAGTCCCCGGCACGGAGACGAGCAGCGCGAGCGCGGCGAGCGCCCCGGCGAACCGCCTCACGGCGCTTGCGTCAGGTCGGGCGAGCGCGCCGGCGCCGCCGGCCGCGGTGCTGGTTGTTCTTCATCTCGCCGCCGCCGTGGCGCTGGTGCGGCGCATAGTGCGCGGGCGCTTTGCCGTTGCTCTGCGCGGTGCGCGGCGCGTTCCCGTTCACCGGGATCTGCGCGTAGCCGGAGAGCATCTCGTCGACGCGCTGGTACGCGCTGCCGAGGAGTCCGACGAGCGAGGAGCCGACCTCGATCACGCGCTCGGGCAGATCCTCGGTCGAGTACAGCGTGACGAACTTGTCACCGTCGCGCTTGACGTCGATGCGGCGCTTCTCCCAGCGCACCGACTTCGGGTTCACGTCGAGCATCCGGTTCGCGAAGCGCTCGGCGTCCTCGTGCGGCGCGACGCGGCGCGCCTCGGCGACCCACTGGTCCCACTTGCGCGCGAAGTCCGGGATCGCGCGGCCCTTGCGGTCGTACGCCGTCTTCTGCGGCGGCATCTCCATCCGCCAGTGGCTCTCCGGATCGATCGGCTGGAACGTCGGCTTGATCTCGCGCGGCCCGTTGAAGGCGTCGATCTCGACCAGCGCGGTCTCGATCTCTTCGGCGCTGCGCACTTTCGCGGCGCGCTTGGGATCGCGGCGCAGCAGCTCCTCGAACTTGTCGGCGACCTGCGCGGTCATCCGGCCCTGCGCGTCGATGTGCGGCGGCAGCCCGTACAGCGACGGCACCGTCACCAGCTGGTGGCGGTGCGCCTGGTCGACGAGGTCGATCACGATCGCCGCCGGCTTCGCCGACTTCTCGATCAGCTCGCGCCGCTCGAGGCCGGAGTTCGTGTTCGAGAGCGGGACCGCGATCTCGTCGAGCGGGCGCAGCGCGCGCCCGGTGATCTGCGTGTAGAGCGTCGTCGACTTGGTCGGCCGCGCGTTGAGGATCACCTGGACCGACGGGACGTCGAAGCCTTCGAGATACAGCCCGCAGTTGACGAGCACGTCGATCCCGTCGCCGCGGAACTCGCGCACGATCCGCTCGCGCTCCTCGCGCGGCGTCTCGCCCGAGGCCCACTCCGCGTTGACGCCGTTCGCGACGAACTCCTCGGCGACGTCGCGCGCGTGCTCGACCGAGGCGGTGAAGACGAGCGCCTTGAGGTCCGGCGTGTTCTGCTTGTAGGCGGCGACGATCCGCGCGTTGCGCTGCCCGATGTTGACGGCTTGCGCCAGTTGCCCGATCACGAAGTCCCCGCCGCGCGAGGCGACCTCGTCGAGGTTCACGCCGGTCGCGACCGCGTACGACTTCACCGGCACGAGATATCCCGCGTCGATTCCCTTGCGGGCGTCCATCGTGTAGACGATCTTCTCGAAGACGTCGACCAGCCGGACCCCGTCGCCGCGGTTCGGCGTCGCGGTGAAGCCGAGGATCATCGCCTCCGGCCGCTGGCCGAGGACCGCGTCGACGATCGCGCGGTACGACGGCGCCGCCGCGTGGTGCGCCTCGTCGATCACGAACAGCGCGATCCTGCGCCTGAAGCGCGCGACGAACTCCTCGAGCCGTTTCTCGGCCAGCGTCTGCACCGTCGCGACGACGATGCTGCACTCTTCGGACGCGCGGCGCTCGGCCTTCTCGACGCCGATCAGCGCTTCGGGGTTCTCGACGCGGAACTTGTCGACGAGCTGCTCGATGAGCTCATCGCGGTGTGCGACGACGACGGTGACGTCGCCCGGGCGCAGGGAGAGCAGCTTCGGCAGCGTCGCGATGACGACGGACTTTCCGAGTCCGGTCGCGAGCGAGACGAGTTGACTGCGCACGCCGCGCGCGCGGTGCTCGAGGATGGCCTGCTGCGCCTCGACCTGGTACGGGCGAAGGTGCGGAGCGCGGCTCTTTTCCGCGCGGGCGTGGTTGTCGTGCGCCGGGCGACGTCGCGGCCGCGTCAGAACGGCGGGCGTCGCGTGTTGTAGTTCCATTGCGCCTTACGGTGTGGAAGCGCTCCGCCGCTCCTCGGCGGGGCGAGAGGCCGGTTCGAGGAACTCGCGTTCCGTCAAGAGCCGGTGTTGGGCCGTCATCTTCACAGAACCGGATCGGTTCTCCTCGGTTGCGACATGAGCCGACGCCCGTGTTTGGAAAACCATACGGTCCGGGGCTCGCTTGGGCGCGGCGTCGTGCCGATAGCATGAAATGGCGGGTGCACAGGCGGTTGACGACCGCGAGGCGTCTGCCATGCCCGCACGGAGCCTCATGCCGGTACCCCGCTTCCCTTCACTTCCGTCCTACGCGTTCGGATCGGCCGCCCTGATCGGGTTCGCCGTGGCGAGCCTGGCGTTCGCGCACAGCATGCTGCCGCACTTCGGCCCCGTCGTCGCGGTCTCGCTGGTCGCCGCCTCGGTCGCCGAGCTGGCGACGTTCGGCGTGCTGGTCGCGCTGTACGCCCGG